>CAYTHV010000001.1:0-47544 GCA_964437685.1 uncultured Pirellulales bacterium
CATTGAGCAGGTTGTGAATATCGGCAAAGTGCAGGCCGGTCGTCGGCTCATCGAGAATATACATCGTATGTCCCGTCCCCGGACGGCCCAGTTCGGCGGCCAGCTTCACACGCTGGGCTTCGCCGCCGGACATCGTGGTGCTGGATTGACCCAGCGTCATATAGCCCAGACCGACATCGCAGAGCGCCTTTATCAGTCGAACGATTTTCGGGAAGTTGGCAAAAAATTCGCGCGCCTCTTCAATCCGCATCTCAAGAACATCGGCGATATTCTTGCCTTTGTAGGTAATTTGCAGCGTTTCGGGATTGTACCGCGTGCCTTTGCATTCCTGGCAGATGACATAGACATCCGGCAGGAAATGCATTTCGATTTTTTTCGTTCCCTGCCCCTGACAATGTTCGCAGCGTCCGCCCTTGACATTGAAACTGAAACGTCCGGGCTTATAGCCCCGGATTTTGGCTTCACGCGTCAGGGCAAACAGCGCGCGGATCAGGTCAAATACGCCGGTGTAGGTCGAGGGATTGCTGCGGGGCGTCCGGCCAATCGGCGATTGATCGATTTCGATAACCTTGTCGATGTTGGACAGCCCGATGATATTTTTATGTTTGCCGGGTTTGTCGCCGGTGCCATGCAGGCGGCGGTTAAGACCCTTAAGCAGAATTTCAGTAACGAGCGTGCTTTTGCCCGAGCCGGAGACGCCGGTAACACAGGTAAAAACGCCTATGGGAAATTTGGCATTGACATTTTTAAGATTGTTTTCGGCTGCGCCTTTCACTTCGATGCAATTGGTGAGAACCGGTTTCTTGCGTGTTTCGGGCATTTCAATGCGTTTTTTGCCGGATAGATACTGCCCGGTGATGGATTCTTCCGCGGCGCAGATATCGGCCAGCGTGCCCTGCGCGATGAGTCTTCCCCCATGGTCGCCGGCGCCGGGGCCAATATCAATCAAATGATCCGCCTCGGCTATCACATCTTCATCGTGTTCGACAACCAGAACGGTATTGCCGATTTTACGCAATTCTTTAAGAATCCCAAGCAGGCGATCGTTGTCGCGGCGATGCAGACCAATCGTCGGTTCATCCAGCACATAACAGCATCCGACCAACCCGGAGCCGACTTGTGTGGCTAAACGGATGCGCTGGGCTTCGCCGCCGGATAAGGTACGGCTGGAACGGTCGAGCGTCAGATAACCCAGCCCGACATCGGCAAGAAATTTCAGCCGGGCACGAATTTCCTTGAGCGGCTGGGCGGCAATCAGCGTCTGTTCCTCATTCAACACAAGCGTATCGAAATAGACACGCGCCAGATCAACGCTCATCTGCACGACACTGGCAACATTTTTGCCGCCGATGGTAACGGCCATCGCCTCAGGACGCAGCCGGGCGCCATTGCAGGATTTGCAGGACTGCTCGGACAGATATCCGTGCAGGCGGGCTTTGACATATTCGCTGTCGGTATTTTCCCACCGTCGCTTGAGGTTGGGAATAACGCCTTCAAATTCCGTGCGGTAGCGGCGTTCATCTTCATCACTCGTGCCATGAAGCAGAATTTTGCGAACCTCCGCGGGAATATCGCTATAAGGCGTCGCCGGATCGATTTCAAAATTGCGGCAGAACCGGCGAATGAGCCGGTTATAAAAGATGTTCATCCGCTTGCCGCCTTTGCGCCAGGCGTCAATGGCGCCGCCCTGAAGTGATTCAGCTTTATCCGGCACAATCAAATCTGAGTCGAATTCAAGAATCGTACCAAGTCCATCGCAGGATGGGCAGGCGCCGTAGGGACTGTTGAAACTAAACAGCCGCGGCGACAGCTCCGAAAGCGAAGCCTCCGGGTGGTCATTGCAGGCAAATTTTTCGCTATAAATCACATCGTGCCATGCGCCGGATGAGCCATTGGTGTTTTCGCCGGGATGTGCCGGATCGGGTTCCTGGAGCATTGCCGTCAGCAGGCCATCGCCGACTTTCAGCGCCGTTTCGATCGAATCGGCCAGCCGTACCCGGATCGAAGGGCGGATAATCAACCGGTCAATGACGGCGGCGATATCGTGTTTTTTATTTTTATCCAGCGGCGGAATGGAACGGATATCATAGACCTCGCCATCGACACGGACGCGAACAAAACCTTCGCGGAGAATGCGGGCGAAAATATCCTTGTGTTCGCCTTTTTGGCCGCTGATCAGCGGGGCGCAAAGCTGCAATTTCGTTCCTTCGGGTTTGCTTAGCAGCGAATCGACAATCTGCGAGGCGTGCTGGCTGGAGATGGGTTTGCCGCAAATCCAGCAGTGAGGCGTGCCGACCCGGGCAAAAAGCAAACGGCAATAGTCATAAATTTCCGTCGTGGTCGCTACCGTCGAACGGGGGTTATTGCCCGCCGAACGCTGCTCAATGGCAATAGTCGGCGGCAGACCCTCGATATGCTCAACATGCGGCTTTTGCATCTGTTCGAGAAATTGCCGGGCATAGGCGCTGAGCGATTCAACATATTTCCGCTGACCTTCGGCGTAAATAGTATCAAAGGCCAGAGAGCTTTTGCCGGAGCCGGAAATGCCGGTAATCACGACAAACTGGTCGCGGGGAATATCAATACTGATATTCTTCAGGTTGTGTTCCGAAGCTCCTGTAATCCGAATATATTTCGCGTCGCCGGACACGTTTTATGACCTTTCCATAGGCGTTGTACAGGTACTGCCAATAAATACAAGAAATCAAACTTGCCATCATAACCGATTTTGTCTATAAAAGACAAGTCTTTTTCTTTGGATTTTTATTTAACATTATGAATATATTGGACTTACATTCTTGGGATTGTTCGCCCGCCCAGGCGGTCGCCCTCCAGCGGCAACTGGCCGGCCGGGTTCAACTGACTTCGATGCCGGATTTGCCCCGTATTGTAGCGGGGCTGGATTGCGCATTTAGCCGGGATAAAAAGCGGATTGCCGCGGTTGCGGTGGTGCTGCGTTGGGTGGCATGGCCAAGCGAAGCCCGCCCTAAGCGGATGAGCTTGACCGTGGATGGTTCTGCATTTGAGGTGGTTGAAACCGCCGAAGCCGTGATGGAAGTGAAGTTTCCATATGTGCCGGGATTGTTATCATTTCGGGAGGCGCCGGCGTGTCTGGAGGCGATGCGGAAACTACGGATGCCGCCGGATGCGGTGTTGGTGGATGGACAGGGCATCGCCCATCCGCGACGGCTTGGGCTGGCCAGTCATCTGGGGCTTTTTCTGAATATTCCGACTATCGGCTGCGCCAAAAGCCGACTTATCGGGACCTTTCAAGACCCGCCGCGAGAAAAAGGAACCTACTCGCCGCTGATGGATAAAAGTGAACGGATTGGGTCGGTCTTACGGACCCGGCAAAATGTAAAACCGCTGTTTATCTCGCCGGGACACAAGGTTACACACAAGCAGGCAATTGAAATTGTGATGATGTGCTGCACACGATACCGCCTGCCCGAACCGACACGCTTAGCGCACCAGCGGGTTACGGCGATGAAGGGGCGGATTTAGAGGTAACAAGCTGCTTTCGGACAAGCGGGGTTTTGAAAATTTTCATCGTCCCTGCGGGGAAAGCAAATTTGTCCAACTCTGTCGGTTTAACCCATTTGACCGCATCGCAGGTTATCGCTTTGGCTTTGCCGGAAATGGGGCTGCACAGATAGGTGTGCAAAGAGACTGAAAAATGCGAATAGACGTGTTTGACCACACACAGTTTTTTACCGGCCTTGACCGTTAGCCCCGTTTCTTCAAGGACTTCCCGCTCGATAGCTTCAGTGAAGGTTTCGCCTTTCTTTTTCTTACCGCCGGGCAGCTCCCACATCCCGCCCAGAAAACCTTCGGGCTTGCGTTTATCAATCAGTATTTTCCCCTGCTCATTGACCGTTAGCGCAACAACCACCGTATAATGCGGCGTGGCTTTTACTTTCTTGCGAATCGGCAATTCATTTTGCAGATTATCCCGCCAGGCAAGGCAAAATTGCTGTACAGGGCAAGACTGGCACAGCGGATTTTTCGGCGTGCAGATTTCCGAACCCAGTTCCATCAGCGACTGATTCCAGTCGCCGCAGTTTTTCTCCGGCAAAAGCTCTTCGGCAATCGTCCATAAGGTTTCACGCACTTTCGCATCCGCAGGGTTTTCTTTGATTGCGTACAGGCGGCACAGGACACGAATCACATTACCGTCAAGGACGGGTTTTTGCAGACCGAATGCAATCGAAGCAATCGCGCCCGCCGTATAGCGGCCAATGCCGGGCAGAGCGAGAATGGATTCAAAATCGTTTGGGAATACGCCGTTGTGTTTTTCGACGATTGCCTGTGCGGCTTTATGCAGCGATTTAGCACGGGTATAATATCCCAGCCCCTGCCAGAGTTTCAGGATGATGTCAAGTCTGGCCGCAGCCAGAGCCTCTATTGTTGGCAGCTTTTTTAAAAACCGTTCGTAATAAGGAATGACCGTCTTAACCTGCGTCTGCTGAAGCATAATCTCGCTCAGCCAGATGGCATACGGGTCCTTCGCCCCCCGAAACGGCAGCACGCGGGCATATTGAGAAAACCATGCCAGCATGGATTTATGGAGTTGAGTTGTGTTGGCAGGAATCATTATTCCACGCGATTCCTATTTTTCTGAGAGCTTAATAATCCGAACTACTTTCTTAATAGGCTGTGATGTGCCATGAACCATTTGTCGCAAACGCATCACCTCGGCGATACGTTCCTCCGGCGGGCGGCTTAGCCAGTATTCGAGATTCTGCTGAATCTCACATTTGCCATCCATTGGCATTTTTTTGACAACCTTTTCCATTATGCTACCGTTTCAAAGCACCGCCGAAGAAATTTCAGGAAGTTCGTCCCATATTCGACCCTTGAGAAGGCGTCCGGCTTTCTTTTTGTGGAATCCACCCCATTGCTTAAAGAAAAATGGTACCTCGGCCTCTCTACATTTTGATTGAATAGGCAGCACCCACTCTTCTTTCATCGGGCGTGCCTGTGGGCCAGACTCACCGCCGACAATCACCCAATTAATTTCATGCAAATCCAGATCATCCAGCGGTCCTAATAGAGGTTCGAGAGACAAAAAGCGAATTCGTGCATTAACCTGACGGAGATGATCGATGCGATAGAGATATTTATCACTTTCGACCGTAACGCCCATCCAGATATTGTCCGACCAGTTCAAGAGCGACGACAGTTCAGCCAAATTTTCCGAACGCTTTGTCAAAATCTGAAACGTATGCTGTGGACAGTGATTCATAACCGAAAAGACCTGCTGAATAAATGAAACCGGCACATCATCATGAAATAAATCACTCATTGAATTAACAAACACAACCCGCGGCTTTTTCCATTGATAAGGTTCCTCAATAGCTTCCGGGTGAAGGGTGACTTTAAAGCCATCACGATACCGATATTGTCCCATCGCCTGCAAACGTTTTGCCATCCGTTCAGCATAACAATGGGCGCAACCCGGGCTGATTTTCGTACACCCCGACACCGGATTCCACGTCGTTTCTGTCCATTCTATTTTGGAATCTATACCCATTTATATATCTCTTAATAAAAAGTTTGCGATTTTAATTGCTATTGGTGCTCCCTTGGAATTTCCGGCAGCGAAGAAAAAGAGAAACAAAGCACTTCCACGGCTATTATAGAATACTTTGGGAGTCTCTGCTACTCCAGAAAATATATTTTTCAGTCTTTGTTTGTAGAAATCTCCTATTCCTGTAAAATTACAGGCCTTAAAAACTATTTCTTGGGATTGGCCGAAAATATCGTCCAAGTGTCGGGTTTTGTAAAAATATCCAAACCATTCTTCTGTACCGAAAAACCTGTTTAAGCTATCATAAAATGTCTTTTTATGGTCTTTAGCCAATAACCGATTGACTGCCATAAGCGGGAAAAGTATCCAGACATCGATACATTTTGTTTTAGCTATCGCTTCAATTGATTTCCATTCCACTTCTGTTGCAAATGGATCAAGAAATAATACTGCCCGAGTATTTATCCAATCCTCTTTGTTACAATAATCTTGAATGAATTCATTGGCATCACTTTGTATTATTTCTATTTGTTTTGCTTTGTCAGGATGTTCTTCCTGCAATTTTTTTAGTTCATCAATTTTATCTTGGTCACTTTCAATAAAAATATATTTATGGAATGCTGGCTCAACTTCAAGTGCCAATTTTGCCGAACCTCTGAGAAATTGTTCAGATTCATCCTGCTTTTCTTCAATAAAAAGGTCGAATCCATATTGTTTCTTTCGTTGCTGGCGATACCCTGTTCCCGCGAAAGCATCAATGTAAACCCTTTTAAAGGGTTGATTTTTTAATGCTGTATTGTATCCCTTGAGATATTTTTCGAGAATCTCAAGTTTTTTCTCTGTCCAACTGCCACCAAAAAGCTGTTTTGTATAATTTGCCATTATTAGCCCTTTTAAGTTAAAATGAAATTATTCTCAGAAATTATTCATTTTTTTTTAAACCTCATTACTATTATTATATTTCAGTCCATTTTATGCATTAGAATAATGTTTATCGTACTACAACCATTCAATAACTTTCTGATCAAAATACTTTGGAGAAAAAACGATATTCTTGTTTGTTAATTTAGCCAATAGCAAAATCTATTATCCTTTCTCCGGATTCTTCAACTCCTCAATCTTGGGCAGGTCCTTGAGATTCGACAGCCCAAAGATATCCAAAAATTTCTTGGTCGTGCCATAGAGCATCGGTCGTCCCAAAATCTCCGCCCGCCCGACAATCTTGACCAAGCCCTTATACATCAGGTTGCGAAGAATCTCGCCGGTCGCTACGCCGCGGATCGCCTCAATATCCGCACGGATAATCGGCTGCTTATACGCGACAATCGCCAGCGTCTCCAATTGTGCCGGCGAAAGCTTATTATCCGACCGCACCTTAATCAGCTTGCTCAGCCACGGGTTAAAACACGCCAGCGTCATCATCTGGTAGCCGCCAGCCAACTCCTCGATGCGAAACGCGGACTTCGTATGCCGATATTTTTTATTAAGCGTCTTGACCGCCTTGCGAATCGTCTTAATCGACCCGGCCTCGGCAATCTCGACCAGCTTGGCGGCGCTAAGCGGCTCATCACCCGCAAACAGCAGCGCCTCAACGACCGATTCTAAATTGGTGTCAAACTCCCCCTCAATCAGTTCCGGCTCATCATCCTCTTCCTCTTCGGAATCGGCTTGCTCCTCTGGCTGGGTCACTGGTGCCGCTTCAGAATCCACCGGCTCTTCCGGCTGAGCCGTAACTTCAACCGCCGGCTCAGTCTGGTCAGACGAAAGTGCCGCTTCCTCGGCAGACGCAGCAGGTTCCTCAGATTTTTCCGCAGCTACGTCCTGAATCTCCAGCGGCTGATCTTCCTCAAACGGAACAGGCTCCGCCGCAGAATCTGATTTTGGACTTGAATCATCCTGATCCAGAGATTCAGGACACGCTTTATTCTCTTCTGTCATATTATTTTCCATAGTACAGGTCAATCTTTTGTATTTAGGGTAATGTTACGCCAATTACCGTTTTTTTCAATCTTTTACCCATTATTTTCAATCAAAATCACCCAAAGACACAAAGAAAATACCCAAATTAACACCGCCGCGTTGCCCATATTTTATTTTTGCTTTTTAACCTTTGATTTTTTCGTCATAAAAGCGATTATATGCACCATGCCTATACTGGAGTATTTATGAGTATTTCCGAGCCAAACCATCAGGACGACCAGCCGCCCCGGCGGCGGCGCCCCCGTTACAGCGGTACCCACCCCAAGCGATTCGGCGAGAAATACAAAGAACACGCCATCGACGCCCATCCGGAACTGCTGGAACACCTGCGTGCCAAAGGCAAAACACCCGCCAGCACGCATATCCCGATTATGACGGCGGAAATCATCGAAGCCCTCAAACCCGCCCCCGGCGAAATCGTCGCCGACTGCACGCTCGGCTATGGCGGCCATGCGACGGAATTTGCCCGAAAAATCGGCCCAACCGGGAAATTAGTCGGTTTTGATATCGACGGCGCCGAGCTGGAACGCACCCGCCAGCGGCTTAGTTCCCTCAATGTGCCGATGAGCCTCCACCGCAGCAACTTTGCAGGCATCGCCAACGTGATGCGCAAAGAAAATCTTGATGGTTTTGATATCATCTTCGCCGACTTGGGCGTATCCAGTATGCAGATCGACAACCCCCAGCGCGGCATGAGCTATAAACAGCCTGGCCCGCTCGATATGCGGATGGACGACCGGCGCAAGCAGACCGCGGCGGATTTTCTCAATACTTTATCCGAAAAGGAGTTATCGGAAGCACTGCTGGAGTTTTCCGACGAGCCGGATCATCAAAAAATTGCAGAGTACATTGTTGCGACACGCAAAACCGAGCCATTTGCAGCCGTCGAACAGCTTGTTAAAGTAATTTTCGCCGCCAAAGACATTGACCTCAAAGACTGGAAAGAGCAAGTCCGCAGGCGTCCCGGCCTGCTGCATCCAGCCGCACGGACATTTCAGGCATTGCGAATTTTGGTCAATGATGAATTGGGGGCGTTAAAAGAATTATTGCGGCTTGCTCCGTATTGCCTGCGGCCGGGCGGACGCATCGGCATCATCAGCTTTCACAGCGGCGAAGACAGGCTCGTCAAAAAATCCTTAACCGCCGGCCTGCGCGAAGACCTCTATCAAACCGTCGCCGATGAAATCATCACCCCGACGCGAAACGAAATCGCCTCCAACCCCCGCAGCGCATCGGCCAAATTCCGCTGGGCACAGAAAGGCTGAATCACTTCCGCCTAATCCTGTTCAAATGGATATTTAAAATCCCATTGTTCGCGTATGGCATCCATCGTCCGCAGGATTGCCAGCGATTCATCGAGCGGCATCAGGGCATTTTCAACCAGCCCTTCTCGTAAATCACAATGGGCAGCCTTAATTTCATAGACAAAACCATTTTTATGTGTTGGCAGTTCGATACACTGCTCACCCTTGCCGTGCTGAATCAGCGTCAGTTTATTACCGCACCACCACGAACGATGCAGCCGAATCATCCCTTCTGTCCCCATAATCGCCGCCTCATGCGGCGTCTCGGTCTGCTGGGCGGAATAAATCATCGCCAGCCGTCCCCGGTCGAACGTCAGAATAATCGCGTTCTGTTCATCAACACCCGTCTCGCCAAAAGACGCAGCGCTATGGATATGCAGCGGCTGGCCGAGTACCATCGCCGACAACGCCAACGGATAAATACCGACATCCAGCAATGCCCCGCCGGCAAGATGCGGGTCAAGAACACGCTGCTTTTCGGCCTTATCGGCGTAGCGAAATCCAAAATCCGCCGACAGCATCCGCACTTCGCCGATAGCGTTATCCGCAAGCAACTCCCGTACCTTGTCCATCAGCGGCAAAAATCGCGTCCACATCGCCTCCATCAAAAAACGCCCGTTCCTCTTCGCACAATCAACCATTGCCCGTCCTTGGAGGGCGTTGACGGCCAGAGGCTTTTCGCAGAGAACGTGCTTGCCAGCATTTAAACACAGGATGGTATTTTCCGCGTGAAGATTGTGCGGTGTAGCAATATAGATAATATCCAAATCCCGGTCCTTCGCCAGACTCTGGTAGCTGCCGTAACGCCGTGGAATATGAAAGGTATCGCCGAACGCGTTGGCTTTCTCTTCGCTGCGTGACCCGACAGCGACCAGCTCGGCGTCATCTATAAATCCTATCGCTTCCGCAAATTTAGCCGCGATACTCCCGCAGCCAAGAATACCCCATCGAATTTTATCAGCCATCGCGGCCTCCTGTCTCAGTTTAGAATCGCTATTCATGCCGACATCGACTTAAAATCTAAAAATCTTTTATACAGGAATCGGCATTTTATACTCTTCTTCCCCTTCTTTCGCCTGCCTGCGGGGGATATCCTCGCGTGTAATATCTAAAAACAAACCCCAGGCGTTTCCATAATTCGCAGATAAACAAATCACAAGTTGATAATCACGTGCTGCGGCATCCAGCTTAATTTTCCCCTTGCCGCAAACAGCAGGATTGGTTCCATGGGGATCATAATAAATTTCCTTACCATCAAGCCATGCTTTAACCGGCCCATCGTATCCAAGTCCAATCTGAAGTTTCATCGGCTCTTCGCACCGAAATCTATGGGCAAAAAAGACCATGCGATCATCTTTCAGAGGTTCAATTTCAGAATGAAGATCCAGAAATAAAAAAACAAATTTCTGCTCACGCCAGCCAAGACGCTCATCCTTCATATCCGGACATGAAACATTTTCCAACGTTCCTTTTCCGGGTACGATATCGCTTCGGAATATCTTGCAAATATGCCAGGTGTTCCTTTTCAACAAAATTTTTATTGGGCCCAAAGCGGGAAGACTGCGATTTGCCTGATCGACGATATTGCAATATGTGGCGGGCGAATAACCATAATAAAGATACGCCGCCAGCCCTATTTGGCTCATCATCAAGCTGGTATGAATCACAGCCCGATTTTCTTCCAAATCCACCCGATATATAATCGGCAGGACTTCACCTTCGTTATCGGTCAGAGTAAATCCCCAGGCGCGGCCGCCGGAACGCAAATCTCCAATGACATGGTTAAAGATAACTTCGATAACCAGGTGCCCGACATCATAAAATTCCATCTTTTTGAATTCGATCGGCGGCTTTTGCGCATTTTTCCCTTTCATCAGCGTCCAGGCTGCTTCCGCCAGCCGATTTCCAAGTAATTGCTGGTCTTGGCCATGAATATGAATCGGATCTTCCAATGCCAAATCGATTGCCGGAACAACAGCGAGATTTTTTATCACTTTCGGCAGAAGCCTCTGCTGTTCACGAATTGAATCCCATCCCGGACGGGATGCCACACTGAAAACCGTCGCGATCTGCACCATTACAAACGGCAGCTTGCCATCGCCGAAATCCTTTCGCATCATCGCAGCCAGACGAATCATCTTTTGCGTGTATTCCGCCGTGACAATGCCGCCCGTGGCGTCACTGCATCCCTGATACCAGACAACGCCCGCAACACGCTGCCCATTTTTAATAAACCGTCGAACAGTCGCTCCATACAAACTATTTCCCTCTTCCCTTTTCAAATCGGGATTCCATTGATCCATGGTCGTCCCGCCGTGAGCGCAGCAAATCAATCCCTGAGGAACTCCCGACCGTTTCGCCATCGCCTGACCGAACGCAACTCCCGGCCCGGTCCCCCGTGTCTCATTGCGAACCGCCAGGCCTATAAGTTTTGGATGAACCGGATCAACCGCATCGAACAAATTATGAATCGGATCCTTTGCGGCCGCCCATCGATCGTCCATATAAAAAGCCCGCACATGAGCCTGCGGCCTGGCCGCATCCTGCAAAAGGCCGCAGCCTTCCATATTGGATTGTCCGCCCAATATCCAGACATCGCCTACCAGAACATCTTTAATTTTGATTTCTTTCGAGCTGACGCCGCCTTTGCTCACAATTTTAAGGTACACATCATAGGGTCCGCCGACAGGGATTCCGCTGACCATACACTCAAATTCGCCGGCGCGAACCGCACCAACCGCCTTCCAGTCAAAACCCCTGACGACGTTTTTGTTTTTGACAACTTTAACATGAAGTTTTCCGGCCAGCTCGCTTTTTCCGCGTATTACCGTTTCAGATACATTTTTTTTATTCCGCTGGAGAACCTGGTGATCCATCAAGCCGCAAATTAATTCCATATTGTATTTCCTTTATTCTATCTCTAATATCGTATCTCTCTCACATATGATGATGTGATTTTAACGCCTTTCCCCTTGTTCGACAAGAATTTTCCATCTAACCCCAACACCATTATCAATCGGCTCCAAATCACCAAAAAATAAGAGATCGGCTCATTAATTTGGCTTTGTTTGCCGCTCATATTCCTCTTCTGTCAGGATTGGAATAGCCATCACATATTTTTTCTGGCCGGGAATAAGTGAAACCAAAGCTTCTGTCCAATGGTATTTTTTATTTCTATACTCTTGATCCAGATGTTCAAGGTACTGCAAGATTTCTTTTGCTTCTCTGTGATGAGCAACTGCAACTGAGCACACCAAATGCAAGTCCTTCATTTCAGGAACATTTATAAATTGTATACGCCCATTTTCGTCCGTTCGTTTGTGAAAGTTTTGAGTCAATGCCCATTCTAACGGAATCGGAGTGGATTCAGCACGCATTTCGACAGGAAAATAAGGCAATGGATTACCAGCCGAATCTGTCAAAACCGCTTCGATTTCAATTTCTGGCAAAGTTGCAATCAGTTTGACTTCATACTCCTCCTGTCCCGGCTGATAGCTGACATCGACAGTTATATCTGGATAAAAAACGTATGAGTTATATTTTTCAGTCTCATGCGGAGGGATAGAATTAAACGACAATGCTGCGGTCATCTGCAGGCCAGAATCCGCCGGACAACCCTTTAACTCAAACTGCCCTTTTTTATCTGTCTTTGTTTGATAACCGGGGAATTGCTTTCCATTGACTTTGGCATATACATTTCGTTCCGATAATGGTGTCCCATAATTATCTATGACAATCCCTCGCACTGTCGGTCCTTGTGAAAGCAGGGTAAAATCAGTCTGAATCGGTTGGTTAGGATCGTCAATATAAATTATGTGACGATCGCCAACCAGACCTTTGGGGGGCTCAACAATAACATTGTATTCGCACTTTTTCCATAGTCTTGGAATGAACCCTATCTCATAATATCCCTGTTCATCAGTTTGTGCTGTAAATAAATCTTTGGGATGATTATTCGAAAGACCAATCCCGATTGCAACTCCTCTTTGATTTGCCAATGACCCAAGAAACACACAAACATTTGCATCAGGGACAGCGTTACCCTGCGTATCACGCACCCATCCATAAACTTTATTTGCAGGCTCCATAACAAGAATAATGTCCGAAGCGCCAACACACAAGTCCCCATTATCAGAGTAATACACAACTCCCTGGCTGCCTGGGATCGTCCCTCCAAGCGGAAACGTCATCATCTTTAAAGTGTTTTGTTCGGCTTGACCGAGCAAAAGTGTCCATCCAATAAAATCGGGGTCGTCCGGAAGCTTTGCCCAAAGACCAATAGTTGTACTAAATCCTATTTCATTCGACAGGAACGGGATAACGAATAAGCCATTTTCGTCACTTTTTCCTTTCAGCGGCCCGCGATTTCCCAATGTCCAGTTATGCAGATAGACATCTGCCCCAGCAACAGGCTGACCAAGTAAATCAATTACGCGCCCACTGAAACTTCTGGGTTGCTTAGTCGGCAACGCTTTGTATTCCACGGGAATTTCAAGAGAAAATACCTTGTCCGGAATTGGAGCAAAGTCAAATACCACTGTAATCCCTTTAAGATTGCCAAATTTATTCGGATCTCCAACAACAACCCCTTCCATTTCCTCTGGCAAACGTGTTTGATTATCCACCCAAATCTTTACAGCAATTCCGTTTGAGTCTTCCATTCCATTAATTTTGACCTGATAGACCGTCGCTTGATCATCACATTCAGCAATCAGTTTTGTCAAACTATACCGTGGATTAGAATTTGGATCGCGGAATAGCTTAGCTATATCGACCACAGCATGCTCTTCAAGCGACTGGTGAAATTGCCAAATCATCTTGCCATCTTTATACCACGTCGGCTCGATCAGTGCCTGCTTGGTCTTTGAATCTAAAACCAGTCGTTGTTTGCCGTTGTCAACAGTAATTTTATCGAGTTGACTTTCATCCCGAAACGCATCCGGCAGACGTACCCATAACTTCTGTACTCCTTCTACACCATTAACTCCAACTTCCTTTGATTCACTGTAAATATACTTGACCGGCTCACCAATTTTGGGCCAGTCGGGATGGCGGACAGTCGAACGCTTTACTGGCTGCGGTGCTGGCTGGGGCTGCGAGATTGGGTCTTCCGCTACAACCTTTGATGTATTCACATCCGCAGCGATAACCGAAGCATTTTTAATATTAACATCAGCAATAACCGCTTTTTCCTGCGTCTGGGGCGAAGTTATAATATCTGCCAGCATTACAGGCTGATTCGAAGAGTTCCAATAGCTATAAACCAGCGCACCTGTCCCGAGTATCACCGCCGCGGCAATGGCGGCAACTTTCACACCCGCGGCGGCAAAAAAACCTGTCGTTGCCGCAGAAGCTCCCCCTGCCGCCGAGGTAGAAACGCCGCCCGACAATCCAGTCGAAGCTGCCGCTGCCGTAGCCGCCGTCCCTGCGGCAAGCCCGCCGATAGCAACCATCACCGCGCCGGTAAAGGCTTTGCTCGGCCCCGTCTTTTCCAGTGTCCGTTCAACCATCGTAGCGACCTCATCCTTGAGCATCTGCCGCCCGCGCAGCAAACGGGTGCGAACCGTCGCCTCGTTTAATTCCAAAGTAACCGCCACTTCTTTTGTCGATTGCCCCTGACGATAAAACAGCACCAGCGGTTCACGGTATTCTTCGGGAAGGCGTAAGATTGCCTCGCTGAGAATCATTTGCTCCTCCTGACTGATAAGGATTTCGGATGGCGTCGGGGTTGTCGAAGCAGGCAATTCCTCAAACGTCTCGGAATCGCAAAAGGCAACTTTCTCGGCGTGCCGTTTTCGATAACGATTCTGAATGCAGTTTCGGGCAATACTGCACAGCCAGTAACGGAATTTATCTAAATCCTTGAGCTGAATCAGGTTTTGCCATGCCCGCAGGAATGTTTCCTGTGCCAGTTCCTCGCTGACATCGACCCTCCCGGCGGCGCTGAACGTAATGGCGCAAACCATCGACTGGTATTTTCCAACAAGCGTTTCAAACGCCCGCATATCCCCCGCAAGCGACGCCAGCAAAAGGCTTCTTTCATTATCCATAATTACTTCTCCTGAAACTTTTCCGTTACACGATTTGCTTTTCCTTGTTATTCCAGAAACGCAAAAAATAAAATTGTTTCAGAAAATCCAAAAATCGACGGCTTTCAGTTTGAATATCTCAAGTCCGCCGGACTTCAATATTCAACTGCCGCTGCCATAGTACTAATTCTGAATCCAACTTGTCAACTTCTTTCCCCCTTATATTCCTTCATTCTTGTATTCATGGGTTCTTGTATCCACATCACTCCAATTACGCTAACACTATCGTGCTATGTGCCAAAAAAATGAAAATTTTCTTCTCTTTATCCCGCAACGACTTACAAATATTGACCCCTTGAACAATTCGGAATTTTCGAATCAAAAACGCACAATCGGGCCTATATATATGGGGGGACATAATATTGATAATTGAAAAACGAAGGAAAGCTAAACATAAAAGGGAATACAGAGATGAAAAAATACAAAAATTCAAAACGAACCCAATTTCCGCATTTTCTATCAACTATTGACTATGAACTATCAACTGTATTTGAAAAACAAAGCCAATTCGACTTTGCTGGAAGCTGGTGGCTGGCTGCTGGAAGCTATTTTGCAAAACGAACCCAATTTACAATTTCAAAGCAATAACGTACAATAATAGTATGGTTAGTATAAATCCGAAAGATAGGTATGCCCCGCAGCGGGAAGCCATGATTTCCCGCGATCTCATCGGGCGTAACATTCGCGACTCGCGCGTGCTCGAAGCGATGGCCGAAGTCCCGCGTGAGAACTTTTTGCCTCCACCGTACCAGCCCAGTGCGTATGAGGACAACCCCCTGCCCATCGGCCTTGGCAAGACCATAAGCCAGCCTTACATTGTCGCCCTGATGACCCAGTGCCTTGAGCTTGCCGGCTCCGAAGATGTCCTCGAAATCGGCACCGGCTCGGGCTACCAAACCGCGATCTTGGCGCGCCTTTGCCGCAGGGTTTATACCATGGAACGGTTCAGCGATCTATCCGCCGGGGCGCAGACCGTATTGGCCAATCTGGGGATTGATAATGTAGAATACGCCATTGGCGACGGCAGTTGCGGCTGGCCTGGCCCCAAAATCCAGTTCAACCGCATCCTGATTACCGCCGCCGTTCCTAACGTACCAGAACCGCTGGCATTACAGCTTTCAGAAGGAGGCATTTTGGTTGCCCCCGTGGGCGATGTCGCCTATCAAACACTGAAAGTCTATCAGAGCGAATCGGGAAAACTGAAATCCACCGATGTTTGCGGCTGTCGCTTTGTCAAGCTCGTCGGAAAATTTGGTTTTCGGGAATAATTTCGCACAAAAAGCCTGCGACTGACGTAGCAAGTGTCGGTAAAAAATGTCCCATAAAAAGGTTTTTTGTTGACCTTGTAAGGCGTTTATTGTATAATTTCGTCACAACTGGAAAGACATTCAAGGACGAAAAACCGTAACGGAAACCCCAATTACGAAAGGGGAATAAAATGACCGATTTACGTATGAGTCTGAATGGATTTAAATCCAAAAACAGCATTCTGTTTTTATTCTCACCCGACAACCGCCATCATAATTATTGTGTACAAAAAGAATTGCTTTACGGCAGTGAGAATGTGTTTCGGGAACACGGACTTGTTTTGGCCGAGGTTTTCGAACAAGGGGATGGCCATATTGGCAGTATGGAGTTGGGGGCTGAAACCTGTGAGTTTCTCCACAAACTTTTTAATGTCCAGATGGGCCAGTTTAAGGTCATTTTGCTTGGCAAAGATCAGCATGTCAAACTGATGACTGATGATTTTGTTTCCGACAAAGAATTACTGGTACGTCTCGAATCAGAAACTGAACACGTGGAAGCGGCTTTCAGCTAATGTGTTTGTGCTGTCTATCCCTTGAATTTGATGACTGCGGGGCGGGGTCTATTGCGGTTAGGGTATAGGATGCAGGGTTGAAGTTTACAAACATCCTAAAAGCAGCAACTTTTCAATTCCCAAATTTTGGTCTTGCCTTTATATTACTCGGGTCTTTTGGCAGATGTATAGTGTTATCAAAAAACCGGAGAATGTTTATGGCAAATGTGATATTACAGACACAAATACCCAATACCACGGCAAAACACGGAAAAGTGCGCGATATCTACGACTTAGGCGACAAAATGCTGCTGGTCGCTTCCGACCGGCTCAGCGCCTTTGATGTGATTATGAAGACGGGAATCCCGTATAAGGGACAGGTCTTAACGCAGATTTCCAAATTCTGGTTTGAATTTCTGACCGGGACAGTCGAAAATCACCTGATCGCCGACGACCCGAAACGATATCCCAAGCCATTTTGCGATTATTCCGACCAGTTAGTCGGTCGTTCGATGCTGGTCAAAAAGACCCGCGTCCTGCCAGTCGAGTGCATTGTCCGGGGGTATATCACCGGCTCCGGCTGGAAAGAGTACCAAAAACAAGGCACCGTCTGCGGCATCAAGCTGCCGGTGGGGCTGAAACAATGCGACAAACTGCCGGAACCTATTTTTACGCCTTCGACCAAAGCAGAACAGGGTCAGCATGATGAGAATATCAGCTTTGAAGAGACCGTGAGAATCCTCGGCAAAGAGAAGGCGGAGTATATCCGTAACAAGAGCATTGAAGTCTTCAAAAAAGCCGGCGACTATGCTAAATCCAAAGGGATCATCCTGGCGGATACCAAGTTTGAATGGGGTGAAATCGATGGGCGGATTATCCTGATTGATGAGGTGCTGACGCCGGATTCGTCGCGGTTCTGGCCTGCGGATAAATACCAGCCCGGACGCGATCAGGAAAGCTTCGATAAACAGTTCGTCCGCAATTATCTGGAAGATATCAAGTTCAATAAATCCGGCCCGGGCGTAGAACTTCCGCATGACATTGTCCAGAAGACCAGCGCCAAATATATCGATGCGTATGAACAGCTGACCGGAAAGAAATTTACCCCGGCAGTATAATGTATGACACATGCGGTTATTGAACTGAATAATATTCACTACATTCGTCAGGATCGCTCGATTTTGTCGGGTGTGAACTGGCGGATTGAAAAAGGCAGCCATTGGGCATTAATGGGCGCCAATGGTTCGGGCAAGACAACACTGCTGAAGATCATTACCGGCTATGAATGGCCGACACTTGGAAATGTTACAGTTCTGGGACGGCAATTTGGACGGTGCGATATTCGGGAGCTGCGTAAACTGATCGGCTGGGTCAGTATGGCGATTGAACGAAAACTGCCGGCGTCTGACCGGGCAATTGAGGTAGTCGCTTCAGGATTGGAAGCGTCACTCGGATTATTCCGGACTTTTACCGATGAAGAATATCAGCAGGCACGGGAGGCATTGGCAACACTGAAGGCCGAATCGATTGCCGAACAGCGGTTTGAAATATTGTCGCAGGGCGAACAGCAAAAAGTCCTGATCGCGAGAGCATTAATTAATAAGCCGCAGGTATTGATCCTGGATGAACCGTGCGTGGGCTTAGATCCGGCGGCGCGGCAGCGATTTTTGCAGGATATCGCCCATCTGACTCAACTTAAAAATGCCCCATCAATTTTGCTGGTAACACATCATATCGAGGAAGTCGGAGGCTGGGTGAATCATATTCTATTATTAAAGCACGGCAAGGTAATGGTTACGGGTAATCCAAATACCGTTTTAACGTCTGAAAATATGACGAAGGTGTTTGATTTTCCGTGCCAGGTCAAACAGACCTCAAATGGCTGGCGGAGTATTTGCGGTACAGATTAGCAAAGTGAGCAGTTAATTATGATGCGTTACGATGTTCATATTCATACGGAGTATTGCGGGCATGCACCGGGGATGACGGTCGATGTGATCTGTCGCCGGGTTGAAGAGTTGCGGCTGGATTGCTTCGCGATTACCGATCATATTTACGATGATGAATCAGCGGCCAACATCGACAAAATCCGCGATGATATATCGAAGATATCGTGTTCAGTGCCGTTTTTAATCGGGGCCGAAGTCGATGTTGATTCTGATTTTACTGACGGGCGGCTGGCGTCGGACATTATTGATGGGCTTGATTATCTGATCGCCGGATTTCATTATGTGCCTACAGTGGGCAATTATCCATGGAAGCCGGAGCATTGCACACTGGATGAGCCGACATTTATGCGACTGTGGGAAAGTACACTGCTGGGGGTGGTGTCAAACCCGCGAATTCATACGCTGGCACATCCGGGGCGGCTGCTGGCGGCGGCGCTGGGGACCAAGGCGAACTGGTCGGCGGCGATGGAAGTTTTCAAGAAAGCGGCCAAGCGGTCGGCAAAAAATCGTATCGCGTGGGAAATCAACGAACTGACCGGCGGGCGGCTTAAACCGGAGTTTGTAAAAAAGTGGCACGAGATTTATGAGATCGCTTTAGATGCGGGAGTCAAGTTGATTTTTGGTTCAGACTCCCACGACATACCGTCTATCGCCAAGGCGGATTTTTCAGAAATGATTTTGACACAATTGCCCGCAGGGAGCCTTTCAACACCGCAGGAAATTTTAGAATGGAAAAAGGAACTGTAAAAAATATCATTCTCATCGGAATGCCCGGGGCGGGGAAAAGTACCGTCGGGGTGCTGCTGGCCAAGGCGATGAGGCGGCATTTTCTGGATACAGACCTGCTGATTCAGACAGCGGAAAATGCAACGCTCAAAGACCTGATTGATCGGCATGGGCTTGCGGGCTTTTGCGACATCGAACGTAAATATGCCGAATGTCTCGACATAATCAACGCCGTCATTGCCACTGGCGGCAGTATGGTCTATTACGACTCGGCGATGCGGCACTTGAAACAAAACGGGATTGCGGTCTATCTCGAACTGCCGCTGGAGGGTCTCAAACAGCGGCTGACCGATGTGGTCGGGCGCGGGGTGGTGATGGAGCCGGGCGAAACACTCGACAGCCTGTTTATCAAACGCTGGAAATTGTATGAAAAATATGCTGATGTTACCATTTATACCCACGGCCTGACGCATGAACAAGTAGTCGGGCGAATACTTGAAGCATTAGAAAATTGATGAGCTAAAGTTCATCCTGCAAATGTATTGTCTGCCTGAGAATGACAAAAACCACATCAGTGCGACCCCCTTTTTCCTTACCATTGCATTTTTGTCTGTCTGTGGGTATAATCGACGGTTTTCAAGTATCCGTAGAAAGAAGATAAGCCTTTATGAGTACAGAATATATACGTAATTTTTCGATTGTAGCCCATATTGACCACGGCAAAAGCACACTGGCCGACCGGCTGCTGGAGCTGACCGGCGCCGTCAGTGAACGCGACCGCAAAGAGCAGCTTTTGGACTCGATGGATTTGGAGCGCGAACGCGGCATTACCATCAAAGCCTCAGCCGTGACAATGAACTACAACTACAACGGCAAAACGTATATGCTCAACCTGATTGATACGCCCGGCCATGTGGACTTCCACTACGAAGTGTCTCGCGCGCTGACGGCATGCGAAGGGGCGCTTTTAGTCGTCGACGCCAGTCAGGGAGTTGAAGCGCAAACTGTTGCCAATGCATATCTTGCTGTCGAAAGCAATTGCGAAATTTTAGGTGTTGTCAATAAAATCGACTTGCCGGCCGCGCAGCCGGAAGTTGCCGCCGAGGAAATGGAACATGTTCTCGGCATTTCCGCAGAAGCCTGCATCCCTATTAGCGCCAAAACGGGTCAGGGAGTTGATAAGCTTCTGGAGGCCATTGTTACCCAATTGCCGGCGCCGGAGGATAATTCCACCGACCCAACCGCGGCACTGATTTTTGACAGTTTAGCCGATGAATATCGCGGCGTGATTTGCTATGTCCGCGTCTTTGCGGGCGTCCTTTCCATCAAGCAAAAAATCAAGTTCATGGGTTCTGAACGAGTTTACAATATTACTGAATTGGGCAAGTTTTGTCCACAAATGATGCCTGTCCAGCAGCTTTCCAGCGGCGAGGTCGGCTATGTCATCGCCAACATCCGCGAATTGGCCGACGTCCGCGTGGGCGACACCATTACGGATTTCGGCCGGCCGGCTGAAAAACCGCTGCCGGGCTATGAACCGCCGATGCAGATGGTGTTTTCCGACTTTTACCCCGGAGCCATGACGGATTACCCAAAACTGCGAATCGCATTTGAGAAACTGGCCATCAATGACGCCAGCTTTTCTTTCTCGCCGCAAAATTCTCAGGCTCTGGGTTTTGGTTTCCGCTGCGGCTTTTTAGGTCTGCTCCACATGGAAATCGTACAGGAGCGTCTGGAACGTGAAAACGATATCGACGTTGTGCAGACGGCGCCGACGGTCAGTTATGAAATTTTAATGAGCGATGGCACAATCAAGCGTATCGACTCGCCGAGTGAACTGCCCGACCGCTCCGTGATCGCTGAAATCCGCGAACCGTTTGTCAAACTGGAAATCATCACCTCCAGCGATTCGCTGGGCGGGATTATGAAATTGGCCGACGAACGCCGCAGCAAGCTGATCAAAACCGAGTATCTCGGCCCAACCCGCGTAATGCTGGAATACAAAGCCCCGCTGGCGGAAATCGTATACGATTTTTACGACCTGCTCAAGGGTATCAGTCACGGCTATGCAACCATGGACTACGAGTTTATGGGGTTTGAAAATGGCGATTTGGTGAAGATCGATATTCTGGTTAACAAAGTCGCCGTTGAGGCGCTGAGCCTGATTGTTCATCGCAGCAACGCCGAGTATCGCGGCCGCAAGATGATTACCAAGCTTCGCAAGGCAATTCCGAAACATCAGTTTGAAATCCCACTGCAAGTCGCCATCGGCGGCAAGATCATTGCTCGCGAAACCATCAAGGCCTATCGCAAAGACGTGCTTGCCAAGCTCTACGGCGGCGACGTAACACGCAAGATGAAACTGCTCAAAAAGCAGAAAGAAGGCAAAAAGCGGATGAAATCCATAGGTATGGTTAATATCCCGCAGGAAGCCTTTATGTCGATCCTCGACACCAGCGACGACTAACCCTGCGACGCTTCATCTGATAAATATTTAGCGGCGGCTTCAGCGGCATGCAGGGCAAGAAGCAGGTATTCTTTTCGTTGCGATCCTGCATCCTCAAGCTGCTGGGCACATTCCGAGATAACCGTAACTAATACATCCTGCTGGGTTATCTTTTTCGAAATAGAGCGAAGGAACAAAGCAACCAGCTTAGAGCCCTCCGCTATTTCATTCTGTGCAAAAGCCGAAGATGCTGCTTCCACAAGGTGGCCTGTCTTGGAATCATTGGAAAAAACCGCAAGCCATTCATTTTTAACATCAAGAATCGCTATCGCGGTATTCGTCGCGAAATCCGTTTTCAATTGCCGCCATAATGTAATAAAGCGTCGCTCATCGCCGAGGATTCTTGCCAGAGCCAGCGTCATTTCATATCGCAGCATCTCATCTTCAAGAGACTTTAGAAACGCCAGCATCTCGCCGACAACCTGGCCGCATCGCATCTTGCCAATACTCTGGGCATAGGCAATACGCAGGCCGGGATCCGCCTGAGCTCGAAACAGATCAATAAATATTGGAATACTGCCGGTATCGCCAAGAGTCGCCAAAGCTCGCGCGCTGCGGGCACGAAGTAATGCATGTTCGGAATGCAGCATCTCGCGCAGGGGTACAATAGCGCTTCTATCGCCAAGTCTGCCCAGCGCCCAGGCAACATTAACACTCAAGTCCGGCTCGCTGCCCCCCAGCACCGTCATCAGGGCGTCAATCAGTTCCGGGTCGGGCCTACAATGGGCAATCGCAATAATGGCTTCGTACCGCACATTAAAACTCGGATCGTTTAACGCTTCAATCAGTTCGTGGTTATTCATCGGATTGTTGGCATAACCCAATTGTTCCGTAATTGAAACACGCGACTCTTCATCCGGGGCACGGTAATAACGCAGGAGGGTACTAACAGCAAGCAGCGGATTGCCCTGAAGGAAAATACCAACAAATCTGCGCATCGGTAATGCACCATCCGAACGAACCAGGCTTAACACCATAATGCTGGCAGCAAGCAAAACAGAGGAAAATGCAAACATGGATGAATAGCTGTCGATGTGAAATATCATAAATGTTGTATTTATGGATGCGGTATGCTTGATCAATTGGCCGGCTAAGATGGGAGCGATTCCGCCCATAATCCCGGCGCCGGCATAAAATACGGCCATATAGGGTGTTTTTTTAGCGCGCGGTACAGCATTGACACACAAATAGCGACCCAGTCCTAAACCCCAGGCGGTTACTCCGATGCCCTGCAAAAAGTAGATCACCATAGCAAATTGTATACTCGCGCCGCTATTGCGGGGTAAAATGAAACATAACAACGGCAGCGGCAACATCAAGTATGGCCCGGAAAGCATCACAGGCTTGGAACCAAAACGATCCGATGCCCAGCCCCATATAAAACTTGACAGCAGCGCCCCTGCGTACATGGCAATATCCAGCCAGACAACATACTCCGGGGAAATGCCAATTTGTTCTTTCATAAACAACGGCAAAAAAGCGGTGAAAGAACCCGCGCCAATGGTGACCAGAGAAAGACCAATCATATAACGCCGGAAATTGATGTCCCGGAGCGAATTAAACATACCGCGAAAATGTGAACCATTTGAGACAATGTCGCTGACCGGCTTGCCGCCGGGAACAAAAGAAAAACACCAAACACTTAAAATTCCAGCTACAATACCGGCGGCAATAATAAAAATGAATTTGTTTAAACCCTGATATTGTCCGATGATATAGCCGCTCAACGCAACCGTGGCAATGCAAAGAATCTGGCTAATTGTATTTGTAAATGCGTTGAATTTCCCGCGGATGCTGTCGGGAATCATTTCCTGTGACCAGGGGTATATCGCCGTCTCGGCAATCGCCCTGCATAACGCAAAACCCAAAACCGCACAAGCCACCCAGATGAATGCACCCCTTAATCCAAAATGACTTACTATCAGGGGAGTAAACAGAAGGGTTCCCGCAAATATCTTTCTGGCACCAAAAAAGAGTAAAAATACCCGTTTAAGTCCGAATCTGGCGACATAGGGAGCGGTAAAGATAGCGGTAACGCCGCAGAACGGCAAAAGCGATAACAGAAAGCCAATTCTCGCTTTGTCCAGACCGATTTCGTTGAGAAAAAGGATAAAAACCGACCCTGCCGCTGCCGTTACCCAAAAAACCACGTTAAAGGCGTTTCCTGCAATTTGCCACGGCAAACGCCTTATTTTTTCAAAATTAGTTAATTCTGACATATTATATCTATATAAATTATTATTAGTCTAACTTTCACTAAATCTATAGCATTGGATGTTTGATTTTACAACTAAAATGCATCTTAGTTGTAATGTTTCTATCTCACTATAAGGATGTTTTTAGTCTTCTTTGTAGATTTAATCTGCAAAATTTTTATTAAAAACGAAGAAATTCTATTGACTTAAATGTTATATATTGTTATTTTTATTTAATAATAACATTTTATAAAGTCGTGAAACTTATGAAAACAAAATCTGGAAAACGACAAGATATTATCCGCCTTATGATTAAAGAAGACAAGGCGTTTGCTGTTCGCGATCTGGCAAAAGAATTTAATGTCAGTGAAATGACGATTCACCGGGACTTGAACCAACTGCAAAAAGAAGGCCACATTATCCGAACGCACGGCGGGGTCGTGCCGGCCGAGAGAATGGAATTTGAATTTGATTTCGCCGCCCGACGCGGTGCCAACCGGAAAGCCAAAGACGCGATAGCCAGAGAAGCTATGCAATTTATCAAACCCGGACACCGCATTATTCTGGACACGGGAACAACCACTCTTGGACTGGCCTACTTGCTGCGTGATTTTAAAGATTTAACTGTTATTACCCCCAGCCTTGCAGTGGCCTCTGTTTTACAGTTTTCGGCAGGCGTTCAGACTATCTTGCTCGGAGGAATACTCCGAACAGGCAGTCCCGACCTGACCGGCGTGGTTACTGAAAAAGTTCTTGATATGTTTATGGCCGACATTGTCTTTCAGGGCGCTGACGGGATTGGTTTAAACGGCGAACTATTTAACGCCGACATGCGGATCGCCAAGGTGGACCAAAAGATGCGATGCCGTGCGACCAAAACCTATATTCTTTGTGACAGTTCAAAAATCGGCAAAACCGATATTGCCTCAAACGGGCTATTGTCAGAAGTGGACGCCTTGTTCACAGACAGCAGGATTAATCACGAATATTTAGCCGGACTGGAAAAAACCGGAACAAAAATAATCATTTGTAACATTTAATTTAAATAAAGGAAAAAGACTATGACTCAGAAAAAAATTGCTGCTGCCCCGAAGTGGGCTCACCTGGATTTAACGCAGGTTCCTCACATGAAAACCGTTGCTCCGGGACCAAAATCAAAAGAACTGCACGCGCGATGTACAAAATATTTTAAGGGATTAAGCGAACAGGTTAAACTTTTCCCTGTGGTGTTTGATCACGGCAAGGGCTGTGAGCTTGTTGATGTGGACGGCAACCGCTACATCGATTTTTCCAGCGGTATTTATGTAACCACGTTGGGCCACTGCCATCCGAAAGTAACGGAAGCCGTTCAGAAAATGGCCGGCAGAATGATGAACTGCCACGATTTTACAACAGAAATCAAAACCCGCCTTGTTGAAAAACTCGCCGAGATTCTGCCGGGCGACTTAACGGGTTTTCAGTTCTATGATTCCGGTACCACCGCGGTAGAAGCCGGCCAGCGTGTTCTTCGCGCAGCGACCAAGAAAAATGAAATGATTTCCTGCTTCTATGATTATCACGGCAAGACCTACGGCGGCGTTTCGCTGGGTCATATCCGTTCATTCGTCTATGGCACCTGCAGGGCGCCGGGAATGTATATGGTGCCGCGTCCCAATACTTACAGACCGATGTTCACTAAGCCGGATGGTACGCCGGATTCCGATAAATATATCGAATTCTTTGATGAATTTATCGATAAAGGCACCATGAACAATCTGGCAGGTTTTGTCCTTGAGCCGATTCAGGGCTGGGGCGGGTCGGTGATGCCGCCGGAAGATTTCTTCCCCAAACTCCGCAAATACTGCGACAAAAAAGGCATTTTACTGATGATCGACGAAGTGCTGACCAGTTTCGGCAGAACAGGCAAATGGCTTTGCATGGAACACTGGGATGTGGTGCCCGATATCGTAACACTCGGTAAAGGCTTCGGCAATGGTTTCCCCGTAACCTGCGTAGCGGTTCGCGAACACTTGAAAGAATCGTTTGAATCCATCTCGGCCTCCAGCAGTTATGGCGGCAACCCGATGGCTTGTGCTGCAGCTCTGGCCTGCATCGAAGCGGTTGAAGAAGAACAACTGCTTGAACGCTCGACCCATCTCGGCGAGCTGGCATTGAAACGCATGGAAAAAATGAAAGCCGAACATCCCATCATCGGCGATGTCCGCGCCAAAGGCTGCCTGATGGGTATCGAGCTGGTCAAAGACAAGAAGACCAAGGAACCATTCAATCAGGCAGGCAAATTAGTTTACCAGAAAGCATTCGCCAAAGGATTAGCCTGGATACCGGCTGGACACATTCTGCGTATGAGTCCTCCGATTGTGATGGAAGATGAAGTCCTCCTGAAAGGTATGGATATCATCGATGAAGCCATCGGCGAAACCGAAAAGGAACTTTGTTAGAAAGATACGTGTATGGTCGATACGGACAGCGGCGGCATTATCAAAACCGCAAGGCACAATCTTGAGCAGGCAGCTCTTCGAATAGGCGTCGAAGAGGGTATTTTCGACAAAATTGCCGTACCCAAAGAAAAGATTGAACTGCGGCTAAGTCCTTTGCTTAGCAATGGCAAAGTCGTCAACATCGAAGTCTATATCGTCAGGCATAACGACATTCTGGGGCCGTCCAAGGGCGGCATCCGAATGACCCCCACCGTTTCGATGAATGAGGTTGTCGGGTTGTCGATGGAAATGACCTGGAAGACCTCTCTGGTGGGAGTACCTTTCGGCGGCGGTAAATCCGGAATTCGCTTTGCCCCGGAAACGGTCTGCGCGAATGATAAAGAGATCATCATTCGCTCCTTTGCCCGAAGCGCGATGCGGCATATCGGCCCGGAACTTTATATTCCCGCTCCGGATATGGGTACCAATGAAAAAGACATGGGACATATACGCGATTGTATCTCCTACTCGGAAGGTATATCAATTACCCGTGGCTGCTTTGTCACGGGTAAGCCCATTATTCTGGGCGGCATTCCGGGCAGGCGGCAGGCGACCGGCCGCGGCGTTGTCTATACGACAGTTGCGGCGTGTAAAAAGCTCGGACTCAATGTTCAGGGACTTAAAGTTGCGATTCAGGGGTTCGGCAATGTCGGTTCCGAGGCGGCAATCGAATTTCATAATCAGGGCGCCAAAGTAATCGCGGTTTCCGATGTTTCGGGAATGCTGATTAATGAACGGGGTATTGACATTCCTCAATTAAAGCAATACGTCCAGAAAAATGGCGTTATAAAAGGATTCTCCGGGGCGGAACAAGCCGCCCGGGAGGACATTTTCGGCGTCGCCTGCGATTGCCTGGTTCCGGCCGCTTCCGGGTCGCAGATTACGCTGGAAAACGCCCCGACGATCAAGGCACGGATTATTTCCGAAGGGGCTAACGCACCGACTACACCGCAAGCGGATGAGATACTGAACAGCGAGGGCGTTTTTGTGATTCCGGATATTCTGTGTAATGCTGGTGGTGTTTTTGTCTCCTATCTTGAATATACTCAGGAGACACAGCACGAACAAATGTCCGAGGCTCAGGTCAATACCCGTCTGTATGACAAAATGACAAAATGTTTCGATGAAGTTTATGAATATGCCCAAAGCAAAAAATCAAATCTGCGAAATGCATCGATGGATATTGCTTTGGGTCGAGTTGTTGACGGAATAAAGGCAAGAGGCTTTTTGCCGTAAAGAGAGGATACAATGCGAATCGTAAAATTTGGTATTATTGGTTGCGGCCTGATGGGCCGTGAATTTGCAAGTGCCGTCGCGCGGTGGTGTCATCTGCCGGATATCGACGTAAAGCCGGAGATTGTTGCAGTTTGTGACACCAACGCCAAGCTGTTGGAATGGTACACCGGCAATTTCTCATCTATCAAGCAGGTTACCAGCGACTATAAACAGCTTTTGGCCAACAATGAAGTCGAAGCGGTCTATATCGCGGTTCCGCATAATCTGCATGCGGAATTATATTGTGCCGCCATTATCGCCGGCAAACACCTGCTCGGCGAAAAACCTTTTGGTATCGACAAAAAAGATAATGAGATTATTTCCGAGTGTATCCGGAAACACCCCGATGTGTTTGTACGGTGTTCCAGCGAATCGCCGTTTTTCCCGGCGGTACAAAAAATCGGCAAGCTGATCGAAAATCAGGCATTTGGCCAGATTCTTGAAGTCAACAGCGGATTTTTGCATTCCAGCGATATGGACTTTAACAAGCCCATCAACTGGAAACGGATGCTTAAATTCAATGGTGAATATGGCAGTATGGGCGATCTCGGAATGCATGCATGCCATGTACCGTTCCGCGCAGGCTGGATTCCTCAAAATGTCTCGGCCATTTTAAGCAAGATCGTCAAGGAACGCCCCGACGGCAAGGGCGGCATGGCTCCCTGTGAAACCTGGGACAACGCGACCCTGTTTTGCCTGGCGGAAGATACCGCTTCCAAACAGCAATTCCCGATGACCATCAAAACTCAGCGTATTTCGCCCGGCCATAAGAATACCTGGTATCTTGAGATTCTCGGCACAAAGACCTCTGCCCGCTGGTCCAGCAAGCAGATTAATACGCTGGAAGTGTTGGACTATACCGGCGGCGAACAAGGCTGGCAGGTGATCGATATGGGACATGAGATGGCGTATAAGTCGATTACCGGTGGAATATTTGAGGCTGGATTTTCCGACTCGATTTTGCAGATGTGGGCGGCATTCCTGTATGAACTCCACCACGGCAAGCCCATCAGTAAATTTGCCGGCTGCGTAACACCCGACGAGGTGACCTTAAGTCATAAATTATTCACTGCCGCACTGGAATCGCAAAAAACCCAGTCGCTGGTAAAAAAAATATAGCGAAAAAAGAGCGGTTATGATAGCATGCCAGCCTGTTTTGATGCGAAAAAATGACTGAAAATGCTATCATAACCGTTGGACTTTGCCCCTGTTGGGATATTACGTACCGCATAAACGGTATCACATGGGGCGAGCATAAAAAAATATCGTCACAGACCGCTGTTCCCGCCGGAAAGGCGCTGAATATCTCCAGGGCATTAGACTGGCTCGGAGTGAAAAGTATCGCGGCAGGACTGTGGGGGGAGTTGGACTATCCACAGATGGCGGACATCATCTCCACCCAAAATCACTCCATTATCTCCAATTTTACAGTCGTTTCCGGCAAAACGCGGCAAAATACGACGATTGTTGATACAAAATTGGGCCGAGCGATGCATCTGCGAGCGGAAAGCGAGCTTGCAACCCAAAAATCATTGCAGCAACTCAAAAAAGATCTCGACAAAATAGTCACCCCAACAAGTACGGTTGTTTTCGCCGGGTCGATGCCTGAGAATTTTCCGGATGAGTGTCTGACCCTGATAAAACAGTGCCGCGACAAAGGGGCAAAAATCGTGGTAGATACTTCCGGGCCCGCTCTCGAGAAAGTCGTTAAGCTCGGGGGGCTGTATCTGATCAAACCCAATCTTGAAGAACTTTGCCAATTGCTGGGACGACCTGTTGAAAATGAAGTGGATTCCATTATTCAGGCCGCACGATCTCTTTGCAATTTCATCAATATTGTCCTGGTCAGCAGAGGCGCCGACGGCGCTTTGGCGATTACCGCCAAGGAGGCCTTTCAATCCAGCATAAAAGAGCGGCAAAATGTGATTAATACCGTCGGCTGCGGTGATTTTCTGCTGGCCGGTTTTCTTTCACAAATTGGCGACAAGGATATATGCCGGGCGATGGCAGCCGGAATCAAGGTCGCAACCGCACGAGCCTGGGGATTATCCGAAAAAACAAGCTGGTCGACAGCCGATGCGCAAATTAAAGTAGATACTTTGAAATATTAATATATCTAAGGAAAAAAATATGAGCTTATATGACAATTATCGTTCTCAGAAAGATATTACAATCCCCAAAACCATGCAGGCGCTGATTGCCAAAGGCAAGGGATTTGATAATCTTGAAGTCGCCGAAGTCCCGATTCCGGAAATCAACCCAAATCAATTACTGGCACGAGTGGATGCGGCGGGCGTATGCACAAGTATCCTCAAGCTGATAGATCAGGGACCCGACCATACTTTCATCCGGGGCTGGGATATGCAGAAAAACCCCGTCATTCTCGGCGACGAAGGCGCGATTACGCTTGTGAAAATCGGCGGCAACCTGACAAAACAATACAAAGTAGGTCAGCGGTTTGCGATTCAGCCGGCGGTGGATACCGATCCGATCAATCATCGTGAACGTTATGCCGACGTGGAAAACATGCACAAGTGCGCAGTCGGCTATACTCTGGGCGGCCATCTGGCACAATATCTTGTCGTGCAGGAAGAAGTCTTAAAGGCGGACTGCATGCTGTCGCTGCCGGATGAGGATATGTCTTATTTCGGGGTTTCGATGGCTGAACCAATTAGCTGTATTTATTCGGCCCAAAACCGGAATTACCATATTCATAAAAAAGGCCCGCACGCCCCGCGCGAACCGAAGCTCGGCTTACTGACCGGCGGCGTAACGGTCGTCATCGGCGCCGGCGCGATGGGCAGGATTCATGCCGAGTTCGCGCTGCGGTTTAAGCCCGCGGCGTTGATTGTCTCCGACCTGCAGCAGGAAAGACTCGACATCGTAACTAAGAGCATCGGCAAAAAAGCGGCTGAAAACGGATGCAAGCTGATTACCGTACTTCCGGATAAACTGGCAGAAACGGTTAAAGCCGAATCCAAAGGCAGAGGCGCGGACGATATTATTCTGGCCGTCGGCGTTCAGCCCGTCCAGCAGCAGGCCCTGAAACTGCTTGGCAAAGGCGGCGTTGCGAACCTGTTCGGCGGACTGCCCAAAGGCAAGAACATGCTTGAAGTGGACGCTGTTGCGGTACACTATGATGAGATCAAACTCGTCGGTTCCAGCGGCGGCGACCCGAGCGATATGACCGCAACGCTCGAAGCGATTGTGAAAAAAGAAATCGATCCCGGCAATTATGTCGCCGCGGTCGGCTCGCTGGATAACGCCATTGATGTCTTGAAATTAATCAAAGAAACCAAGATTGACGGCAAAGCGATTCTTTATCCGCATATCAAAAAGACACCGCTTCAGTACACGCATTACTGGGATAAAAAGCAGGAAATAGATTTCCTGAATCAGCGTCTCGGCAAATAACTAAAACACAGGAGAGAACACAATGGCTCATTCATGGAATAACAAGGTCGGCAATATCTCTCAGATCGGAGGCATAGAAACCTCGATACTGGACAATGGCCCGGGCAGAGGCTCGCGAATCGCCTGGATCAATACCGGCACAGGTCTTCGTTACAAAGTTGCAATTGACCGGTGCCTTGATATTGTGGATGCATTTTATAATCAGCATAGCCTCGCATGGCTCAGTCATGGCGGATTAACCGTTCCAAGGCCCGATACCTACCACGGAATAGAATGGTTATACACCTTTGCCGGAGGCATACTGACAACCTGCGGTTTAACGCACATGGGCGGACCGGAATCGGACAGCAAAGGCCAGCGTGGTCTTCACGGACGCATCAGTAATACGCCGGCAATGATCGAATCCATTATACAGCCTGACCCGGCAGCGGGACGAATGGACATGTCGATTACGGCGGTGATCAAAGAATCCGGCGTCTTCGAGCCTCATCTGGAACTAAGAAGAACGATCACCAGCACGCTCGGCCAGGCCGCTGTTCGTATTCACGATGAAGTAATCAACCGCGGCAATACACCCTGCCCGCACATGATTCTGTACCATTGCAATTTCGGCTGGCCGCTGGTCGACGAAGGTGTGGATATCGTTTACAAAGGCGATTGCGGGTCTCGGGGAAATAACTCCGATGATAACCTTTTTAATGAAAAGCATAATTACAAAAAATGCAGCAAGCCCCTGGATAGCCACAAAGGCTTCGGCGAATCCTGCGGATTTATCGATGTTAAGCCGGACAAAAAAGGAATGTGCCAGATCGGTCTTGCAAATCGCAAGCTGCCGCTTGCCCTGGTGATGCGGTATTCGAAAAAGCAGCTCCCATGCCTAACCAACTGGCAGCACTGGGGCCCGAATGAATACGTCTGTGCCCTGGAGCCCGGAACTAATCCGCCGATAGGTCAAAATAAAGCCAGAGAGCAGAAAGAATTGATTGTATTGAAACCGAATGAAAAAAGAACGTATCAACTGGAGATGTCGGTTCTTTCAGAACTGAGTCAGATTCGTGAATTTGTGAAGATATCAGGATAAATAAATGAAAAAGCATATTTTTGTTGGTTTTGGATTCGGCCCGATACAGTCCGGGCTTTTTGTCAGCGAGGCTTTCAAAAGCCAGAATTTCGGCAGAATCGTTATCTCCGAGGTTGATCCGCGGCTGGTTGCCGCCGTTCGCGCCAATCAGGGACGGTATTCGGTCAGCACCGCCACCGCCAATGGCATCGAGACCAATCAAATCGAAGGCATTGAGATTTACAATCCCTCCGATGATGGTGACCGCGTCAAATTATTGGAAGCGCTTCGGCAGGCGACGGAAATCTGCACCTCACTGCCGTCGGTCAATTTCTTCGACATGGGACAAAACAGCGTCGCTTCGCTGATTGCACAGGGTCTGCAAAACAGCGGCGCACCGGCCACGATTATCTATACCGCCGAGAACAACAATCACGCGGCAGAAATTCTCGAAGAAAAAGTCAAGGCGAAATTAACCGCGCCGCTAAAACACCCAGTACAGTTCTTGAATACCGTCATCGGCAAAATGAGTCAGGTCGTTACAGATGCCGAAGAAATCAAGGCAAAGAAATTGACCGTCATCGCCCCGGGAATCGAACGGGCGTTTTTGGTCGAAGCGTTCAATAAAATCCTCGTGACCAAATGCCATATCAAAGGCTATAAGCCCGGCATCGAAGTCTTCATCGAAAAGGAAGACCTGCTGCCATTCGAAGAGGCCAAGCTCTATGGCCATAACGCCATTCACGCCCTGCTGGCCTATCTGGGCGCATCCAAAGGCTACAAGAAGATGGCGGAACTGAAAAACGACACGGCATTGATGCAGGTCGCCCGCAAGGCATTCATTGACGAATCCGGGGTTGCCCTGACCCAAAAATACGCACAGATGGGCGATACGCTCTTTACCGAAAGCGGCTTTAAAGCGTATGCTGAAGATCTGCTGGTACGTATGACCAACCTGTATCTGGATGACACCATTGACAGAGCCGGCAGAGACCCGCAGCGAAAGCTCGGCTTTAGCGACCGCATCTTCGGAACGATGCACCTTGCCTTTGACCACGGCCTTTCGCCGGCCAATATGGCCAAAGGCGCCATCGCAGGCATCGCGTTTCTGCTCCAGCGGGCCGACGAAGCCAAACTGCCCGAAGCCCTGCGTTTCGGCGATTGGCGTAAATTAACCGACAGCCAGATTGAAGCCATCTTGAAATGGCTCTGGCAGGACAACTACACCAAATACGGCTTCCCGGTCATTCCGCTGATTCAGAAAGCGAAAGAAGAATTGATTCGGCTTGTCGATAAGCGATAACACCCCATTCAAAAATGCAAAGCGAAAGGGTGGCTCTAATTTTTTAGAGTCGCCCTTATTTTTTACCCATTCTGATACTTGCTGACAATGTACACCGCCTGGCTTGCCAGCAGATTGGGCCAGAGTTTCGCCGCTCCCGCAAACGAACGTCCCAGCGGGAATTTCCGCTCGACCGCAATCCCCAATTCCGAACAGAAATGGTCAAAATCCCGAATCGACAAAACATGGATATTCGGCGAATTATACCAGCGGAACGGCAGTTGTTTCGTTGTCGGGGCGCGTCCCGTAAAGAGCAGTTTCAGGCGGCACGCCCAATGTCCGAAATTCGGAAAGCTGACGATAACTTTCTTGCCGATCCGCACCATTTCCTTGATGACCCTTTCCGGATCGCGCAGCGTCTGCAAGGTTTGCGAAACCACCACATAATCAAAGCTGTCGGTTGGAAATTGCGACAGCCCCCGTTCGATATCGCGGTGAATGACGGACAGTCCCCGCCCTGCGCAATGCACCACCAGATCTTCATCCAGCTCAATGCCGACGGCGCGGACATTTTTATTCGCAATCAATTGCGATATCAATTCGCCGTCGCCGCAGCCCAAATCCAGCACCCGGCTGTCCGGCTCGATAATTTTATCGATCAGTTCATAATCCAGGCGCAAGCGTTTGGATCGCTCCAGCGTCTTAAGCTGTTTGGCGACGGCAACCTTCCCCGACAGGCAGCACTTGCCGGTACGAACCCAATTGTGCGTCGATTCGAGGAACGCGGCGATCAGCTTTTCCTGCGACACCGAATCCAGCAAGAACGCATCATGTCCATACGGCGAATGAATGTTGCAATAGGTCACATCCTTGCCCTCGGCGGACAGCGCCTCGACAATCTCTTCGGACTGGGCGGGCGGAAACAGCCAGTCGCTGGAAAAACTGACAACCAGAAAGCGGCTCTGAACGCCGGCAAAGGCGTTTCGCAGCGTGCCGTATTCGCGCGTCAGGTCGAAATAATCCATCGCCTTGGTGATATACAGGTAGCTGTTGGCGTCAAACCGTTCGACAAAGGTCTGCCCCTGGTAATCCAGATAGGTCTCGACCGCGAATTCAGAATTAAAATCGTATTTGTATTTTTCCGCACTGCGGAGCTGTCGGCCGAATTTCTCGCGCATCGACTGCTCGGACAGATACGTAATATGCCCGATCATGCGTGCGATAGCCAGCCCCCGATCCGGCCCCTGTGCGGCGGAATGATATTGACCATTATTAAAATTCGGATCGCCAAGAATGGCGTTGCGTCCCACGGCGTCGAACGCGATCGACTGGGCATTGAGCCGGTTGGTCGATGCGATACAGATGACGCCCGCGATAAAATTCGGATACGCAATCGCCCACTGGAGAACCTGCATCCCCCCCATCGAGCCGCCGACCACAGCCAGCAGCCGCGGCACGCCGAGCTTATCCAGCAGTAATTTCTGCAAATTCACGACATCTTCTGTCGTAATAATCGGAAAATCCAGGCCATACGGCTTTCCCGTGGCGGGATTCGTATCCGCCGGGCCGGTCGTACCGGAACAGCCGCCGAGGATATTGGAGCAGACGACGAAATATTTGTTCGTATCAATGGGCTTACCCGGCCCAATCATCGCATCCCACCAGCCGGGCTTGCGATCCTCCGGCTTATTATACCCGGCGACATGGGCATTGCCCGACAAAGCGTGACAGATGAAAATCGCGTTGTCTTTGGCTTCGTTGAGCTGCCCGTATGTTTCGTACGCAACATCAATCGGGCCAAGGGTTTTGCCGCACTGCAAAAGCAGCGGCGAATCGGCTTCGACAACGCGAATCCGCTGCGTCGTGACCAAACCAACCGAATTTTTCGATTCCGTATTCATACGATAATATTGTAAATCACATTTTGGACATTGTAAAGCCCTAAAACATAGATTCCAGATATCAGATTCCAGATATCAGATAATGGGAAATTGGGTTCGTTTTTTAATTTTAGATTGGAAATTGTAGATTGTAAAATGTTTGAAGTTTGGGTTCGTTCTGTCCAAAGCAGGTTGTACCTGTACCCGCTTTTCCTTCCAGCCATCCAAAATCAATTTTCCCACCCCTTAACACTAACTCTTCTTCCCTCCGACCCGCAAGGGTCAAACCCGAATAGCTCTGGGTAAGCGAAGCGAAACCCGTAGAAAAAAACAGCCCACCCCCAACCCAATAACCCAACGGGGTCGAACAATTTTCCAATTTCTTAGCCCACGCAGCGGGCGACATGTTAAAGCCTCACGGCGTAAGCCCGTGGAACAAAAATCTCACCCCCGTCCACTTCGTCCATGTTGGTCCATATCCATCCAAAAATTAAAAATGGAAAATCAACAACCAATATCACCGTAGGGTGCGGGTTTCAAACCCGCCCGTTTCGATTTTGCAGTTGAAGAATTGTATAAATTGTTAAGAATGTATTTTTTGGTCAAATATTTTATGCACCTCTTTTTCTGATTCTCCATTTTGCCAACTTCTTGTCCATTTCCAATTGTCTGGCCAAGGCTCTTTATCTTTACAGTCTAAACAGCATTTTTTAGACATCAGGCCGTATATTCCATCCAGAGACAGCCCACCAAAAGCCACATCTTTTTTGAGACAACGTAAATATTTGGAGCCAGCCGTATATAGTTTAAGCATCTCAGCCGGAATACCGTAATGTCCAACATAAACAAATAAATGTTTACAATTTTTTAAAACCCTTTCTGGATTTAAATCTTGCAAACCTATTTTTACAACTTGAGCGATTTTGTCATTCGGATTATCAATATCAATGCCCATTGCTTTCGCCATTTGAATGACTATTTGGTACTCTTCATCACTTGGCACTTCCGGTTCTTGGATTTCGATTTTATTTTTACTGGGATCGAATGTCTGGCTCTTTTCTTCCAACCAATCGAGCCACATTTTTCGTCTTGAACCATCAGGTATCCCAGTAAGAACTTTTAGCGCCCAACTATATATCTCTTGAAACTGCTGTTGATTTTTATAAGAATTGATTGTAAACGCAGTATGGACTAATTGTGCCATATCATCCCAGTGTTTCAAGGCAAATGAAATTGCTATCGCTTTATCCAATAATTCTTTGACGCTATTTCTAAATAAATTTGCAGTTTCCTTAAGTTCACTTCCCCATAAATGTATAAACACAGGAGGAAGTGCTTGTGTAATCTTCAAAACTACCTCTGGTATCATCCAATACTCTTCTGATTTAAAAGTCAAATTAATCAACCGAAGGCATTGATTATACAACCGTAAAACTTTTCTCAGAACTTGTTGTCTTGCAACCCCCAGTGTCATTCTACAGAAAATATCTAATCCATCACTATCTTTTTCTGTGTTGTGAATCTTTTTATTTATATATAATGCAAAATCATCAGAAGATACCTTTCGCAATAATGCCGCCCTCCAAACTATTGCAGAATATATTTTCCAACTCTTGCTTTCATTTTCTGTTATCTTTTTTATGGCAACCGCAGTATTAAAATGCGCCTCATCAAGCTGGATTAGCAGAGCAGGGCTATTCTTAACTTTATTTTCACACACTTTTTCTATACAAAGGATTGCAGAGACTTTTGTGGCCGTAGAACTGTTCACGTTTGAAAGAGCTTCCGTTGAAGCCTTTTCCAAACCATTATAATTTTTATCTTGCCAGAGCTTAGTAATTTTCGTGGCAAATATTTTATCTGTAAATTTTTTCTCAAGCTCTGCTATCTCATCCAGACTCAAGGATAGATTATCAAAGTTTTTTTGAGGGAATTCGACAAAAGAATTACAGGCGTGCGATAACTTTATATCATCCAATCTGGTCACTATCAATCTCAATGTATCCGGCAAAATATTACTTGTAGGTATATCCAATGTAATCGTTTCTTGACCTTCTTCATTTGCTATTTTAAGCCGTTGTTTAAGATTTTTGTCAAGTTGAATGGCATACCACCATGTTTTTTTATTATTAACGTCGGCTAAGATAAAAAAAGCCGGAACATTGATTTCGTTATTTAGATAATTCGCTTTATCAACTGCTAATTGAAATTTAATGAAGTTGCCATCTTTAGATAGTTTAGTGTTTTCAGTTCCTTTTATTTGGGCCTTAAATATGTAACCGGTTGATAAAGTTACACCATTAATATCTTGCTTGAAAATTTCTACTTCTCGATCAATGCCATAATCATGCGTCTGGCTTCTTACAACCCAATAGCCAGGCAAACAGGCTTTGAACTGGTCATACGCTTTGTCTTCAATTTGATGTTGTTTGGGTCGTTTCATTTTAGTTGATAGCGGGTAGGTCGGACATTTTTGTAGGGCAGGCTCCGCCCACGCTGTTATTGTTTCCTTTGCCCATTCCAAACTTAAAACTGTTTTTTGCCCACAAATTTCTCAAACTGTCTACTTTTTAAAAAAAGATAGTTCATTTTATTACAGTAAAATCCCAAACCGGCGCAATTTTTATAATGAATGTAAAGACGAAGGTAAGCAATGTTATCAAAAACAAAATAATAGCGGGAAGTGATAGCCACCAAGGTCTTTGTGTTTGTGGCAATCCAGTTCCAGCTTTATAATATGGGGTTTTCTTAGCATGCTTAATCCAGCCAGCAACGGATTCTGCCAAATTTAGTTGTTTCTCAAAAATGATCATCATCTGGTTTGTCGAGAATAGATCAATCTGATTTTGCTTCAAGACCATTTTAACTTTATGTAAAACTTTCCTTAAAGAATTCGGCCCGTCCAGAGATTCATTGACATAGACATCAAGGCTGTCAACATAAGCTGCGAAATTAGGAAAGTCACTAACTGAGTTCCAACCAACTAGCATTGATTTCATCCCAATAGCAAAGCCTCGCCCCTCTTGATATATTTTTTCTATAACATGGAAATTGTTTTTATAGCTATAAATCCTGTTATAATCCTCTTTGCTTTTCAAGTGAGACCAATCCACTCTGTCAAATGAATCAAACTCCTCCGAAAAGACAATAAGCCTACTCAATAGGCAGGACAATTCCTGAAAGTCCTTACGAATTTCCATCACTTATACCTTCCAGACTCTTTATTATTGCTTTGTTAATATGACAGCGATACTTTGTTCATAAGTTCTTATTTTACGTTGATAGCGAATTTTGATAAACTACAATTTTGATAACGTAAAGTCGGTTTCTATGAAAAACCAGCGCTGTCCGATTAAGTATTTTTTCTGCTTTAGTCTGCCCAGTCCATAAGGTGGGTTGTACCATGCTGTCTCATTCATTTATTACTTTTTCGCTCATTATCTGTAAAACCTCGTTTAATCCATTTAAGTGATGGAATGATTATCAATATTAGAGAATATTTTGTAAGAAAATATAAAATCCATGTTATAACAAAAGCCCAAAAACCCAAAAACAATGACTCCGCGAGAATTGATTGTGGTGTATCGTGATTAAAAGAGAATATGCCGACAAAAGGGACATCCCATTCAAACTCTTGTTTTGCTATTGTAAGTAACAATAGTGCTGGTACAAAAAAAACAAGAATTGATATTAAAAGTGTTATTCGTCTAAAACCTTTTTTCCAGTTCATAATTCTTTATTTCTTAACTCCATAGGTTATTGAAATAACAAGTGCCATGCCGATAAATACGCCGCCCGGCTATTTTATATCAGTCCCTCCGGGACTGAGTGAATTAAATAGCCCGGGTACAATATCGGGATAAGTCCGCCAATAAGGTGGGCTCTGCCCACGCAGTTTTTATAAAACAAAATCCTCTACACTTTTACCCTTTGCCTTTTTACTTAATTAACATTATATCCCTCTTTTCCAGATATGTACAACCCAAATTTAACCATTTCCCCCTTTTTTTCTTTGTCAATTCTCAATTTTCAATTGTCAATTCCGCCACCCTCTTTTCCTTCCCCCACCCCAAAAACAAGATCTTTGTTTACCATAAATCGCAAAATTCCACTTTTGGATTCTGACTCCAGACTTCTGACTTCAATCAAAAAAGATATTCCACCTCTTAAAACTTAACCCTTAAATCTTAAAACTTTCTTAATTTTCCTTGACACTGTTCGTACTTTGTTCGTATAATAATGTCGGGTGCGGGAGAGAAACCCTGTGCGAAGGAGTGCAAAAGGCAAAAAATCCAACTGGCAGGCCGCTGGGAGCGAATAGCTGGTTGGCTGAAAAAAGAAGGAGAGTTTATGCAGCCCATAACAAAAATTCAAAACGAACCCAAACTCAAACATTTTACAATCTGCAATTTCCAATCTAAAATTAAAAAACGAACCCAATTTCCCGACTCCATCAATCTACAATTTACAATGTACAATTTTCAAAACGAAGCCAATTTCTCAATTTTTCAATCGAAAATCGCCTATCGTCAACCGTCAATGTACAAAACGAACCCAAACTTCAAACATTTTACAATCTACAATCTAAAATTAAAAAACGAACCCAATTTGACTACTCGCGGAGTCTTTTATTACAACGCTGTATCTCTCATCGCCGCAGGCGATTCCACACTTTTGCCCTTTTCCTTTTACCTTTTGCCTTTTTTCAAAACGAAGCCAATTTGTTCGATTTTCAACTCAGAAACACAGATTCTTCTTAAACGTCGGCGGGTTTTGGCCGATAGTCCCAACAGCGGCGGACGATGCTTTTCGTCCTATAATTTGCAAAAATAACTGTATGGGAGTTTCACAATGGCAATGATGGAATGGCAGGATAGTTTTTCAGTAGGCATAACAGCAATGGACCTTCAGCATCGGCAACTGGTTGCGATGGTTAATCAGCTTTATGAAGCCATGCAAACAGGAAAAGGGGACGTGGTTGTCAAGACGCTGCTGCCGAATCTGGCACAATACACACGTTCACATTTTAACACAGAAGAAAAGCTGATGCACGATGTCGGGTTTCCGGGTATCGCGGCCCATCAGGCTGAACATGTGAAACTGAATCTGCAAGTTAGCGATTTGCTGGATCGTGTTAAAGCCGGCAAGATGGTTGCGACCGTCAGTCTGGCAACATTCCTGAAAGACTGGCTGACCAAGCATATTCTGGGCAATGATATGCAGTACGGAAAGTTTATCGCCAGCCATCAATTAGTCGGTGCGGGGAAATAAACGCACAGACCTGCTCTTTACTTTATTTTTTTAATGTAACACTTTACGCAGAATAGGGTTATCGCCAATGCACTGGCGGTAACCCAACCTGCGATACAACCTCTTAGAACCCACGACTGGGACTCGGCGATATGGGCATAACTCCCGCCGCTTGCCCATTTTATCAGCACATTTTCCCTGACCGGCCAAAACGGCTGGACATCATAGTGATAGAACCCATCCAGCAGAACGTGCAGCCACGCCCCCAACACCCCTGACAGAGCCATGGAAAACCCTGTCGGACGGAATGAAAACCCCAATAAGGCATTGACTTTACCGCAAATCCGGCGACATGGCCGGGTCGCATACAACGCAAGCCCCAGTGCAGCGCCGACAAGCCCGCCAACCAGCAGGGTATGGAAATGCCAGAGCTGATGCACCGGCCAGCCGGGCGCCAGATAATTATCCGCAAGAACCTCTATATCAATCAGGACATTGGCCGCCGCAAACACGACCAAATCCAGCCTACCGCGACTGGCCAATCCCGGCAAGGCACTTAATCCGAAATGATAGGGAGTAAACGGCATAACTGCCCATCCAATCTCTTTTTACACAAGTCCCGCAAAACTTTTACTTTTCAGAACGCTTCCAGACTGGTATTATACACGGAGTTAGAAACCGTACAAAGGTCTTACTGGAGGCATCATTATGATTATAAAATATGTACCGCGTTGGTGGATTTGTTTGGCTGTTTTTGGACTTGGTTGTCTGCCCTGTTTGGCGGCTGAAACGGAAGACCAAACACAGATGATAGCGGAAGCCGTCAACGGCGTGCAGCAAAGTCTTGACCCGATTCTGACGGCGGTCAATGAGCAGCGACAGCCTACCAAAGCAGAACTGTCCGCAGGGCAAAAAGCCCTGACAAGCGCAAAGCGATATGTTCAAAAAATGGAACCTGCGCAGCAATCCCAATATTTTCTGCTCGACGCATGGACTTCCTATTTTACCAAGAATATCGAGTTGGCTCACAAAAACTCGGTACTGGCGTGGAATAAAGACCAGACCAGCAGCGATGCCCTGCTGACGCAAATCACGATGTCGCTTTTGATGAATAAAAAGCCGTATTTGCCCCGTCCACCGAAAAAAGGCAAGACTCAACGCACTCAAAATGCACCTGCGCCGGAGCAAATGCCCGGCGGTATGCCTGGAATGCCGGGGATGCAAATGGATCCGGGCACACAGGATCCAAGCCAGATGACGATACAGCCGGGAAAACTGACGTTTGACTACAAGATGATTTACTATACCGCTCTCGGCAAAAAAATTGAGGCCCAGAATTTGGAATGTCTGAATGGGACGACATTCAGTTATCAGCCGGGGCAGGAAGCGATTTGCATCCTTGCGTGGCGTAATTATGATCCCGATGAAGTCGCAGAGGAACCCAACGATTCTGCCGAGCAAACCGAGCAGATGATGCCCGGAATGCCGGGAATGCCCGGGATGCCGGGGATGGATATGTCCGGCTACAGTCAGGATACCGGTTCCGGTACACCGATTGGAGCATATACAAAATTATTCCAGCAGGGACTTGCAAAGGGAGAGATAAAATTTGTGGGACTGAACCTGGATACGGCCAACCGTAAAAAGGATATTGTTGATTATATTATTAAAACGCCGTCGCCCTGGGCACAGGTCATGGCTGCTGAACAGAAACAAAAGTCCTCTCTGGATATCAATAAGGCGAGGGCCAATGTGCCGGTGCTGGCGATGGCGGACAAAACCGGCTCCATTCGTTATGTCGGACCGGTAACGGGATTTATTGCCCCGATCCTTCTGGGCGAACTGACGTCCGCAAAAACCAGCGGCAATACCAATGCCGGTACTGACACCTCGACTCCTGCCGCAGATTCTAATTCTGAAAATGACAATTCAGAACCGGTCGCGGAGCCCGCCTCAGCCCCGCAGCCAACATCCGCTGCTCAGCCTGCCGCTGCCCCGACAGCACAATATCGGGAATTATCTGAAGAAGAAGAAATCCGGGCTGAACAACTGCTTGGCCCGACACGTGACCTGTTTATGAAAACGGGCAGAAAGCATATTACGACTTACAAAAATGGCGTCGAAATGTGCCGCAAGGTAATGCGGGATTTTCCCGATACCAAATATGCCCATGAAGCACAGATGCTTTTGCGGCAGGTCCCGGAAAATAAACGGGAACTGTACGGCATTACGGATCAGGAATTGGGACTATAGTTACAGGTTTTAAACAAGGAAGGGTTTTATGAAAAAAGGACAGACGGCACTCGAATCTCCAAGCCTATCTATCTCCGCACAATGCCTGCCGGAAGCGTGGGAAAAAGCGGTGCTGGCGGTATGGGATAATGGACTGGCAATCAAGACGCAATATGACAAGCCCGAGGATCCGCCGAGCAGAGATGCGACCGTGATGATTACCGTGGCCGACCCGTTTGCCGAGCCGCGTATTCATAAGAATTTCCCGGGCGGGCCGGAGGAACTTGAGGCATATCGACAGGAAGTCGTAGACGGCATTCATGACCACTGGGTCGATCCTGCGGCGGGAAAATGGACTTATACCTATCATCAACGGATGTTTGCGTATCAGCCGATAGAAAATCTTCGCGACCCGCACACACCGAAACCTTTTTTATCGGTGAACCAAATTCAGTATATTATTGATTCACTGGCGGAATGCACGCACACGCGGCGGGCTCAGGCGATAACCTGGATGCCGACCGCCGACCCGCAGACGGATGATCCGCCGTGTCTTCAGCGAATCTGGTGCAGGCTGGTCGAACAGACAGACGGCTCTTTTTCGCTGAATATGAATACGCACTGGCGCAGCCGGGATTTGTATAAGGCGTGGTTTATGAATGCTTATGCACTGACGGATTTGCAGGCGATTATGGCCGGCAAAATTGCCGCCAAAATCGGCAAGCCGGTTCGTGTCGGGCGGTATGTGGATATTAGCGATTCACTTCACATCTATGGATCGTATTTTCACGACGCCAAAGCCGAAGTGGAAAAAATGCGGAAATCTTCTTTCACGGAACGAGCCTGGGAAAGCACACATCCGGCGTTTGAGATGATGACCGGCGAAGCAAAAGAAAAACTGGCGCAGGACCCGGATTGGTATGCCAAAGCCAGAGGATAAAAGTAATATCAAAAATCAAAATGTAAATATCAAAATGACAAGATAGAAATCAAAGATGTGTCTTGAGCGTCAAACTTTTCTATCTTTGAGCGGGCATTTTGTATTTTATCTATCAGTAAGACCAATTACTATGAATCACATTAAAAAATATATTTCCAGCAACCTCTTTTATGCGGCTGTCCTGTTAATTTCCGTCAACGCAATCGCCTTTAGCTATACAACCGCGAAGGGGAATACAAAAGACCTCGGTTTCTATGAACCGCCGCAAAAAAATTTGACGATGGTTCAGCCTTCCGGGCAGAAAATACAAAATATTATTTTGTGCATCGGCGACGGCATGGGGGCAAACCAGATTGCCATGGCACGACAGAAAGCTATTGCACTGAATGGTAAGTTGTGGATGGAAACCCTGCCGATTGTCGGCCTGGTGCGGACGTTTTCCGCCAATAACGCTGTAACGGATTCCGCGGCGGCGGCAACAGCAATAGCCTGCGGGATTAAAACCAATAACGGCGTTCTGGGCATTGGAGCCGATAACAAAACATACGCCAGTATTCTTGAGTTGCTTGCCAGGCAGGGATTTCGTACCGGTTTGGTAGCAACATCTACCATTTCTCATGCGACACCGGCGGCATTCGCATCACACGTCTCTTCACGCGGCAGTGAAAATGAAATTGCCGAACAACTGCTGAACCATCGAATCGATATCCTCTTTGGCGGCGGACGACAGCATTGGCTGCCGGCCGGTACCGCAAAAGGAAAACGCGACGATGGACAAAACCTGCTGGAAGCAGCCAAACAGCGGGGTTATTACATTGTTGAAAACAAAGATGAAATGGAAAAATTAACCTATGGGCCGGTTGTCGGTTTATTTAATGACGATGCGATGACAACCTTTGAACCAGAGCCGATGCTGGCCGAGATGGCGGAGAAAGCAATATCGCTGCTTAACACGAAAGGAGAATCTTTCTCGCCGCAGCCGAAGTTTTTTTTGATGATCGAAGGCAGCCAGATTGACTGGGCAGGACATGCCAAAGATACCGAAAATAGCATTCGACAGACGCTGCTGTTTGATATGGCAGTTAAAGCCGCCATCGATTTTGCACGTCAGGACCGCCAGACACTTGTGATTATAACCGCAGACCACGAAACGGGCGGCCTGCTATTACTGAAAAACATGCTCAATTCCAAAACGACGAATCCAGAATGGCAGACGAATGATCATACCGGTACGGATGTACCATTGTTCGCTTTTGGGCCGGGAGCTTTAAAATTCGCGGGGGTACAGGATAATACCGAAATTTCACTGAAAATTGCCAACCTTTTGTCTATTGGCGAATTTCCTCAATTGCTTACAAATGATGAAATCGAATCGCCGCGCGGTAAGTCCCGTTAATTCGGGCGCCTTCCACCACTTGCGGCGGGTATGTTTCGTTGCGAGGCTGGAGACGAACCTTGCCATCTGTTTCAAAGAAAACGCGCTTAAATGTGCTTTCGTGAGGCTGGCTGAATCGTATAAAACAATCGTCGCCATTTTGTACATCGGCTGCCGGTGAAAAAACAACGATATCGCCTTCTGAAAATTTCGGCTCCATCGAATCGCCAACGATACGCACCGCAAAAGCGTTTGGATCGTGTAAATCCGGACATCGCACATAATCCTGTGCAATGCCAACGGGATATCCCATATCATCAAAATCCGCCGGATATCCCGCAGAGACGCGATTAATCACCGGCACAAGCTGGCCGGCCTTCAGGTCGCGAACATTTTCTTCAGACTGCAAATCAAACTCTTTGAGCAACTCGCCCAGCTTGGAAGAGTCCACCTGATGCTCAGTCATCCGCTTGAAAAGCTGCTTATATCTGCGGTTTTCAGCATCAATACTTTCAAAATCGCGGCGAATATCACTCGGCATCCGTTCCATGTGAGCCAAATACAGCAACTGTCCCGGAGAAAACTTCAAATACGATTCGAGTTTACACAGTAACTCATCACTGGGCGGATTCTTGACCCGCCCGGTTTCTACGGTTGAAAGGTAAGGCTTTGAAAACCCCGAATAGGATGCAACCTCATCAAGGGTCAAACCCAACTCTTCACGTCGATCTCGAATTATCTGACCTAAGGACATAATATATATTATAGATTAACAAAGAACAAATTCAAGGATTTATTCGATGTTTTACAAACAAAATTTCAAAGATACTACCTAATTATCGCCCGCATCTGAAATTTAGGTTGCTGATTTGGTTGTCAAATTCTTTGGAAGATAAAGATTTATCATATCTCTTAATTTATCTTTATCGATAGGCTTGGATAGATAATCATCGCACCCTGTCGCAAGACACTTATCCCGGTCGCCTTTGAGGGCATTGGCAGTCACCGCAATAATCGGAATAGTAATTCCCTTTGCACGGATGGCGCGAGTTGCCTCCAATCCATTTAATATCGGCATTTGGATATCCATCAAAATCATATCAAATGTCTTTTTTTCAACCTCATCCAGCGCCACTTGTCCATTTTCAGCCAAGGTAACCTCATGCCCCATCCGGCCAAGGATTACCTGCATCAATTGTTGATTGATAGGGTTGTCTTCAACCAGAAGAATTACCGCCTTTTCCGTTTTAATTTTTTCCTGTTGTGCCGGTAAATGGCTTTCAATTTCTATTGCCTGATCATATTTATTCCATTGCGATATAGGTTCCGGCAAGACCGCTTCAATAGTCAACGTAAATACCGAACCAACCCCGGGCTGACTGCATACCGTAACGCCGCCACCCAGCATCGCCGCCAGCTTTTGAGTAATCGCCAGTCCCAGACCGGTACCTCCAAATTTCCGTGTCGTTGAATCTTCAGCTTGAACAAACGCTTCAAAAATGGACTTCTGTTTATCTGCAGATATTCCAATACCCGTATCTTCAATATCAAACTGAATAAAAGTCTTACCCTCCTTATGGTGTGAAGAAACATTCACATAGACATGTCCATGCTCAGTAAACTTAATGGCATTATTAATCAGATTAATCAGACACTGGCGAACTCGTATAGGGTCGGTTTGAATAACACGGGGAAGATCATCACACTGCAATACCGCCAACTCGATTGTCTTCTTTACCGCCATGGGACGGAACATCGATTCTACTTCTTCCAGCAAGACATCCAACTGGGTCTCGGATTTCTCAATCGTTAACTTGCCGGCTTCTATTTTTGAAAAATCCAGAATATCATTTATCAGGGCCAGCAGCGTCACACCGCTGTTGTGAATCAGATTGACATATTCGCTTTGCTGCAGATTAAGCGATTCTTCGCCAAGCAGTTCACTAAAGCCAAGAATCGCATTCATCGGCGTTCGAATTTCGTGACTCATTGTCGCCAAAAAATCACTTTTGGCTTTATTGGCATTCACCGCATCCTGCGCCAGGCTATTCGCACGCTGTGCTTCGGCTTCCAGACATTGATTTAGACGTTCGGTCTCCCGCCGCGCCGATTCGGACTGCTCGCGAGCCAGACAAAGCTGTGCTTCAACTTGTTTTCTCTCGGTGATATTATTCAAAACCGCAACAACATAACGCTTTCCATCCAGGACTATCGGCAAAGCGCTGACTTCAAAACAAGCACGGGTTTCCTGTCCATCGGAAACAAACATAAATTCCGATTCT
>CAYTHV010000001.1:47554-86444 GCA_964437685.1 uncultured Pirellulales bacterium
TGCTGCACTGCTCCCCGGTTCCGCACCCATCAGGACTTTTTATCGCCGAAAGGCAATGCAGTGCCTCTCCGGGACGAGCATTAATTAATTGTTCAATGTTCTTGTTTACCAATTGCGCACAGGCATGGTTGGCCATTTGAATGGTAATTGCCTCATCTACCAGCAGCATCCCAACAGGAGCAACTTCAAATATCGCCTGAAGATTTTCACGCCCCCTTCGCATCTCTTCCGCGGTTTGTTTTTGCGCGGTTATATCCAGTGAATACGCCAAAATGTGTGTCAGAACCTGTGAGGCATTATAAAGCGGGCTGGCATGAACTTCAACCGTGCGACGCTGATTATCGGGTGTTGTATATTCACATTCCATTTGAACCGGCCCGTGATTTGACCGTACCTGATCCAGAAAGCACTGCTGCGTTTGCAAATCACAGAATTTATTTTTCCGGCGGCAGACGACCGAACAATCCTTTCCAACCAGCGGTTCATCAACACATGCGACTTTGTTCGCCATCACCACCGCATTGCTGTCGGCATCCAGTACATAAAATGGGTGGGCCAGCATATCCAGTACATGACTTAAAAAATGATTGGAGTGAAGAATTTTTTTGATCAACCCGTAAACCATCACGGACGAAGCGGCAAGAAAGCATCCAAGACCAATAACCAAATACACAATTTCCTCGGCGATTTCACCTCGGAATGACTGGTCGATCGCATCCATCGACATCGTCTGCATTTTCCCGGTTTGAATTTGCCTTTGCCAGTTTTGTATCTGACTGGAATAATTTGTATATTTCTGCTGAACCTGATAAATACGAAGTCCGCAAAAAATCGCCGCAAAAATACTCAGCACAATCAAATATCTTGATATTAATTGTCGTGCATTCAATTTTTCTTTCAGCATGGCCATAGCTAACCCTTATCGTTAATAATCATGGCTAAAATGTTCATACACTATGCCCTGATGTTAAATTTTCGTCGTCTTTGCCGGTGCAATTCATAATATTTAAAGTTTGTTTATCGTATCCCCCTTTTTGACATGAAAATCCGTATTTTATCCCCCTTTGACTGCTGATAAAAAACTTGACGTCCTATAATCTCGCTTAAAGATTTCTGTCAGCTCATCAAAATCACGATCGATAGGGAACTTTATGGATACGAAACAACACTATCACGATATCTAATCACTTGAATTCGTCCTGTCCTTTTTGATTTGATAGTGCCGCCTCAATCGGCTATAACAGGAGAAAATATAAAATAGAGGATTTCTCAATGCCCAAGACAAAAAAACCGAACACTAAACATCTGCCCAGAGGCCTTGAAATCCTCTATATGGATGACGACATTCTTGTCATCAGTAAACCCGCGGGGCTGTTAACCGTCGGTACTGACACCAATCGCTCCAAAACGGTTTATTATTGCCTGACAGATTTTGTCCGAAAAGGCAACCCAAAGTCTCGAAACCGGATTTTCATTGTCCACAGACTCGACCGCGAGACCTCCGGCGTCATTGTTTTTGCCAAAAATGAAGACGCCAAGTTTGCACTGCAGTCGGACTGGGAAAACACCCAAAAGAAGTATCTTGCGGTCGTCTATGGCCAGCTTGCAAAAAAACAGGGGACGATCAAATCCTATCTGGCTGAAAACAAGATGTTTAAGGTCTATTCAACGGACGACCCGACCAAAGGAAAACTGGCACATACCGCATACAAGGTTCTCAAAGAAACCCCGCATGTCAGTCTGCTGGAAATTGCCCTGCTGACCGGTCGAAAAAACCAAATTCGTGTACACCTTGCCGACATCGGACATCCGATCATCGGCGACAGAAAATATGGAAAACCCAAAGACCCCTACAAACGCATGGCACTCCACGCCGACTCGATTACGTTCAAACATCCCGTTACCGGCAAGATGATGACCTTTGAAGCCCAAATGCCAAGCGAGTTCAAGCGATTCCTCAAAACTCCGGAACCAACCACGGCGGAGACAGACGCCGATGCGGACTAAAAAAATAGGGATAGCTCTACTGGGGGTGTGCGTGCTGTTTTTGACAGGCTGCGCATCAACTTCTGTTAATATCACCAGACTCTCAGAGCAAGACCGAACCATGGTCATCAAGATACTTAAAAAGTTAGACCCCATTATCGCGGAACGGCGCTCACAGGAAACTATCGCTGCATTAACATTTGAAGAATTGTATGCCCCATTGGATAATCGGGAGCACACATTTTTGCACCGGTTTGAAAATATAGACCCGAATCATTTAAATTTAGCCCTCCCCTATCAGGGAATACCGCAAACACCGCCTCAGCTTATCGCTATCAAAGGGCAAATTATGAATACTCCTGCAGGTCCGCAGGAAATCCCGACACAATTTCTGCCCAAAACTGTTTATGATGCATATGTATCAATGTCGGCGGCGATGGAAAAAGACCTCGGCAAAACCGTGTATGTCGAATCCGGATATCGTTCGGCAGCATACCAACTTTATCTATTTTTATTCTATCTCCAGAACCATGATTATTCGACTCGGGAAACCGCTCGATTCGTCGCCTGGCCGGGATACAGCGAACACGGCTGGCCAGAACATCAGGCGATTGATTTGGTCAATGAAAAGGGTATCGACGGCCAGAACAATCCCGCGGAATTTGAGACGCTGGAAGAATACCGCTGGCTGTTAAAAAATGCTGACCGTTATGGTTTTGAATTATCTTATCCAAAGAATTCCAAAATGGCCTTTGAACCCTGGCACTGGCGATATGTGTCCGCGGAAAAACACAATTAAAGCCTTATTTCAGGAGTGATTTTATGCATGTAACCTGGGTAACCGTCTATGTCAAGCAGCCGAATATTGACGCCTTCATTCAAGCGACTGTCAAAAACCATAATGAATCGGTCAAAGAGCCTGGAAATCTGAGGTTTGATATCCTCCAGTGCGGCAACGACCCATGCAAATTCCTGCTGTATGAGGCTTATGAATCGGATGAGGCTGCGGCAGCCCACAAGAAGACCGCCCACTATTTAACGTGGCGAGAAACTGTAGCCGAATGGATGGCCCAGCCCAGAGAAGGTGTCAAATACAACATCGTCTGTCCGACGGAGAAAACAGAATGGTGATTTCCGCGTTTTCATTTACTCGAATTCCACACATTGTTTTCGGGGCTGGAGAATTTCGGCGTCTAAATGAGATGATACACCGTTTTGGCGACACCGCTGTCATTATCACGGGCAAAAAATCGCTAAGCCAATCCGGTATGCTGGATAATCTGCTGCAATCGCTCAAGAGCGATTCGATTCGATACTTCCATTATTGCATTTCGGGCGAACCTGCGCCGGAACAAGTTGATCATATTGTTTCCGAATTATCAGGTTCAAAAATCAATGTTGTCGTCGCTATCGGCGGAGGCAGCGTCATCGACGGCGGAAAAGCAGTCTCCGCGATGCTGCAAAAAAGCGACTCTGTGACAGCCTATCTCGAAGGCATTGGAAACAAAACACACGATGGAACCAAAGTCCCATTTATCGCCGTGCCGACGACCGCCGGCACGGGAAGCGAAGCCACTTCAAACGCTGTATTAAGCTGCGTCGGCGAAACTGGATACAAGCGATCTTTGCGCCATGAAAACCTGGTTCCGGATATTGCACTAATTGATCCGGCACTGGCGATTAGCTGCCCTGCCGAGATCACCGCCGCCTGCGGGATGGATGCTTTTACGCAATTGCTGGAATCCTATGTGTCACCTTTGTCATCGCCTTTGACCGATGATTTGGCGATCAGCGGCATTCGGCGCATCAAAGGCAACATGCTGTCGGTATGTTCCGACGGCGCCGACAATATTGACACGCGTGCGGAGATGGCGTATGCATCGCTTTTGTCGGGCATTACGCTGACTCATGCAGGGCTTGGAGTCGTTCATGGATTTGCCTCTTCAATCGGCGGATTTTTCAATATCCCGCACGGCGTCGTGTGCGGCACGCTGATTGGAGCGGCTACCGCAATCAACATCCAGAAACTAAAGGATCAAAATAACCCCGCTATCGCCAGATATGTGAATATTGGACGATTGTTTACAGGCAATACCGCCTGTCCGCCCGATGAATATCTTACCCAGTTTATCCAGACACTGAACCACTGGATTGAATGTCTTAAGCTGCCGCGGCTGAGCAATTACGGTGTTCAATTGTCCGATATTGATAGAATAGTCAAGATAACCGGCAATAAAAATAACCCTGTAAAACTCGACGCAAACGACATAAAACAGATTCTTTTGGAAAGACTATAAAGAAACCGCCTGTTCCGCCCGGCGTTTTTGACTTGCAATTTACAGGCGTCCAAGTAATATTATTGGAATTATTATTTTAAAAATATTAACATTAATCAAAGGTCAGCCATGAAAAACTTCTATATTTCCCTGATCATACTTGTTGTCGGCTGTTGCGTGAATGCAGACGACACGTGTGTCGGAGACTCCAATGCGATGCCGCTGGATAAGTGGGATATTGCTGTAAAAGATGCGAACGATCCCAATGAACTCGTGCAGGCTAAATGGAATTCGGTTGTCAACGTCCTGAAAGACACACAGCTTGACCCCAATACCAGGGCATCCCTTGTTGATAAAATCATCAGTCCTGTCTTTGATTTTCAATTGATGGGCAAACTGGCATTGGGCAAAACAAACTGGCCCAAATTCAACACGGCTCAACGCGAGAAATTTATGTCACTTTTTGTTGAACTGCTCAAAACATCCTACCGCGACAAAATTATGCGTTACGAGAATCAGCAGGCGGAATTTGCCCCTGCCGTGCAAAACAAGGACTCTGTCCAGATTCCAATGACACTGGTTTCCAGCGGCCAGAAAACCGCCTTGCTCTACAAGCTCCGCAGGGCCGACAAAAGCTGGAAGGTATACGACGTGGAAATAGAAGGGGTCAGTATCCTTTTGACCTATCGGTCACAGTTTGATGATATGCTGCGTCGCGGCAGCGTGGATGACCTTATTTCACAATTGGAAAAACCAGCAGAAAATACTCAGCCTGACAAGTCCGCCTCATGAACAAACGAAACGCAATGACAACTTTTTTATTCGACCGGATCATCCTGCAACATCCGGTTATCGTTCTTTTCTGCATTGCTGTAACCGTCGGAGTCTTTCTTTATCAGGCCCAAAATTTTAAACTGGACGCCTCGGCCGAAACGCTGGTTCTTGAGAATGACAAGGATTTACGTGATTCACGGATCATTAACAGCCGCTACCAGCAAACCGACTTTCTGGCTTTGTCTTATACCCCCAAAGGCGATCTTTTTTCCGATACCGCATTAGCACAACTGGGTCAGATGCGGGATGAATTGAAGGCATTGCCGAATATCGCCTCGGTTACCACGATTCTGGATGTTCCCTTATTGGAAAGCCCGCCGCTGTCGCTGGAGGAACTGACCGGCAAGAAAGAACTGCCGACCCTCAGCCAAACGGGAATAGATAGAGAACTGGCAAAAAAAGAGTTTCTCAACAGCCCCCTTTACCGGGATTTACTTCTGGGACCTAATCAAAAGACCACGGGAGTATTAATCAGTTTCGTCGAGGATGTTGAATATTACAATCTCCTGTACAAACGAAATGAGCTGCGCGAAAAAGAAACATCCAATACGATCACACCGCAGGAGCAAATTGAATTAAAACAGGTCATCCGTCAGTTTCAGCAATACCGGGATCAGGCACGCGATATCCGCCACCAGGACATTCTTGCGATCAGGTCGATTATGGACAAGTATCGCGACAACGCCGAGATATTCCTTGGCGGGGTCAGCATGATTGCCGATGACATGATCAGCTACATCAAAAATGACCTGCGGATTTACGGAACCGCAGTCTTTCTCATTCTGGTGATCATCATTGCAATTATCTTTCGCAGAGTCTATTGGGTTATCCTGCCTATGCTGACCTGTGCGATATCCGTCATCTGCACGATCGGCGTGCTGGGCTGGTCTGGCTGGGAAGTTACGGTCATCAGTTCCAATTTTATCTCTCTGCAGCTTATTATTACACTGGCGATGACCATTCACTTGATGGTCCGTTACCGTGAAATAGCCGCCGATGAACCGCTGGCCAGCCAGCATGATTTAATCATGGACACCATCGGAGCGATGTTTCAGCCCTGCCTGTATTCGGGATTAACCACGATGGCGGGTTTTGCGTCTTTGATCTTCTGCAACATCCGTCCGGTTATCAATTTCGGCTATATTATGGTTGCCGGTGTGGCATTTTCCATTATTGTCCCGTTTTTGGTTTTGCCGGCGGTACTGGCGCTTCTGCCCAGAGATAAGCCCTGGTCCAGAGGCTCATCCGAGTGGGCATTAACCCCGATGCTCGGCCGATTTACTGTTTCCTACGGCCCTTTGATTGTCATTCTCAGCGCTATCATGCTCACTGTAAATATCGCAGGAATCTTCCGGCTCAATGTAGAAAACTGCTTCATCAATTATTTTAAAGCCAACACGGAAATCCATCAGGGGATGAAAATTCTGGACCAGCAGCTCGGCGGAACGACGCCATTGGATGTCGTTATTGACTTCGGACAGCCGGCGGCATCTGAGAGTGTCAAGGCCAATACCTCAGCCGCTGCCGAAGAAGACGAGTTTGACCAGTTCGACGAATTTGACAAGGCGGCCACAGATAACAAGTACTGGTTTACGCCTGAAAAAATCAACCAGATAGCCGCCGTCCATGATTACCTCGAAAGTCTGCCCGAAGCCGGCAAGGTGATGTCGATTGTTCCGCTGGTCCGTGTGGTTGAGCAAACCAGGGACGGCAAACCCCTGGACAGCGTGGAACTGGCTTTATTGTTTAATCAAGTCCCGGAGCAGCTTAGACAAACTCTGATTACACCCTACGTTTCAGTACAGAACAATGAAGTACGGCTGGCCGTTCGAATTCGGGACTCAGAACCTACCCTGAAACGCAACGAATTGCTTAAGAAAATCCGGACAGACCTGACCGGCAAGCTTGGTTTCAAACCTGAACAAGTGCATTTGACCGGAATGCTGGTCTTATACGACAATATGCTCCAAAGCTTGTATTCCTCCCAGATCGTAACGATGGGTTCGGCCTCATTATTTTTATTGATCACATTTATGGTTTTGTTCCGGTCCATACGCATCGCGCTGATAGCCATTTTCCCCAATCTGCTGGCGATCAGTTGCGTTCTGGGTGTGATGGGCTGGCTGAATATCCCGCTGGATATGATGACCATTACCATCGCCGCCATCGGCGTAGGACTGGCCGATGACGATACAATTCATTACATCCATCGTTTCAAACACGAGGTCTTAACCGACGGCAGTTATCAGGGAGCTCTGCACCGTTCGCATGGCAGTATCGGCTATGCCATTTATTACACGACCATTACGTTAGTCATCGGATTTTCTATCCTGTGCCTGTCAAATTTTATTCCGACGATCTACTTTGGCCTGCTTACAGTGCTGGCGATCACTGTCGCATTACTGGCTTCACTGACACTGCTGCCGCAACTGCTGGTTTTGTTTAAGCCCTACGGCAAAAATCCCGGCAATGGACAAAAAGATAAGGAGAAATAACTATGGGAAAATATGTTATAGCAGCTTTATTATTGATTGTCGTAATCGGTTGCGCGACCGCCCAACAATCCAATTCATCTCCCGCCTCTGTGGCCTTTGTGGGTGTCAATACCGTCGATCAGAACGACTTTGATACAGCGGAATTTGACCTATTAGAAGAGGAAGTATCCAGTCAGGCCATTACAGTAAAGGACTCGATAGAACCGTGGAATCGCCTGATGCACAATACCAACGATGGTTTGTACTTCTGGGTTCTCAAGCCCGTTGCTCAGGGATATAAAGCCGTTATTCCGGAGCCGGGACGTATTGGGATTCGCAATGTCTTTCAAAACCTCGCAACGCCCGTTCGTCTTGTCAACTGCCTGCTCCAGGGAAAATTTCATTCGGCGGGCAATGAAATCAACCGGTGCGTTATTAACACCACCTGGGGTGTTCTGGGCATCTGGGACCCGGCGAAGGAAAAGGGGAAAATTGAACCTGCGGCGGAAGATATGGGGCAGACTTTGGCAGTTTATGGATTAGACAACGGATGTTATCTGGTCTGGCCGCTGTTTGGACCGTCCACCTTGCGGGATTCGGCCGGCATGGGCGGAGATTTCTTTCTAAGCCCGACGTATTACATCGAAGATACAGAGGCAAAAATCAGTATCTTTGCCGTCAATGTCACCAACAGAACTTCACTTTCAATCGGGGAATACGAAGCCTTCAAAGCTGCAGCAGTCGATCCCTATGTGGCCATGCGTAACGCGTATATTCAATACCGACAAAAACAAGTCGAGAAATAATTCTACCGCAGAATCCTACTCCCACTCAATGGTCGCCGGGGGTTTGCTGGAAATATCATAAACCACGCGATTGACGCCGCGAACTTCATTGATAATCCGGCTGGAAATGCGGGCAAGCACATCATGTGGAATCCGCGAGAAATCCGCGGTCATAAAATCTGTGGTATCCACACAGCGAATCGCGATCACACTGTCGTAAGTGCGTTCATCGCCCATCACGCCGACCGTGCCGACCGGAAGAATCACCGCAAGCGCCTGACTGATGGAACGATACAAACCGGCGGATTTGATTTCATCAATGAGGATATCGTCCGCTTCACGGAGAATGGATAATTTCTTTTCGGTGATATCGCCGAGGACACGGACAGCAAGACCGGGTCCCGGGAATGGATGCCGCCAGACCATTTCTTCCGGCAGGCCAAGATATTCGCCGACTAAGCGAACTTCATCTTTGAATAAATCCCGCAAAGGTTCGACCAGTTTAAAACCGAGCTTTTCCGGCAAACCGCCGACATTGTGATGCAGCTTGATATTGGCGGCAAGATTGCCGTCTTTATTCCCAGATTCGATCACATCCGGATAAAGCGTTCCCTGCGCGAGAAATTCGGCATTTTTGATTTTGCCGGCTTCGGACTTGAACGCTTCGATAAATTCAGCGCCGATGATTTTGCGTTTTTGCTGCGGGTCGGTTACGCCGGTCAGTTTAGTTAAAAACTGCTTTGACCAATCGACAACGCGGAGATCAATATGGAAGTGCCCGCGAAACATCGATTCAACGCCCTGTCGTTCATTCTTGCGAAGCAAACCATTATCAACGAAAATACAGACAAGCTGATCGCCGATGGCTTTATGGATCAGCGCCGCCGTTACCGCCGAATCGACGCCGCCGGACAACCCGCAAATCACGGTTGATTTGCCGACCTGTTCACGAATTTTCTGAACAGATTGCTCAACGAAATCGCTCATTTGCCAGTCGCCCGCGCAATGACAGATATCGTAGAGAAAATTTTTGAGAATGTCCGAGCCGCGCGGCGTATGGGTTACTTCCGGATGAAACTGAACACCGAAAAATTTGCCGCCTTTGTGACGTACCGCTGCAAAGGGACAGGTTTCCGTTTTGGCAAGCGGTATAAAATCGCTGGTTAGTTCATTAACCTGGTCGCCATGACTCATCCAGACGCTCGTATGGTCAGGCAAGCCTGTCAGCAAATCGCTGGTATCCTTAATATTCAGATTGGTTCGGCCGTATTCGCGGCTGTGAGCAGGACTGACCTTAGCGCCGAGAATCTTGCAGCCGATTTGCATTCCATAGCAAATACCCAGCACAGGAACACCAAGCTGGAAAATCCGTTCATCGCAAGTCGGCGCGTTTTCGGCATAAACGCTGGCCGGACCGCCGGAAAGAATGATGCCCTTGACACCCAATTGAGCCAATTTTTCAATTTTTACCGATGGCTGATAAATCTGTGAATACACCTTATGCTCGCGCACCCGGCGGGCGATAAGTTGACCATACTGACTGCCAAAATCGATAATTGCGATAACTTCACGTTCTTTTTGTGACATAACTCCGCGTGGGCATAGCCCACCCTACTACTACTACCAATAATCTGCGGTTACTTTTTAACTATTAAACGACTCAAATCCCGAATAATTCGGAGCTTCGCGGGTAATCATAATATCATGCGGATGCGACTCGCTGACACCGGCGGCGCTGTTGCGGACAAATTTGGCTTTGTTTCGCAATTCTTCAATGGTGCGTGTTCCGCAATATCCCATCCCTGCCCGCAAACCTCCGACAAGCTGATACACAAAATTGCCCAGCGTGCCGCGATACGGAACCCGGCCTTCGACGCCCTCAGGAACCAGTTTTTCTTTTTGGGCAGATTTATCCTGACCATAGCGGTCAGCAGAACCCTGCACCATTGCGCCGAGCGAACCCATCCCGCGATATTCTTTAAATTGCCGTCCCTTGAAAATCACCAACTGTCCCGGGCTTTCGGCAAGACCGGCAAACAGCGACCCCAACATCACCGAGGATGCTCCCGCCGCAAGCGCCTTGGTAATATCACCCGAATGACGGATGCCGCCGTCGGCAATCACGGGAATGCCATGTTTTTCCGCCTCGGAAACAGCATTGAAAATCGCCGTAATTTGCGGCACGCCAACACCGGAAATGATGCGTGTGGTACAAATGGCACCGGGACCGATACCTACCTTGACCGCGTCAGCGCCGGCGGCAATCAAATCCCTTGCCGCTTCGGCCGTAGCGATATTGCCGGCAATCACATCTATCGTATAATTCTTTTTAATCCACTGAACCATCTCAATGACATTGCTGGAATGTCCGTGGGCGGTATCGACCACAACCACATCCACCTCCGCTTCAATCAGCGCTTTCACGCGGTCGCGATCCTTGACCCCAACGGCTGCCCCAACACGAAGCCTGCCGCGTTTGTCACGGACAGCCAGCGGATACTGCTGAAACCGGTCAATATCACGCATGGTAATCAGCCCCGCCAGTTTGCCTGTTTTATCTACCAGTAGCAGTTTTTCCACTTTATGCTTTTGCAAAATCACCTTGGCCTGCTCTAAAGTGGTCTCAGCAGGTCCAGTAATCAGCTTGTCTTTGGTCATGACTTCGGAGATTTTAACCTTATCATCCTTAAGAAACTTCAAATCTCGCTTGGTCAGGATACCGACCAGTTTGTCTTTTTGAATAATTGGAATGCCGGAAACATTTTGTTCTTCCATCACACCGCGGGCAACAGTTACACATTCCGTCGGAGAAAGAGTTACCGGGTCTTGAATGACGCCATTTTCGGAGCGTTTAACCTTGATTACCTCGCGTTTTTGGGCTTCGACGGTCAGATTTTTGTGAATAATGCCAATGCCGCCTTCCTGCGCCAGTGCAATTGCCAGTGCGGATTCGGTTACGGTATCCATCGCCGCGGAAACAAGCGGAATATTGATACTGATATTGCGGGTCAGTCGCGTACTGGTATCGGCCTGGGCAGGGATAAAATCGCTACGTGCCGGAATCAGCAGTACATCGTCAAAGGTGATGCCTTCGCCGATAATTTTACCGTTATCCATAAAAATCTCCCAAAAATTCTTGCCCAGCCAAAATATACTTTTGCCGCTTTTTGGATAAGCCTTATTTCGATAATACCTAAAAATTTAACTAAAAAGTATAGCTTCACCAACAGGTTGCGTCAAACGAAATCACCTGAACCTGCAATCTCGCGGTTATAGAAAGCAAATTTGTGGGCGATAACTCATTCTTTTGCCAAGGAATATCAGCTATAATTTACATATCAGATCAATATAAAAATCTTCCAGAAGACGACTATCACCCAAAGTTTAAGAAACGTCATCTGAAATCAGGCTCTACAGCTTACCTGCGTCAACGAGTTTTCGTATATTTTGTGATTATTCTTTCAAGGATTAAACCAAATGCGATATTTTGGGTGTATATAAGCCTGTTATGACTTCAAAAACAGATGTTGCCTTCTTCTTTTCCATGGCTTGAAAATGTCACAAGAAATTTCCACACCGTCTTGAAAACAAAAAAGGCTGGGACAATTCATCCCAGCCTTGAAAATACAGAAAATGCTTATGGTTGCGGCGGCATTGGAATCGGAGGCTGTGGGGCAACAGGCGGCAGAGGAGGATTTCCTTCTTGAATTGGCAAAAAATGTGCCGGCGGCAAAGGTTTTGGATTTTTAGGATAGAAAAATAAGACAAAGTCTGCTTTATCTACATTAACTCCCCATTTTTTGTACTGGTCTTTATCCAGTTCCGCCGCGGAAAATTTAAATTCACTCCCGGCGGTGATAGACTGACTTAGAATACTCTTATCAGAATTTCTATCCATCAGATGTACCGTGCCATCTTCCGGAGCAAGATATGTAATTGTAAATCCGCCGCCAACTCTGCTCTTATCATTACAGATATTAAATTTATCCGGCTTAACAGAATTGCCGACAATGATACAACTACTTATAAACAAAACACTTAAAATTACAATTCCGAATCCAACAGCTTTATTCATACGATACTCCTTTTTTTGATCAGATAGTTTTTAGTGATTACCTATACAGATGCATCCGCTAATAAATACGAACGATACCACAACCAAAACAAAAATAATACAAGACCTCATAGCCAACTTTCCTTTCATATTCATAATTCAGTACATGTATTCTGATTACCTATACTAAAGACGGGTATGAGTCCAAAAATGTTTCACATTATTTTGCGGCGGCAAGAGCTTCTTTCAGGTCAATTGTGCCTTCATAAAGCGAACGTCCGATAATGGCGCCAGCAGCATTGATATTTTTCACGTTTTTTACATCTTCAATAGTAGTAACTCCGCCGGAGGCGATAACCGGGACAGAGACTGCTTGTATAAGTTGAGATGTTCTGTCCAGATTTGGACCGGACATCATTCCATCCTTGCTAATATCCGTATAAATGATTGCCGCGATGGGCAAACTGGCAACTTTGCGGGCAAAATCAATCAGGTCTTCGCCGCCAGCCTGAAGCCAACCGTGTTTAGCAAGTTTTGAACCGCGCGCATCCAACCCAAGAACCAGTTTATTGGGGAATCGTCTGGCCATTTCGGAAAACCAGTCGAACTGGTCAATGGCTTGGGTACCGAGAATCACGCGCGTCAATCCCAAGTGCAACATCTTTTCGATGGTCTGTTCATCACGGATGCCACCGCCAAGTTCGACATTCATGGGGACTTCTTTAACGACCCTGCTGATAACTTCGGCATTGACCGGGTAGCCGTCCTTGGCGCCGTCGAGGTCCACTAAGTGCAGCCATCGCGCGCCGGCGGCAAAGAACTCCTGTGCCTGAGCGACCGGGTCATCTTTATAAGTAATCTGACGGTCATACTGGCCCTGAATGAGCCGAACACATTTGCCGCTCCGTAAATCAATTGCCGGAAGTATATCCATTTTTATAACTCGTACAGTTCTTCATCGCTGAGTAATTTAAAACCTTCCGGTTCAAGCAGGTCTGGAATATTAACGCCATCAATATTCTGGACTTCGAGAAAACACAGTCCTTGTTTATCAACAGGTGAAACAAAACCATATACATCTTTGATGTTAACTTTTTTGGACAATAGCGCCGAGGTCAGTTTGTCAAGATTGCCGGGTTTGTCAGGAGTCGTAACAGCCAGGACATCTTTTAATGCACAGGCAAAGCCCCGCTCGGCCAGCACCAGTTGTGCCTGCGCAGGTTTGTCGACAATCAGCTTTACCAGGCCGAATTCGCCGCGATCCTGAATCGTAAATGCCCAGATATTCAAATTGTTTTCTTTCAATACATTGCAAATGGATTGAATCCGCCCGGGACGATTTTCCAAAAATATCGTAATTTGTTTTGCCATAATGTTTGCCTTCTTATGTGTTATAGCTTGACTCGTTCATCCACAACGCGTTTGGCTTTGCCCTCAAACACGGGTAGTGCCCCAGGTTCATGCAGTTCAATGCGAGCGTTGATAGTAATCGTCGCACGCAGACGATCTTTGATTTTATCTTTCAATGCGTCAATCTGCGACAGGTCGCCGGTAAAGAGTTTTTGATACAATTCCACTTGAACCGTCAGCCGATCCAGCCCCTCGTATGTGGACAGGTGAATCATATAATTATTGCCCACTTCGGGAATGCTCATCAGGGCTTCTTCAATCTGGGATGGGAATACATTCACGCCATTGACAATCAGCATATCATCCGTGCGGCCGAGAATGCGCGACATCCGGCGATGTGTTCGTCCGCAGGGACAAGGTTCCGTGTGAATAAACGCCAGGTCGCGCGTGCGATACCGCATCAGCGGCATGGCATGGCGAATCAGGTTGGTAAAGACAACTTCCCCTTTTTCGCCGTCCGGAAGAACTTCGCCGCTGACCGGATCAATAATTTCTATGATATACCCGTCTTCCCAAATGTGCAGATCTTTTTTACAAATACATTCAAATCCCACACCGGGTCCATTCATTTCACTCAGGCCATAAGAGTTATAAATATCAATACCGTACAAGTCCTGCAATTTTAAACGGGTATTTTCCGAATAAGGCTCCGCTCCGAGATACGCTTTTTTGAGACAAAGATCGCCCGGCTTAATATTGTATTCCGACAATCGCTGGTGAATATGCAGCAGGTAACTGGGTGTGATATGCAGCAGCGTTGTTTTGAAATCTTTCATCATACTAAGCTGACGCTGAGTGTTGCCGCCGCCGATGGGTATAATGGTCAGCCCAACGCGCTCGGCACCATAATGCATCCCAAGACCGCCGGTAAACAAACCATAGCTCATCATATTTTGAAAAACATCTTTAGCCGTTACGCCTGTCGCAACAATGCCGCGAGCCAATAAATCCGTCCAGCGATCGAGATCATCTTTGGTGTAATAGATCACTGTTGGAATACCTGTTGTACCGCTCGAGGAATGGATACGAACAACCTGTTCCATATCCACCGCAAGCAATCCTTTGGGGTAGCTCTGACGAAGATCGTCTTTAGTCGTGAAAGGAATTTTTCGCAAATCCGCCAGGCTCTTAACATCTTCGGGGGAGTGAATCCACGCCTTGGCAAGCCGCTTTTGATAGAAAGGTGTTTTCAAAGCGAAACCAATAATTTCCCGAAGCCGCTGAAGCTGTAACTGTTCAAGGGATTGCCGACTTATTGTTTCAATATCTTTATTCCAAAATGGAACGTCCATATGAACCTCTATTGCTATAGTCCCTGTACATTTTTTCTTGTTACAACATTAACACCGGCAGCGGTCAGTATTTTCGCCGCACGCTCAGGTTCATCGAATCGAAAGACCATTAGCGCTTTATCGCTGGCTTTTTCCATAAAACCGTACATATATTCCACATTAACATTGTTTTCGAAGAGCAATTTAAGTACATCGGCCAGCCCGCTCGGCTTGTCATCAATTTCAACAGCAACCACATCGGTACGGTTGGCGGTAACATTGTTTGTATGAAATAACTTAATCGCCTGGTCCGGCTTATCCACAATCAGCCGGAGTACGCCGAATGATTCGGTTTCGGCAATCGTCAGCGCCCGAATATTAATATCCGCCCTGCCCAGCATTGAGCAGACTTCATACAGCCGGCCTTTTCTGTTTTCGAGAAATACCGATATTTGTGTCAGCTTCATAACTATCTCCTTTCGTCGAAAAGTTAATAGTCGATAGTTGATAGTGAAAGCTGTTCTTTGCTATCAACTATAAACTATGAACTATAAACTTCGTTTATCAATCACTCGTTTGGCTTTGCCTTCGCTGCGGGCAATCGTCTTCGGTTCAACCAGTTTAACTGTCACACCGATAGATAAAACGCCTTCGAGTTCTTTTTTGATCTTTCGTTCCAGCTCGTGCATTTTTTTGATTTCATCGCTGAACATTTTTTGATCCACTTCAACCATGATCTCAACCTCATCAAGCTTATGGGCCTGGCGGTCGATAACAAGCTGATAATGCGGATGCGTCCCCTCAATACCCAACAGAACATGCTCAATCTGAGATGGAAAGACGTTAATGCCGCGAACAATAATCATATCGTCAGTGCGGCCCTTGATCTTGCTGGTGCGCGGACTGGTACGCCCGCATTTGCATGGCTGATTGGTCATACTAACAATATCGCGTGTCCGATAGCGAATCAGCGGGACACCCTGCTTAGTTAAAGTCGTGATGACCAATTCACCATCCTGACCTTCAGGAACAGGCTTGCCCGTATCGGGATCGATGATTTCCGGATAAAACACGTCAGAGAACAGATGCAGCCCGACCTTGTAATGGCATTCCTGAGAAACTCCGGGACCGATAATTTCCGACAAGCCATAGATGTCAGTGGCCAACATATTCCAGGTTTGCTCGATTTCTTTGCGTATCGATTCGCTCCAGGGTTCGGCTCCAAAAACGCCGATTTTCCAACTGGCTTGGCGAGGATCTATACCCATTTCACGGGCATCTTCGGCCATGTACAGGCAATAACTGGGTGTACATGCCAAAATCCGCGGCTGAAAGTCCTGCATAATCTTGAGCTGCCGTTTGGTTTGGCCGCTGGAGGTAGGAATAATCGTCATTCCCATTTCCAATGCGCCATAATGGGCGCCAAGACCGCCGGTGAACAAACCATAGCCGTATGCGATTTGAATCGTATCTTCCGGCACGGCTCCGGCACAACAGAATGCGCGGGCCATCACTTCGCCCCACAATTTAATATCATCCTTGGTATAGCCGACCAACGTAGGATTGCCGGTTGTCCCGCTGGAAACGTGAATCTCCGCCAGCTCGGTCCGTGGAACCGAAAACAGACCAAACGGGTAATAATCCCGCATATCCATCTTAGTGGTAAACGGCAACTTGACTATATCATCAATGCATTTGATGTCCGACGGCTGGACGCCAACCTGGTCAAACTTCTGCCGATAAACCGGACATCGCTCATACACATAATGGGCCAGTTTGATTAACCGCTCGGACTGAAGATTTTTCAAGTCCCCAAGTGGCATTGTTTCAATTTTTTCATTCCAGATCATAAACTGCCTCCCGAATGGTGTTCGTAATTGACGCTTCAAGGTATCCGATAACCGAATTGAGGTCAAGAATTATCCAAGCCGATATCGCCAGACGCCATTGGAGCAAAACTCTCTCTTTTTCAAGGTGCCTTTTTCTACTTTGTGGATATTATACAAAAAGAAAAAGAGATGGGCAAACGAATTCAATTACAAGATGCCACATATCCTGATTTTGACATTTTTACCTTATATGTTGCACATTCACCCCATAATTCTTCCTTTTCTAACAAATTCAAGGTACAAATTTGCGTAAAAAAAGGTAAAATGGTGAGCCTGTATTAGAGATAATGTCGATAGTATATTGTGATAATTATAGTCAGGGATGTAAAAATGGCATTTTCATTAAATAAGTTTCTAATCAAGATATTCGGCTCGCGGAATGAGCGGATGGTCAAAAGCTATATGCACGCAGCGTTGTCGGCGGGCAACTACGAAGAACAGGTTAAAGCTCTTGATGACGAGGGGCTGAAAACGAAGACTGCGGAATTAAAACAGCGGCTGGCAAACGGTCAGCGGCCGGAACAAATTCTCTCCGAAGCATTCGCGGTAGTCCGGGAAGCGGCACGTCGCAATAACAATATGCGGCATTTCGATGTCCAGCTTGTCGGCGGCAATGTCCTGTTCGACGGCAAAATCGCGGAAATGGCCACCGGTGAAGGCAAAACGCTGGTCGCGACATTGGCAGCTTATCTTGTCCACCTAACCGGCAGACACGTCCATGTCATTACCGTTAACGACTACTTAGCCAAGCGCGATGCCGAATGGATGGGTCCGGTTTACCGCGCTTTGGGAATGACTGTCGGCGCCATTCAATCGGATATGGACAGCGTTGGCCAGGAACGCCAGAATCAATACGCCTGCGACATCACTTATGGCACCAACAGCGAATTCGGCTTCGACTATCTTCGCGATAATATGAAAGCGTCGCTGGAACAGATGGTGCAAGGCGCTTTGGAATACGCAATCGTTGACGAAGTGGACTCTATTTTGATTGATGAAGCGCGGACACCGTTGATCATTTCCGTGCCAGCACTCGATGATGTAACACGATATAAAAAGGCGGACGTTGTCGCGCGGCAGCTATTGTCGCTGCAAAGTTCCTATGACCGGCTGAAGAAAAATCTCGACGAAGCTGAAAAAACAATTGCCAATGCCAAAGGCGAGTTGGCCGAAGCCAAACAAGCAAAAGATAGCGACCGCGCGGAAAAAGCACAGCGAGTCATCGAGCAAACTCAAAAACAGGTTGAGGATGACAAGCCGCGGCTGGAGACGATGACGCAGTATTATGAAGTTGAGTATGACCGCAAGTCGGTACATTTGACGCATCACGGTATTGGCGCTGCTCAGGACATCGCCGGTGTTGGTTCGTTCTTTACCGGCTCTAATATGGATTGGCCGCATCTGCTTGAGCAGTCGTTGCGGGCGCATGTGGTCTATGAAAAAGAAAAAGAATACGTCGTGATGGATGGAAAGGTCATTATCGTCGATGAGTTCACCGGGCGTCTAATGCATGGTCGGCAGTGGTCGGATGGTTTGCACCAGGCCGTCGAAGCCAAAGAAGGCGTTCAGGTCAAAGAAGAAACACAAACATTGGCGACGATTACACTGCAAAATTTCTTCAAACTCTATGGCAAGATCGCCGGAATGACCGGTACCGCTGCGACTGAAGCCGATGAATTTATGAGGATTTATAAGCTGGATGTCGTGGTCATCCCAACCAACCGCCCATGCGTACGCGATGACCGTGAAGACATCATTTATAAAACCATGCGAGAAAAGTTTAATGCGCTGGTTGAGGAAATTCATGAAAATAGCGCTGCCGGTAAACCCGTTTTGGTCGGCACGGTAAGCATCGAAAAAAGTGAAGCCCTTTCCCTGTCGCTGACCAAGCAATACGGACTGGAACACGAAGTCTTAAACGCCAAACAACATGCCCGTGAAGCGACAATCGTTGAAAAAGCAGGCCATCAGCACACGGCACGCGATGGTTCGATGCGCGGCAACGTAACGATTGCAACCAATATGGCCGGCCGCGGAACGGACATCAAGCTCGGGCCCGGCGTTAAAGAACTCGGCGGTTTACATGTACTCGGCACCGAACGCCACGAAGCACGGCGAATCGATAATCAGCTTCGCGGCCGTGCCGGCCGACAGGGCGATCCGGGCAGCAGTGTATTTTTCCTGTCGTTCGACGATGATCTGATGAGCATCTTCGCCCCCGAATGGACAGTTAAAGCGCTGTCGATGATCGGCTGGAAAGAAGGCGAATCCATCTATCACCCGAGCATCAGCCGGGGCATCGCCAAAGCACAGAAAAAAGTTGAACAGCGTAACTTCGAAATTCGCAAGAGCCTGCTCGAATACGATGAAGTCATGGATTACCAGCGTAAAATTTTCTACACCCGCAGACGCAATATCCTGGCGGGCAAAGACCTGCGCGGCGTCATTGAAGAAATGCTGTATCAGGCCGCCGAACAGGCCTGCAAGACCATGCTCGAATACGACTATCCATATCAATGTATCGTCGAATGGGCAAAGTCGGAATTTAATGTCGACTTGGAATTGCGCCGTATTCGCGGGCAGGACGCTTCAACCATAGAAGAAATGCTTCGCGAAGAAGCCCGCAAGAGCGTCGAAAATACCATCTCCGTTTCGCTCGGCGAATATATGGAAGATATGGAAGACCCGGCGACATGGAATTACAATGAGATGGCGCGATGGGCAATGAGCGCCTTTCAAGTCAGCGCATCGGTCAGCAAGCTCAAACAGATGAACGCCGAACAGATCGAGAAGATGCTGATTGACGCAGCTTGCGAACAGGTGGATAAAAAAGATATTTCGCGGCTCAATGACTTTCTGGCCGAAGATTTTGCCGTGCGGACATTTACACAATGGGCTGAATCGAAATTCGCCATTCGATTGGATTCCGACGAGATGAAGGAAAAGCAGCCGTCGGTTATACAAAAAAAATTGCTTGAAGCAATTGAGCAAAAATATCAGCAGCGCGAAATCGAATATCCTGTGGAATTCGCAATGAGTATGGTCTATGGCCAGCAGGGTCCAAACATGTATGCCTTCGGCACACTGGCGGACTGGGCAAACCGTCGTTACCAGACCACGCTGACAAGCGAGGGGCTGGCGGAAATGAAACCCGAAGCGGTTTTTGAACTTCTCCAGCAGGAAAGTCGAAGCTGGCACACAACACGGCTGGCGGCACAGGTCGAACAATATATCAATGAACCGGCGGATCGTATCGCGCAGTTTGCCAAAGAACGATTCGGCGCCGAAGTTGCACTGGCTGAGCTGGCATCACCCGCGGCGGCAAAGGAAAAGCTGTTAAAAATCGGACAAGAATTTTTCCGTAAGGAATTGTCTGATCTCGAACGCTATGTGCTGATTCAGATTTTTGACGTAGCCTGGAAAGACCATCTCTATATGATGGATCACCTCAAGGAAAGCATTATGCTGCGGGCCTATGCGGAAAAAGACCCGAAGATTGAATACAAACACGAAGGTTACAAGATGTTCAACCAGATGCTGCAGGGCATCGCCAACCGTGTTACAGATATTATTTTCAAAGTACGCCTGCAGGCCGGTGAACGGACGCGGAATGTCTGGAATGTCAGCCGCGCGACACATGAGCAGGCAACAGGACAATTTGAATCCGCTCAGCGGCAGCGCGCCGCTGCGATGGCACCGCAGGGCGAACAAAAAATCAAGACAATTAAACATGAAGAACCCCGCGTCGGACGCAATGATCCCTGTCCATGCGGCAGCGGCAAAAAATATAAAAAATGTCATGGACAAAACGCATAATAAGATAACACCTTTAGAAAAGTTGCTTTCGCAGCATCAGCAGGCATTTGATACGCTGGCGGAGTTATTGGTTGCAGAAAATGCGCACACCAATTTAACACGCATTACCGAGCCGCTGCAAATCCATGCCCGGCATTTTCTTGATTCATTGGCAGCGGTTGCGGTAATGGATACTCTTGGCCAGACGAAAACGGGTTTGTCTGTCGTGGATATTGGTTCCGGTGCCGGGTTTCCGGTCTTGCCGCTGGCGATTGTACGGCCGGCGTGGCAATTTACGTCCATCGAAGCAACCGGCAAAAAAATTCAGTTTCAAAACAAAGCCATCGCTGAATTGGGATTAAAGAATGTAACCGTCATTCACTGCCGGGCGGAAGAGGCTGCACAAAAAAAACAATTTCGTGAACAATTCGATGTCGCACTGGCTCGCGCTGTAGCATCCCTGCGGATTCTTGCGGAATTATCGCTCGGCCTCATCAAAATCGGCGGCACAATGATCGCATGGAAAGGTCCCGACTGTGACGCTGAAATACAGGAAATGGAAAAATCACTGGCAATCCTCGGCGGAAAAAGGACAACGACCTACCCATACACCCTGCCCGGCGTCAACGATAATTTTCACCTTATCTCAGTAGAAAAAATAAATTCAACCCCCACAAGCTACCCGCGCGAATACTCCATAATATGCAAAAAAAACATCACTTCTTAACCCCTCTATGCCGCAGGTATTCCTCTTTCCAATCTACAATTTTTTACCATTCGCCCGGACTAAGCGCATCATCAAGCGGCTGATTCCACCAGCTTGCATCACGGAGATAATGTTTCATCCACATCGCGGCATTAACACCGTCGGCAACTGCGGTAACCAACTGCATCGCCGCGCCGACACGGCAGTCTCCCGCCGTGAAAACACCGGGAACCGCGGTTCGCAGATAGGCCGGATCACACTTGATAAAACCGGCCTCCGTCAGTTCGACAAACCCCTTAAGAAATGTGGTATTGGGAACCATTCCGACAAAAATAAATACGCCATCGCAGGCAGCATCCGTTACCGCATGGGTCTTAAGATTTTTCACGACAGCTTTTTGAACCTTACCCGCCCCTTCGATCGAGGTAATCGTGCTATCAAGCATCAGGCTTAAATTGGAATCAGGAACGTTAACTTTGGTCATCAATTCTTCGACAAGCACTTTGGTCGCGCGAAATTCCTGTCGGCGATGCACCATAATAACTTTCGCAGCGTACTTACACAGATGCAGTGTATCTTCAACCGCGGTGTTGCCGCCGCCGATGGTAACAACGGTCTTGCCTTTAAAAAACGGCGCATCACAGGTGCCGCAATAGCTCACACCGGCCCCGGCATTACGAAATTCCTCTTCTCCCGGTACACCCAGATGCCGATAGGAACTGCCCGGAGCGAGAATAACAACCTTGCCGACAAACTTCTCTTTGTCACAGGTGATTTCGATCATGCCATCATCGCGTCGTCGCAGGGATGTAACTTCGGCCCCGCCTCGCAATTCGGCTCCGAATGCCGCCACCTGAGCCTGCATTTTTTCAACCAGATCCGGCCCGCTGATTTCCGCAAAGCCCGGATAATTTTCAATACGGTCCGTAGTGATGATTTGCCCGCCGGGATAAAATTTCTCAAGAAGCAAAGTCTTTTGCCGATCACGGGCTGTGTATAATGCCGCGCCAAGTCCCGCCGGCCCGGCGCCGACAATAATACAATCATAAATCTGTTCAGCCATCTCAATATTTCCTATTCACTATTCACGAATGACTATTCATTTTTTCTATAAGCCATGTATATGAACTATAATCTGTGTAATCTGCGAAATCTGTGGTTTCTCTTTTTCTACAAACGGTTCGCATTTGCAACCGGCCCTTTTAGAGCAGGTCGCACATCAAAGTACTTGTCAATTTCCTGCTGCGTCACCGGCGTCCAGATTAACCCCCCTCTTCGATTGGTCGTCGTAATTTTTCTCAACAGCTTCTTATTCACATCAAAATACAATTCCGTCGTCGTCGAGCCCAGCGATTCAACCCGTATCACATGCGCTGTTTCACGTGGAGCGCCAAGTGCCTGCGATGGAGAAATGGAGTGAAGCTGCGAAAGAATAATTTGTCCTTCCGAACCAAGAATATCAAGAACAACTGTTTGTTCGGGATTATCAATAAAAAATCGGGCCAGGTTATCCAATAAAATATCACACACCGTAACCGGACTCGCTAAAAAAGTTTGAACCTGGGCCGTAGGATCCTGAATGGTCAATTGTTCATCCTTAAGGTAAAGCTGAAAGACACTGCCCTGCCCTGCCGAATTGCTGAAACGATTTTGCCAGTGAAATTCCCGAAATGAATCATTGCTGTCAAATGTATAATCTTTACGCCGAACAGCCGCCGTATTAATCACAATTGTTTTATCAATGTGCAGTTTCGTGTCTGACTCTTGTTTGATTTGCGTACATTCATAACCGCGAACACTGCCGGCGGCGTCAACAATTAAAAGGTTTTGTTTTTCTTCACCTGCAAAAACTTTCTCCACATTATAACGCCGAACATTTTCAAGTAAATCAATCCCCGCCGCCAGAGCTTCGGGTTTGTGGTATTCAATGCTTTCCACCAAAGCGGTAAACACATCATTTGCATAAAACAGGTCATCTTCGGATTGAACACGCAGCACCAAAGTTCTGCCAAAGTCCAGCACCGCAGCACCAAGATAACAATCCCTTCCGGCCTTATTATTTATCAGCCGTCCGATTTGCATCGGCAGCGAACCGGAAGAAATCGCCTTGTCAGCAATCGTCCCCTCAAGTTCTTTACCAAGCTGTTCCAATAACGCCTCACTGGAAGCCGCCGTGGTACTAAGACCATAAGTCCATTGCACTTCAACCACAGGGCGAGTCGATCGCGCCGGCAGCACAATGCAATTTTTTTGCTCAAGCTGCCATTGGGTTAGACCCTGCCACCCCTGCTCAGCAGGCCAGTGAACCGACACCCCCGACCCGATAAGCTCATACCCTTGTCCCAGGCGAATCTGCGATCTGACCTTAACAACAAGATTTGCGAAAAACAGCCCTGCGGCAAATATCGCCAGCAGCGCAAGTTCCGAATACGAACGTTTATTGATTAGACCTTTTTGCATTGCCGCATCATACGAAAGAAATTGGGGTTTTGCAATCCGCATTGGTTAAAGAAATGCGGCGGCTTTCATATTTTTTTTGCGTAAAACCGCTAAACCTTTTGTATATTATATGATAGGGCAACACAAATTAAGCGTTTTTATTGGACTTTAAAAGCGGGTATATCACAATAATAGATACCGTTTTTGGAAGTTTACTTCTCAAGATTGGATAGAATTGTGCCGATGATAACAGCATCTTATGCTCGGTGCGGAAAGGGAGATTAGCAAAGATGTTATTTATCTAAAAAGGGTTTTGTGAGCTGTGTTGATACAATTATGACTGAATTTTTAAAAGATAATCAGGTTTTTGAGTTAATATCCGAAGCCGTCAGCCTCGGTCTGAACACCAAAATGTGTCACATGTGCGGCGGAAAGTGGATGCAAAATACTGTAAAAATGGTAAATATTTCATCCAGCGGAATCATGTTTCAAGCTTCCGAAAAGCACAAAGCACATCTTGAAAAACTTCAAATAAACCAACCAGTTGGTATATCATTCCAAATCAAACACCAAAAGTGCATTTTCGACAGTACTGTTTTAGGGCTTGATTTTTTAGCGGCTGATGGTTCGAAAATCCTGATGGTAATTCCTGATCGACTCGAAAAAATGCCCCGGCGTTCATATGAAAGACAACCTGTTCCATCTTCTTTGAATGTCAATGTTCTATTTTGGCATCGGGGATATATTGATAATACCATCAATGCGCCGGTCGAAAGTTACTGGCAGGGAAAATTAGCCAATCTGTCAGCCAACGGCGCACAGGTTTCAGCCTCTTTATCACTTGCCAGCAGTTTTCAAATAGGACAATTAATCGGCCTGCAATTTACCCCTATGTTCTACCAAAAACCTGTACTGGTTGAAGGACAAATTGTACACGTTCAGCCTAAAGAAGAAGAAACCACACTGAATTTAGGGATAGAATTCCTTGGCCTCGAAGTCAGTATTGACGGTAGAGATATCCTCCACCGCCTAATGGAAATCGTGCAGGAATATGCTCGTCTAAACAATGATTCCAACAGTGTAAACGTGCTATCCTAACACAAAATAAACTGAAGTAAGTTATAAAAAACAGCATTACCAATATTGATAATGCTGTTTTTTATTGCATCATATTTATCATAAAACTTCGTTACTTAGGGTCTGTAATCTCGTTTGGCCGGATGAGCAAGCAGAAATTCGGTAATCAATTTTACACAGCCATCAAGGTCTTTCAGTGAAATCACTTCCACCGGCGTATGCATATAGCGGTTTGGCACGCTAATCAATGCCGTCGCTGTCCCGCCGCGACAAAGCTGAATCGCATTGGCATCTGTTCCCGTCGCCCTGGCTTCCGCAGTAAGCTGATATGGAATCTTCTTGGCTTTGGCAACCTTAAAAAACTCCTTTTCCATCACAGGATTGATATTAGGGCCGCGATGCAGCACAGGACCTTTGCCTAATTTTACTGTGCCTAATTTTTTCGGATCTGTTTCCGGGTGGTCGCTGGCAAAAGTAACATCAATTGCAATCCCAGCATCGGGATGAACACGATAGGATGAGGTAGTTGCCCCTCGCAGGCCTACCTCTTCCTGAACGGTAGCGACGCCCACTACACATACATTTAACTTCTTTTTTTCCAATGACTTAAGCACTTCCGCGACAACAAATGCTCCAGCCTTATCGTCCATGGCACGCGATACTATTTTATCTCCGTTTAGTGTTCGACATTCTACGTCTACAACAATAGGATCGCCAACTTGGACGCGTTTTTCTGCTTCTTTTTTGTTTTCTGCTCCAATGTCCACCCAGATGTTTTCCATCTCAACACCCTTCTTGCGTTCATCAGGCTGCATTTGATGAATTGCTTTACGTCCGATGACGCCAAGAATTGGGCCCTTGTCGGTCATAATTTTAACACGCTGACCAACCAGAAGTGCTGGGTCCATCCCACCGATCTGTGCAGTATAAATGTAACCCTTTTCATCAATGTGAGTTATGATCAGGCCAATTTCGTCGATGTGGCCAGCCAACATAATTTTAAATTCGGCCTTTGGGTTGATAATCGCAATGCTGTTGCCGTGAACATCGGGTATAAGTTCATCAACACTATCTTTGACATAATCTCGCCAAAGCTTGGCCGCGGGTTGCTCATAGCCGGATGGACTTGGCGCCTCTAACAAGGCTTTTAAAAAATCCTGTGATGTTTTATGCATTTAAATGAATCCTTTCGATTGTAACTAACTTTATATACTATAATTATGACATGTCTGCTACATGAAGACCAATACGATCCGTCAGCCGTTCAAAATCATCAAGCGAGTAATATTCAATAACAATTCGACCTTTATGTGTTCTCCGTCCAGACTCGATACGCACTTTGGTGCCAAGAATTTGTTGAAGTTGTTTTTCCAGATCAACAATATGAGCCGCTTTCTCTTTCTTTTCCAAAGGGGCTTTTTGGTTTTCATCCAGATATTTATGAACGAAACGTTCGACCTCGCGAACACTAAGCCGCCCCGCCAATGCTTTATTGGCAAGTGTTTTTCGAAGTTGATCCGTTGGCAATGCCAAAATCGCTCTTGCGTGTCCCATCGATAAGGTTCCGGCGAGAAGCATATCTTTTATTTCTTGCGGTAAGTCTAATAATCGCAAGAAGTTAGCGACAACCGAGCGATCTTCTCCAAGCCGTTGTGCCGCTTCCGTCTGGCTAATATTAAAGGTATTAATATAGTTTTGATACGCGATAGCACGCTCAACCGGGTTCAAATCTGACCGATGGATGTTTTCAACTAAAGCTAATTCAAGCATCTGCTGGTCATTTGCATGACGGACCATTACGGGAATGTCCGATAACCCTGCAAGCTGCGCCGCTCTAAACCGGCGTTCACCAGCGATAATCTCATACCAATCATCCGCCACGGGACGGACCACAACAGGCTGTAAAATCCCATTTTGTCGGATAGATTCTGCCAACTCATTCAGCTCCTGCTCATTCCAGGAAGTCCTCGGCTGATATGGATTAGGCTTAATTTTTGAGACAGGAAGCTCATTTTTACTGTGCTGAAGCATTTTATCGGGCGGAAAGCTCGGTTTAACTTCATTTACCACAGGTCCAACATCAGAAATAGGTACATCCTGCGCCGGAATTGACAAGGTCCCCAATAAGGCTTCAAGCCCCCTGCCAAGATGCGGCCTCTTCATTTTCTTACTTTCCATATTTCCCTCACCAAAAACAAACTATGTAATACACTATAATTGTCGTACTTATTAACCGAATTTCTTTAGAAAAGAAAGAAGTTTTATTCAAATTGTTTCACGTGAAACACCTTTTTACCAGACCAATAAAAAAGGCGGACCTCATTGCCCGCCTTCGAAGTGTTTCACGTGAAACAGTAGGTTTTGATTATTTACGGATATTCTTCATTTTTTGAATCCCGTATATCTTTGCAATCTGTTCATCCATCGGCTCAAGATATTGTCGCGGAATAACAACCTTCGGATTGTCCATTTCAAATTCTACCACATCAAAAGGCTGCTCTGGGTTTAACCCATGTGCCGTCTCAATATCAGCAAACGAATTAATGGTTACACCATTCCACTTGCTGACAACCAGCCTCCCAAGGTCCTGGTAGCCAAGATTGATCGGCGCAGGAAGAACATAGCTCAAAAGAATAATTTCTTTTCGTTCTTCTGAAGGACTGAATGCCTCATCCAGGCAATAATGTAGCAAGTGGGGAGGAGCCTTACCCAGCCAATTCTCTCCCCAGAGTTTAAAATAATCACGTGTTAGTTTTTGAAAAACATAACCTCCAACAACATAATACTCCGGCTGTTGATCATAATCATAGTGGGGGACCAGCATGGAATTCGTCAAAATGTCCCTAACTTCAACATCTACAGATAGTTGCACACCGTCTCGTAAAACAACAAATGGGATTTTTTCGCCAACGGGCCGCTTTCCAATAAGATGGTGATATGAAATGCGGTCATAGTCGTTATGTAGATATTTCCCGTACGGATTAAGCTCATATCCATCGATGGACATAATCACATCGCCAGCTTTCAATTCTGCGGTACCCGTACCTAAGGTATAAACTTTGCTGACATAAATACCATTCTGAACATCCGCAGGCAGTTTTAAATATTTACGTGCCGCAGGATCAAGCAGGGTGGCAGCCTCGAATCCAACATCGCCAAATCCTTTATAGCTGTCTTTCTGAGCCTCGGTTAGAAATCGATTGATATATTCCGCAGGAATTACGCCAATATCTGTTCGCCCTGAAAACCCGACAATCCCAATTGCCTTGCCGCCATCCAGCACAACCTCTGCCCTGGAAGTCGCGCGAGATGGATTGGTGAGTATATAGAACAAATTGTTGTTATAGGATACCGGATTGGATTCGCACTGTGCCCGATCAAGAATGCCTCTGGCATCAGTTACACTGCCTCCTGTAGCCAGCCAATATATTGATAACTCTTTTCCTTTGCTATAGATATCGCCAAATGTAATCGGCTTAAACGGCTGTCCGGCCTCATCTTTATTAAGTTCCAAAAGGCACAAATTATATTCATAATCGATTGCCTTTATGGTCGCAGAGATAAAATCGGTCTTATCATAACGTCTAATCTGAATAACCGCCGCATTCGCAACATTTTCAGCAGTCGTCAATATCATATACGGAGCAACCGCACAGCCATATCCGGATAATTGCGCAACATCCGATTTTTTCCAGGGCTGAAATTGCTCATAACTTGAAACAGTGACCCTCAAATTCACAAGGCTTTGTTTTAACGATTCACCCGGATCGCTGCCCGCGGCACGTTTATGAGCAGGGGAGCAAGACGAACAAACCGCGATAATAATACTGAAAATAGCGATATTAACTGTTTTCATAAAGACTCCGCAAAATAAGTATCCGAAGGAACCTGATATTTTTCCAGAATTATGCTGTGCTTTTGTGCTGCCTGCTGAGCATCAAGTATCATCTGTGTGTCGTCGCCGAGAAACTTGAATACATGGTAGCCATCCACAGGGACTGCCCCAAGTGCATCTTTGATATCTTTAATCGAATAGATTTTTCGTCCATTGACTTGCTCAACAACCTTGCTTAAGAAAGGATTACACCAGGTATTGACCTCATCTGGCAGAATCTCAGATAAAACCACATATTCTTTCAAATTTGGATCGGTATCAAGCTGCAATGAGTTGTGAAACAGATACCGCAACGTAAACGGCATTTCCGTCAGCCAGTTTCGCCCAAATGTCTGAAGGTAATTTCGCGATAGGGGAGTAAACGTAAGTCCTGCATAGACATAGTATTCCGGCTTTATATCAAATTGCAGCCCCCATGACAAAACCGGTATATTCTGTGCCACTTTAAGCGTTGCTGTCTGAGGCTTGCCATCCCGTGAAAAAGTAATTTCGATGGATTGTCCAATTTGTCTTTGTTCGAGCGCCTCCGACCAATCCAGTTTCTGGCCATAAATTTTTATCATTCCATCATTATCAATATTATAGCCATCAATTTGTGTTAGCACATCTCCGATCTGCAATATATTCTCCGCGGTGCTGTTTTTCTGAACAAACGTCACAACAACGCCCTCGATAAATTGCGGGATTTTGCAATACGCCTTATATGCCGGATTGTGCAGCCCCTCAAAAACCATCACTCCCGGCGACGGATAACCGTCATAAACCACGTCATTTACATCAGTTAAGAAATGCTCAATCACCGTCGTCGGAATCATAAATCCAATATTATCCGCCGATTGCAGCCCCTGAAACGCCACGCCGACAACTTTCCCATCCTGCAAAACAGGCCCGCCGGAGTTGCCCGGATTGATCGCAGCATCCGTTTGTACCAATAAGTGCATATCCGCCTGTGTATGACTATAGCTGCCAACCTCGATTCGGGATACAATCCCTTCCGTCATCGAGACTTGCCGTCCGCCCATAGGAAATCCGCAGGTTGTCACTTTCGTGTTGGCCTTGGGGATTCCGCCGAAGCTGAGCGGAACTAAGTCGTTGTAAAAATTCGGATCGTCGACATCCACTATCGCCAAGTCGCAATCGTGCCCGACAAAGACAACTTTCGCCGGAAAACGCTGGGCAATGTTTTGCTTTTTAACCTCTAAGTATCTTAGGTTGCCAATGTTATGAGCATTTGTCAAAATGCGATTGCCGTCGATGATAAAGCCGGTTCCGACACCTTTGCCCATTTCAGCCTGCTTCCATGGGGTTTTATAGTCCCAGTCCTGCTGAACTATTTCAAGCATCACAACCGATTTTTCATACGTCAGATCTTCGGCCGTATCCTCTGCGCCCTGGCAGGGGGGAGTCATCCAGCAAAATGATATCCAAACAGCTAATACGACCCCATAGTACATTCGGGTTTTCATTTGCGCATTCCTTATATATAAGATTATTCAAAATCGTAGTGTTTTCTGACCGCCTCAAGGATATGCCAGACACATTTGAGACCAGCAGGAAAAATAACATAATCCCCGGCGACAAAGCTGACCGATTTGCCGGTATCCGGCAGATCATAAATGACAACCTTACCCTCCAGAATCAGGCATTTTTCGGTTTCGTTGTATTCCCAGTCGAATTTGTCGGCACGATGCGTCCAGATAGGCCAGGTTTTCGCGGTTGCCGTTTCCGCCGGCGTCGGCTTGCGAACAATAATGTCTTTAACCGTAGGCATAATGAATCCTTCCAAATTTTTTAGAGGAACTCTTAAGTTTTTATTTCTTTATGGATTGTAAATTGTAAAATACCAATTGTAAAATGTTAAAATAAACTAAATTACGTTTGGTGACCTGAATTTTATTCAACGTAGATACAATGATCATTTTTAAAGAGTAGAGATGAAGCAGGAACAATTTGAACAATATGTACAATGGTTTGGCGGATTCATTCAGCAATATTACAGTTTGGACGGCGATGAGTACCTGAACAATAATCTGCATTTAAAGGAATGTCATACGCATCGGGTTTGCGGTCTGACACAGAAGCTGGCAGCCGCGCTCAAATTAGACGCCGAACAGACACGCATCGCCGAAACCATTGCGCTGTTTCACGATGTTGGGCGATTCGAACAGTTTAAAATTTATCGCACCTATAAGGACGCGACCAGCGAAGATCACGCGTCAATGGGCCTTGCAATCCTGCGTCGGGAACGGCTTTTAGAGCCGCTTGATAAGCAGGAACGACACTGGATCGAACGCGCCATTGAATATCACAATAAAAAATCCCTGCCGGATGGTCTCGACGAGCCGACGGCGCTATTCAGCAAAATGATTCGCGATACGGATAAAGTGGATATCTTTAAACTGTCCGTTGAGAGTTTTCAGTCCTACCACCAAAACCCCTGCACTTTCCAACTGGAGATTGAATTTCCCGATGAACCGTGCTGTTCGCCGGAAATCGTCAAAGCACTCCAGACTGGAACGCTGATTGACTATCGCTGTCTGCGAACCATGAATGATGTCAAACTTCTGCAGCTTGGCTGGGCGTATGACATTTATTTTGATGCGACGCTCTTGGAGATTTCTAAATTAGGATACTTCCAGCAGATTATCGCAATGCTGCCGGATAACAAAGACGTACAGAATGCCGCCGCTGCCGCGATGCGATATGTGCAGAGACGGATCGGTAAATAATCCGCTAATCGCAGTCCGGAGCGGTACACACCAGCCAATAGGAAGCGAATAGTGTAAAATCATTAAGATTCACACCGCCCAGATGATCCAGATCTGCCCCTCCACACCAGGCAGGTTCCGCACACGCATCACCCAGCCAATACCCGGCCAGCAATACCAGGTCCGTAGTATTCACACGGCAATCCTGACTAAGATCGCCCACCGGCGACTGATGCTCCGCATCGCCGCAAACAGCCGCAGTCCCGCTTCGTTCAAACGCTCCCATATCAACGATCGGCGGCGTACCCATGCCGGTATCTGCAATCGGATCATCTACAAAACGGTTCATGAAATCATAATCGTAAGGTATCGCTTCAGCCGTGTTGCCATCGGCATCCAGGTCCGCCGTATCAGCCATCATCACATGGTTGCTGCCCGCATCCACCGCCGGCGAGCTGGATGCAAGCCGCAGATTGTCATCCGCCGTACCTGCCACATTATCCGCTCCATCGGCATCTACGAAAAGCGGGTCGGCGTCAATATTTCCTGTATACCAGTTTAATGTCCCCTCGCTGACATACACGCCGGCCTGTCCTCCCTGCACATCGCTGTCGCTAACCCCCAGTACACCCAGGTAGAGCGATTCCATTTGTGCTCCCTGGGTGGCGGTATTGCCCCAGAACACATTATTCGACAAAGTAACCGTACTGTAATACACATACAAACCGCCGCTGGACACGGAGGAATTGCCGCTAAACGTACAATTGCGTAACTCTGCGGTGCTTCGGTAGTCGTTGGCCAATCCTCCACCTGTGGCATAGTATGACGTACCTGTCTTGTTGCCGCTGAATACGCAGTTGGTCAGTTTGGGACCGCCTTCGCTGCTGAACATGCCGCCGCCGGCGGTATATGCTTTATTATTGATAAACAAACAGTTGGCCAGATAGGGATAAGTATAAAAACTACAATATATACCGCCGCCTGACGACTGGGCTGTATTTCCGCTGAATATGCAACCCACCATATTGGGCAGGCTTTTCATGGCCTGTGCGCCGTACAGGTAAAGGCCTGCCCCGTTGTTTTCCACATTGTTATTCAGAAAACTGCAGCGAAGCATTAAACCGTTGTAACTGGCGGCATGAAGGCCTGCTCCGGAACTGGCCCAATTACCGCTGAAAACACATTCCGTTAAGGTAGGATTACTTTGATAAATCCGCATCCCGCCGCCCGCAGCGTAATCTCCCGACCGGTTACTGCTGAATGTTACGCGCATCAACTGCATCGTACTGCTTGCTTCGCATGTCATGCCGCCGCCAAAAGTGGCTTTATTGGCGTTGAACGTGCAGTCCCGGATGATTGCCTGCCCATTGCTGCTGTACATCCCAGCGCCGCGATCATTGGGAGTTGTTCCGTTGCCATAGCCGGCAGTCACAGTAAATCCATCCAGAACCGCAGTCGCATCCACGCCGCTGCCGGTGATAACATGATAGCTGTTTTCACTGTTGTTGGCAAAGTTAGCCCCATCATTGGCCGTCAAGTCGCCGCTTAAGGTCGTAACATTAGCCGTGATATTGCGGCTGCCCCAATCGCCGCCGCCTGCTGGGAAACCGCCATAGAGTGCAACTCCGCTTTCAAGCAAAAAAGTTGCACTGCGGTCTCCCAGCGTTACGGCAACGCCTTGGTCGGGCGTATAGGTTCCCGCCGCAACCCAGATATCATCACCTGGTCCTGCCGCCGCCAGAGCATCCTGTAAATGGACAAAAGCATCCGCCCAACTCAAACCGCTGTTAGCCCCGGCCGCTGCAACATCGACATAGATCACACCTGCCGCCGCCGGTACTGTTCCAAAGCACAAAAACCACAACATAAATGCCACAAACATCCAACCCTGACTACGCGTCTTCATTTTCATCTCCTTACAAAGACTAATTTCTATTCGGAGCAATAAGACGCGTCAGCAGAATTGCGGCCAAAATGTGCGTTTTCTGCCCCTCGTTTTCTTCGTTGCCATACGGTAGATTTGATGAAAGAATAAACACAGACGACGGAGTGGTGTCTATTGTATCTTTTTCCAAAAATCAAAGTCAACAGGAAAAGTCCCGATGATACGGTACAAAAAATAAGGATAGGATAGGAAGACACCCCAAATTTCCCGACATTCCTAACTTTTTCATTGACATACTATCTGTTGATATTTATAGTAAGTTTGACTATATATAGATAGTCACAAGGTGATGCCGTGAGATGTCCATACTGCAAGGAAGATAAAGACAAGGTGATCGATTCCCGTTCCAGCGATGGGGGGCGGGTGATTCGTCGCCGGCGGCATTGCTTAGTCTGCAAACGTCGATTTACCACCTACGAAAAGATCGGGGAAAGCGTCAAGCTCAGTGTCATCAAAAAAGACGGCGCTCGAGTTCCGTACGAACGCAGCAAGGTCATCTCCGGTCTGCAAAAGGCCTGCTATAAGCGGCCGGTCTCAGCAGAGAAGATTCAAGATGTCGCCGACATGATCGAGGAAGATATTTTCCGCAATTTCGACAAGGAAGTGTCCTCCCAATTTGTCGGCCAAAGCGCCATGCGTCATCTTCGTGCGGTGGATAAGGTCGCATACATTCGATTTGCCAGCGTCTATCGGGATTTCAATGACGCCGGCGAGCTGATCGATGAAGTCCGACAGGCGATTCTCGAAGCCGATACACTCGAGGAGCCAACCTTATTCGGCGGCAGCGAAGACGACGACTAACAGATGCGAGATTCTTCTGTAACGCTCAGGAAGGGCGGAGATTATGAAGATTGAAGTGCTGAAATCTGAGGGTGCGGCTGAGCCGTACTTGCATACCAAAGTACTGGGGACATTCCACAATGCCCTGGCGTCGGTTCAGGAATATGACCTGACCGTGGCCGAGCAGATGGCCGAAGCGATTACCTTTTATCTGTACCGGGCGGATCACACCTCAACCATTTCCAGCGACCAGATTCATCTGCTGATTCAGTCGGTTCTGACTGCGACCGGATACGGACACGCGGCAGAGTCGCTCAATGCCTACCGGATGCAGCGAAAGCTCCAGCGTCGTCGGATGGTCGTCGTGCGGCATAGCGATAATGAGGGAGATGAGCCGCAGTATACATCCTGGACAAAAGCGAGAATCGTTGACGACCTGGTCGAAACCAAAACGATGGATCGCCTCACAGCACGGGCCATTGCCGGGGCGGTTGAGGAAAAGGTCATGAAAATGGGCATTCTCCGCATCCGCACCAGCCTGATTCGAGAGCTGGTTCTTGAGGATACCGAAGCAATTCTGCGAGCTGAAAAACAACTGCAAGCGGCTCTGTAAACAATAGCAAAACACGTTTTATTTCGCAAACTGTACATACGTTGCCAGTCCCATCATCAGCATCCGTACGCCGATTGCGGCCAGAAAAACCAGCATCACTTTGGATACGGCGGTAATGACCAGCCTGCCGACAAGCTGGTTAATTTGCTCGACGTAATACATCAATACCCGGAACAAGACAAGCACGATGACAATCGCAAGTAATGCTGCCAGCGGACCTTGCTGCGGATTTTTCCAGATCGTCAGGGTGGTCACAATCGCGCCGGGGCCGGCCAGCAGGGGGCAGCCAAGCGGAACGCACCCAACCTCGTCGGCGGACAAATTTTCATCCGCGGTTTTGGGGCGCCGTTGCGAACCAAAAACCAGATCATCAATAGCCATAACAACCAGCAATGCTCCGCCAGCGATTTGCAAATCCGCAATCCCGATGCCAAATATCCGGTGCAAGACAACATCGCCGGTAAATGAAAACAGCAGCAAAATTCCCGCGGCTACGGCAACCGAAGTCGTATAGGCACGCTGGCGTTTTTCCGGCGGCACACCGATGGTAACGCCCAGAAATGTCGGGATATTGCCAATAGGATCAACAATGACAAACAGGGCAATAATTGCTTCGAGCCAGTGAATCATTGAATTTATCTCACTTTATTTCGAGTATTTTATTTCCCGTATCTTCTTTTGCAGCAGGCGCTTGCGACGGAGCGGCTGGAAGCGGAGCAGGCGCGGGAGCAGGTTTCAGCAGGGTATCTACCTTCGTTGACAGATCGTCGAGCTTGCGTTCGATGCGGTCCAGGCGGGTCATAATGTCGCGGTCGGCAGCGGCCATGCCGACAAGCTGGCTCTGCACCAGCGACAGGTATTGGTCGCTGAGCCGTTCATAGGCTTCGATCAGCCGCTGGGTATCCGTTTTCATCGCAGGAACGGAAATTTCATACTCGTTGGTGGAAATTTCCGCGGCATTACCCGTGGAAAGCCAGCAAAAACCAACCAGCCCAAAACCCGCAACCAGTACTATACCTATCAAAATACGTCTTTGTGAATTCATTTTATTCTCCTTGATTTTAGTCTTTTTTGAAAACTTTACCTATTTTATATCGGCAAAATATAGGCTGTCGCAATAAAAGATTCCACGAGTCTGGAAATTGGGTTCGTTTTGACAAAAAAGCAAAAGGTAAAAGGAAAAGGGCAAAAGTGTGGAATCGCCTGCGGCGACGAGAGATATTGCAACACAATAAAAGATTTTGCAAGTCGTGAAATTGGGTTTGTTTTGCATTCTTGTATTCCTTCATTCCTGTATTCCTGTATTCCTCATTTTTATGTCCGGTTTTCCTTCTTCTTATTTGTCCGGAAAGCGGGTGCCAGTATAATGCAGCAATGCACCCACAAGCCTGCGGCTTGAAGGTGCCACCCGGAGCCCCTGTTTTCCGGTGCAGGGTTTCTCTCCTGCACCCGTTTCCATTATACGAACATAGTACGAACGAGTTCAAGAAAAAAGTAAAAAAGTTTTAAGTGTTAAGCAGTGGAATTTTTCTGTTTTTAGTAAAGAAATGTCTTGTTAGGTTGGTGGGGAATGGGTATGATTATTGCAGCAATGGGCGCAAGTGGTGGTATGGAAGAAAAAAGGGAAATGGAAAATGACAGATCATTCGCAATCGCTGGCCGTATTTGAGAATCATAAGATCCGCCGGGTTTTTGATGAAAAGATGGAAACGTGAGACTTAAAGATGGGGAAAAGATAACTGCGTGGGCAGGGCTCACCCTGCCGACTATCGATTATTCAGAATGAATGAAAGGAAACTATTCGTGGCAGATTCAGATAATGTAATCATATTCGGAGCGGGAACATCTTTCGATGCTGGTATTCCATTGATGGCGGGATTTGTAGAAAAAATGTGGGAATTTGCCATTCGTGGTCAAGCAAATGGTGAAGATCTGTCTGAAACTAAAAGAGAAATATTTCGTAACGCCATGAAGATTAAACATAAGTTAGATCATTATCATGGGCGCGCATTATTTGATGATAGAAATCTTGAAGATATCCTTTCAATCCTGAGTTTCAATAATATTCGAAATGAAAATAATGATTTGTCAGATTTTGTAAAAGCCATTGCGGAAACCATAGAGCTAACTTGTGAAGTAAAATATCAACATGAAAGCCATGCGATCCAAGAAAGTGGTTCTAAATTCTACCGAAGATTTTGGAGAAGATTGTTTGAGTGGTTTAAGATTACAAAAAAGTTCCCCATACTTATGAGTTATAATTACGATCTTGTCTTTGAACGCTCTCTTTTTCAAACACTGAACAATAATATATTCACGGACGAAACTATTCCATTTAAGGGTTTGAATATTAACTATCACTATGGAAACAACTATGTCTATCAATATAGTGTCAAAGGCGTACGAAGAGCGACAATTGATCCCAATAAATTTGGTATTAAATTGGTGAATGACGCTTATCACGATCCTTTAGAGATTGACATTTTAAAACTGCATGGATCCCTTAATTTCTTGCGAAATGGAAATGATGTAAAACCGCCATTGACTTTTGCAGTGGAAGAGCCGCTTATCTTACCACCCCTATTTAATAAGATGTCATTGAGTACATCAATAAATCAGATCTGGTGTAAAGCATTAAATTGTTTGAGAAATGCGAAAAATGTTATTATTGTGGGATATAGCCTTCCGCAAACAGATATTTATATGCAGTATTTTCTTAAATCAGCATTAGGGCCAAATAACGACCTGCATAGGATATATGTATTTGATCCCATATTATTTAAAAACAACACTACTTCCGAGCAAATGAGAAATAGATATGCCAGTTGCTTCTCGCCACAGTTGCAAAGCAGAATTATTTTCAAGCCAACAATCCCTTGGGAGTCACCGAGTGGTGAGTTCCAATTCGAAGAAGACTATATTGAAAAATGTGGCGGTACCTTCAGGCATTTTGTTGATATGTTAAATGAGAAAAACAATATTCTGTTTTAATGACTGATGCGGGTAAGGTCTGCGTGGGAATGACAATTCAGAATTCCATACCGCGCAGTTTTTTAGTGAAACTGGCATAAGTTGATAGTTATGGAATGCCTGCGGCATGAAGAATAATCCGAAGCTGGAAGCTTCGGCTACATTATTGGGCAGACACTTAGGTCTGCCCCTACCACAAATTGGGATGTGCAATTTTGTATCGCCCCGCTGGGGCTTCGAATTTTTTGGGCTTCTTTTCCGGGGGTTTCCACCCCCGGCTATTTTGGCATGACCCCTCCGGGGTCTGCAAAAGAAGTTTTCTACAAAGCGTTCTAAGTTCTTAGGTTTGAGTTATCGAATTTAGTTTTTTTAAGACCCCCTCCCGGCTTGGCCGGACTCCCCCTTGAAAATGGGGAGAGCTAAAAAAAGTGAAAAGGTAAAGCGTAAAAGGAAAAATTGCGGAATGCCTGCGGCATGGAGAATAATCTGAAGCTGGGAGCTTCGGCTATAAATTGGGCGAACACATAGGTTCGCCCCTACCGAAAACATGCACAAGGACACGTACAAGGACATGCCTCTACAATAAATGTGCGGGTTTGAACCCGTACCTACGGTTTATGTCGGCAAAATAGGCTTGCTAAATGGGAAAACATTCTCTATAATGCCCGCCTTAAGTTTGCCCAGCCCCGAAGGGGGTTGTCCACAAATCTTGAATGCCCAGGTGGCGGAATTGGCAGACGCGTCAGGTTGAGGGCCTGATGGGGTTAATACCTCGTGCTGGTTCAACTCCAGTCCTGGGCACTGCATTTTTCAAAACATAACCTGTTGTAAATCAAGAACTTAGAAAAACAAGTCTTTTTAACTCTTCTTCGGCGGACTTAAGCGCGGATTTATGCGCGGACTTATGTTTTCGTAAGTATCACGAAAGCAGACAGCAAGTATATAGCAATTAAACAGCCTTTTTCACGCTAAAAATGCGGATT
>CAYTHV010000002.1:0-67006 GCA_964437685.1 uncultured Pirellulales bacterium
CATCTCTTTAAGTAGATGTTCAAAGTTGCTGATATGTTCAAGGACGCTTCTGCAGTGTATTTCAGCAACCGAGCCGTCAGGAAAAAAAGGCAAGCCGGATTCAATATCCGTAACGATATCAACGCCTGGCAGATCGACCTGGTCGATTCCAATCCGTCCGGGCTTCTTTTTTTTGCCGCAGCCAATATCAATAACGACAGGATGATTGGCGTTGATCCTTTGGTTGATATCGATCTTGATTAAAGGTTCCATCGAATTTACCGCTCCGCATAAACTTGGTTAGAATCGGCCTATGAATTATAATCGCAAAAACACCCAAAGCAAAATACTTGTTTTATGCGATATTTTCAATATAATAATTGCTGTTTAGACGGATTAAACAAGAGATGGCGATAAATCGCATATTAGTCTTATCCAACAACCCCGACCGTGCCAGCTTTCGCCAGCGGATCGGCGTTTATCTGCCTTGCCTGGAGACGGACGGGATTGCCAGCACGGTTGTAAAATTCCCGGATAGCTATCTCGCCCGCTGGAAGATGTTTAGGCAGGCAGGGCGGTTTGATGCTGTTTTGCTTCACAAAAAGACCTTAAATTTCTGGGACGCTCACTTTCTGCGTAAATACGCTCGCAAAATCATCTACGATTTTGACGATGCGATTATGCTTAGCCCTCGCAAGCCCGACTGTCGCCATTCCAGTCATAAACGATTGTTTGGGCGGACGGCGAAGCTGGCAGACTGTGTCATCGCCGGCAATCCCTATCTGGCCGACCACGCCCGGCCGTTCTGCTGGAATGTTCACATCCTGCCGACAGGGCTGGATACCAAAAAGTACGACATCGCTTCCAAGCCTGTCTCCGATGGCAAAATCCGTTTAGTCTGGATTGGCAGCAAAGCAACGCTTGGATACTTAAAAGAGCTTACACCTGCCCTTGAGCGAATCGGCAAAGAATGTCCCACTGTTGTTTTACGGATCATCTGCGACACGTTTTTTGACCTCAAGCAAATGCCCGTAGAACAAAAACGCTGGTCACTGGATACCGAGGCGATGGATCTGGCTGCCTGCGCCATCGGCCTTTGTCCGTTGCCGGACGATCATTACACCCGCGGCAAGTGCGGCTTTAAGATACTCCAGTGTTTTGCCGCCGGACTTCCGGCCATTGCTTCGCCGGTGGGATTTAACAAAGAATTGGTCATTCCCGACAAAACGGGATTCCTTGCGTCATCAGAAGAGCAATGGGTTAAGACGCTAAAGCGGCTGATTGAAAATGAATCGCTAAGGCAAACAATGGGGCAGCAGGCCAAACAATTCGTCCGTAATTACGATACCGCCGCCATCGGCGAGCAATTCTGTGCGTTCATCAAGCAAGCCCTCCAGTAACTAAATCGAGCGGCTAATATGATTTTGGACCTATAATATCTCTAAACAGTTGCGTTATACTCCAAAATAGCATTGATTTTCCAGTTTTAAGATTTATACTAAGCTACCCAAGGCGGTATGGCCGATATTAATGATAGAGTAATGTCTTGTTTTAGTACTATAAAATACGTGTACAAGACGTTGTACGTTCTGTATTAGGAGATAAGCAATGACGAACGGTTTAATAAGGACTATCGCGATTTTGGCGGTGTTATTTTTGGCTGGGTCTGCGATGTCTGCACAAAAACAGCCCTTGCCGGGGTCTGCGGAAACTGCCAATACACTTGGCGGGCAGCTTATTGCCCAGGTTGAGGAGTTCCGACAGCAGGCGCGAACCCAGCCGGAAGAGGCTTTTGTCGGTTTTGCCGGCAAAAAGGGACAAAAGCTGTTTGGTCCCCTTGGCCGGATCCTATGCCCCAACACCGACCCTTCCAGTGGCTGGGCATATTTCTTCGAAACATCCATTTACTCTCTGAGCTTTATTAACTCCGATACGGCGCTGGCGGTATTCTATCACCCCTGGAGCGATGTGGCTCTGGTTACGGAGTGGACGCGAGAAAAAATAGGGGGCAGCATCACGGATGCGGAGCTTTTGATGGGAGACACCCTGCGTAATAAGGGGAACCCGCCTTATGATATTGAACCGCACTGGCTGCGAAGTCCTGTGCCGCCGTATATGGCAGCGGCGATGTCTTCTGCCCAAACCGTTCGGGACTTCCAGAGCATTTTCTCTTCGGAAAGCAAACCCTTTAAGGGCAAGTGGCGGTCGGCGATAACGAATCCCAAGCTGATCAACCCCAACCATTTGGGCGTTGGGTTCATGTTTGAACGGAACCTGGCGGGGCTGATTAAATTCCAGAGCGATCCAAACCTTGCTTCCGTTCGGGAACAGGCCGATGCGATATTGAAACAACTGCAACTGGGCCGTGCCGATGAAGTGCTTAAGATGGCGGGCCAGACTCGGCCGGAAAGCCGGGCGGCGATTGAACAATATGCAACGCTGCTGGGAAGCGCCAGAACCATTACGTTTATTGTCAAACATGATGACCAGAAGAAGGATAACCTGTTCATTTTTTACAGTGTCCCGGGGCAGCCGGAATATCTGATGAGTTTCTGGCTGCGGGCCGATGCCCCGGCCACACCGCCGACAATATGGCGCATCGATTTGGTCGATCAAAACAAAACCGTTGTCAATTTTGACAATATCAATAACGCGTTGAAAATCTTTAAATAAAGAGGTTTTTATGATAAAGACTCTATCACACGACAATTACCTCAGATGCATGACGGTTCGTCCGGTGTGCCTGGGCATGATTATTGTATGGGCTTTTCTGAGCGTCCCCGTTCTTTCGCAGGACAACAACGGGCCGTGGACTCCGGAACAATCCAAGACCGCCGACCATAAACCCGGCACGCCAAGTGATCCGCGTGGTTTCTATCCGCCTATTGACAGCAAGGCAACCAAATCCAGTGACAGCAAACCGACGCCAGCGGCTCCGGCTCCAACTCCAACTCCGGCTCCATATCCTAAGTCTTTCTACAATGACAATAACGGCCCGTGGACTCCGGATCAATCCAAGACCGCCGACCATAAACCCGGCACACCAAGTGATCCTCGTGGTTTTTATCCGCCGATCACAGGCTCTCCCAACGATAAGCCGGCGAATCTGGGTGACGATTTGGCCGATCTCGGAGCGAAGATCGCCACTTCCAATCTGGCTAACCCCCTGATTCAGGGCGGCAAGGCTATCGGGAGAACCTATGAGGCTTCCGAGCGCGGCGATACAACCGGAGTGATGATCGAAGCTACCGACGGCGTCGGACGGTTGGCGGCCATCGGCCTGGGAGCCGGCGAAGGCGCCGCATTGGGTACGACGTTTGGACCGATTGGCACGGCCATTGGCGGCATCATTGGTGGATTTCTTGGGAATGCCGGTTGGAACGCCACCGGTGGCGCTCTGAATGAAAGCTCGCGGCAGATGCATGATCAAGCCCAGCAGCAGGCGCGGGATCAGGCTCAGCAGGTTCGAGATATTGCCGTGCCCCGTCCGAGTGGAGGGGGGGGCGGCGGTGGAGGCGGGTGCGGCGGACCGTGCGGCCGATAACGATGCTGTGAAGTAAAAAAGTAAAAAAACTTGCGTTGAAAATAGAGTTGACTACAATAACGACGTAACTTAGAATTAATGGCTTAAAGTAAAAACTTCGAGGTTGGCAGCGATAAGACCTTAATCGTGCTTCGGAGTAAAATAGTATATTATTCAGGAGAGTCAGAAAATGCAAAGAAAAGTGGTAGCAAAGAGCGTGTTAATAATACTTGCCGTATGTCTGAGCGTCACAGCGGCGCAGGCCAGTAATTTTGACGGTAGTACAAGCCTGCTTAACCCATGGAACCCCGCCACCATGGCGGTGGAAACGGCTGTGGATCGGACACTGACCGCGGGCGACAGAATGCCTCATGCAGGCTCGTTCGATGCGTTCTCGTCGTGGAGTCTATTTGCCGACTATGGCACCGGCAAGACTAAAGATAAACGTCAGGGCGGTTTTGACAATTACTTCAATTCCTATACCGTCGGCGCCGACGCTCTGTATAACAACACGACCTTGTGGGGCTTTATGGGCAATCTCAATGATGCACAAGGCCACAGTAAAACCGGCAATCGCGATCAGGTTGATTCCGGGACGTATTCACTTTATACGAGCCAGCCGGTCAACGAGTGGATGTATTGGGGCACCTCGTTTTCTTATGGCACTTCGGAAAACAAGATCCGGGGCAATGCCGGTGATACCGATTCAGAAAACTATGTCGTCGCTCCGTATCTGACAATGATGAAACAGATGGAAAAGCTGAACCTGTCAATTTCGCCTTCTTATGTGTTGGGTTATCAGGAAGTAGATTATCCGGCCGGCGTCGATGATACCGCGTTGATGGGCAAGCTCGTGCTGATGGGTCGCGCGGCATATACATTCACTGAAAAGATGAGTGTTGCGCTGAACCTGAACTACAACCAGATTCTGCACAACCATGCACTGGATACCGAATTTGACAACGACCACAGATGGTTCACCACCGGCGCAAAACTGAACTACAAGTTCACCAGCAACCTGAACGGCAGCGTGGGCTACAGCACAGACATCGACAGCAACTTTGACAGCGATATTTGGAATGTGGGTCTGGCCTACGCGTTCTAAGCAGGCTGGATGAAGAATAAACTAAACTGCCTGAACAGCCCTCTTTCGGGGTTGTCAGGCAGTTTTTTTATGAACCAATGAAAATTACAAATCCGAAAAGATATTGTATCCGCCTGTGCCTGGGGTTGTCGGTGTTATTGATCGCCGTTATCACGTTGGGCGGTTGCCATAGCGCTGATGGAGCTGTGCCCGCCGCGGTTCAACCCCTGTCCGGGATGCGCGTGGCGTTTGACAGTTTTGTCGCTGTCAATTATGAAAAAAATCGTTCGTTGCATGGCTGGCAGACGACCCAAATGGCAATTGGAACAACCCTCAAGCTGTGGTATGACAAGGTGCAGGTCAGGCAGACGGTTGTGGATGGTACCTCGGCGGACTTGCAGCGTTTCTTGCTCGCTTTGCCCGGCCCGAAAGACTGTGATATTTCGGTGGTCTATCTGGGGTCGATTCAGGATGCATCCGCAGGGTGGGAATTTGTCAATGGCGATATCGCCAACTGGCGCGACCTGCTGGCCGCGGCGCCGCCGCCGGCGCATCCTTGCCGGATCGTCGTTTTGGACGCCTGCCATGCGGCAGCGGTATGCGGCATCCCGACATGGGCGGAACGCCTCGGCACAGTAACCTTGCTGGCCTCTGGCACGACTGAACAGACCTATCAATTCGCACCATCGGCATTGTTGCCTATCGACGTTCCCAAACACTATCCTCTGGCTTGGGCATGGGCGCAAACCCATCTGCCGCCGGATTGGAGCAGACACATCAGCTTTCTGGGGCTGATCTGGATTGAGACGGTTGCAAAAACACCTTTGCCGCCTGCGGACAAAATGGATTGGACACAGTTTTTCAACGTCTGCGGGCAAAATGCAGCGGCGTTTCGCAGGACAATCAGCCATCGCTGGGGGTCGGCTTTGCAGGCGTTTCCTCCCTTAGGATCATCCGTCCCTGAAAATGGAAAATGAATTTAAAAAGGCGGTTACGAAGATATTTCAACGCGGCGGACAGCTTGGCCGTAAAAAGTATTGCATTCCTGGATGGGTTTTATTGTTTATCAAATCGCCGCAAATCTTTATTCCGGCAATGCCGATAAAGCAATCCGACACGGTGGACTTTCATTGAATCAAGGTCGATCAATACCGGACCCGATTCGGTAATAATCAAATTGGCGCGTTTCAAATCCCCGTGGGTAATCCGGTAAAGCTCCATCTGCTGCAAAATTCCATCGATCCATTGCAGCACCGCCGTTTGCTGTTCTTCATCCACGGCAACCTGTCGCAGAAATTCATCGAGTTTCAGCCCATGGACCATTTCGCAGAGAATATAGGAGCAGTAAATCAGCGGCCCTCTGCGTTTTTCAATAAAGGCCAGTGATGCCGCCGTCGGAATATTCAGCCAGCTAAGCCGATGGCTGTGCAGCCAGCAGCGTTTCGCCCGGCTGCCCTTAAACGTCTGCTTAAGCGAATGCCAAAGCCCCTTATGGTTGTAACGTTTAATAACAACAGGCTTGCCATTAATTTCCACCAGCGAAACAAAACACGTATTGCCGCGTTTGAGAATCTTTCCCTTGCTCATCAATAAATCAATCTGAAAGGGCAGTTCCGCCGCCTGCTTGGGTTCGCAAAAAGTTTTGGCAAAAACGCCGCGGACAGTGTTGGTTTTAATGGTAAAGTAGCGTTTGCTGTTGCGCAGTGTTTTGGGCAGCATTCGCCGAATGTTCCGCATCCGGCAAGCCCGAATCTGCCGCAGGATTTGTTCCTGCTGCCACGGCCGAAGAACCAGCCCGCGCACCGCGAAATACTTGCGTATGAATGTCTCTAATTGTTCCTCGTCGTCCGCCGGCCAGTTCGTACAAAGTAATACGAGCTGGGCGATTCCTTTTTTTACCGCCACTGGTTGCGCGTAAAACTGAATCTGTGCCGGATCAAGAATATAGAAGCGGTTATCCGCTTCGAGAAAATTGCCCAGATGCAGGTCGTTTTGCAGCACGCCCTGAATATGCAGATGCGCCAGTTGCCCGACGATAGATTGCAGAAGCTTGACCTTTGTAGGCTTATCCGTCAGACTCTGAAAAAGATTGAATACATCGTGGCTGTTCAGGATGTATTCAGTGGCCATCGCCCACTGTCCTGAATTGGTCTTGCCGAAAAATAGCGGCTCCGGCCGAAGAATTTGCAGTGTTCGAAGTTTTTGCAGATTGTTCCATTCGCGCATCATTTGCCGTCGGCCAAGGTAGGGAATGTCGAAAATCTTAACGATAATTTTCTGATCGTTCCAGAATGCGGAATAAACCCGCCGCACGCCGCTGATTTCGCGAATCAGTTGGCAATCACGGCAAACAAATCCGCCGGTACGTTCCCCGGCCGGATAAATTGTAATGTCTGAAACAGGCCCTATGCGCTGCATGAAAATCCCTAACATTTTGCCTATTGGCGGATTAACGATAGACCTTGTAGCACACATCGACCGATAAGTCAAGCCCACAGGAATCACGCTACCAAATCCGACTAAACTGCCTCTGGAAAAAAGAAAAATATCGATTATAATACGGCATTCTGGAATATAAGGACAATATGGATTGGTTTTTAGTCACGGCAGGCGTTTTGGTTCTCGGCCAGTTACTGTTCACCATTCAGGTGGGTAGTAATGTTCGCTATGCGCTGCGGAAATCGGAACGGAAGCGGGATATTTATCGGCCTTCTGCGGTCATTATTGTTCCCTGCAAAGGCCTTGATTCGGAATTTGAGCAGAATATTCTCTCATTTTTTCGCCAAAATTACAAGCCTTATCGGCTGTGGTTTGTGGTTCAGGATGTCGCCGATCCGGCGTACGAAGTCCTGCAAAAACTGATCGCCCGGTATTCCCCGCAGACGGTTGCGACCGAAGTTCGCATCTTTGTTGCGGGTGTCGCTTCCGGATGCAGTCAAAAGTTGCACAACATTCTGCATTGTTACCGCCAGATTCCGTCGGATGTTACCGCGCTGGTCTTTGCGGATTCGGATGCCTGTGCCGATGATGACTGGCTTGGCCATATTGTCTATCCAATAAACAGCGGCAAGAACGGCGCCGCCAGCGGCTACCGCTGGTTTGTCCCCCGGCAAAATAATCTCGCGACGCTGGGCTTATCCTGCGGCAATGCCATCGTTGGCCAGATTCTTGGCAATACGCGGTTTAATCAGGCATGGGGCGGCTCAATGGCAATCCGGGTCGAAACCTTTCGCAAGCTGAATCTTGAATCCATCTGGTCAAAATCCATCAGCGATGATCTGACGCTCAGTAGAGCGGTAGAGCGATCCGGCAGTAAAATGGTCTTTGCCCCGGCCTGCATGGTCGCATCCTACGAAACGACTACATGGCAAAAGCTGTTCGAGTTCGGCCGTCGTCAATTCCTGATTACCCGCATCTATGCTCCCAAAACATGGCTGTTCGGACTATCCGGAACCCTTTTTAGTGTTGGCGGTTTTTGGATGATGCTCGCTGTTGCTGCAGCCGGATTTGCAGAGGATTCCTCGCATGTGGCGGTGTACGCGATTGCCGCCGGGCTGATACTCGGTATGCAGTGGTTGAGAGCCCTCTTGCGCCAGTGGATGATTATGCGGCTGCTAAGCAAGGACAAAAAAACCCTTCGCATGGCATTTTGGGCGGATATTCTGCTGTTCTGGCTGTGGGGGATTTTGTTCCTGTTTTTAATTCTCAGTTCCGCGTTCGGCCGCACCATTTGCTGGCGGGGCATTCGCTACCGCATCAACAGCCCGCTCGATGTCGTGATCGAAAAAGACTAATGCCCGACAATCGCGATGCCGAGTTTGTCGGCCAGTGCAATTGTCCTGGGTTTATCCAGAATCAGCGTCTTACCCGCCTCGACCACCACGCATCGCGCGTTGCATGCGGCAAGGCTCTCAATCGTGTCGGCGCCGATGCACGGCACATCGAACCGCAAATCCTGATTGGGCTTGGCCGCTTTCAGCAAGGTCAAGCCGCCTTTCCTGCAAAGCTGCCCGGCGCGTTCAATCATCTTTGCCGTTCCTTCAATGGCTTCCACGGCGATAATCTCCCGCTCGCGCACCGCGAGGGCCTGCCCGATGTCCAGCCTGCCGATTTCCTTAACCATCGGCCAGCCGAAATCAATGTCGGCCTGTACTGATGCGGCCGGCTGAGTTTGCGTCATCACGCCATCTGTTGCCAGATGCTCTTTGCAGTATTGTGTTGAATCCACGAGTATGATTCCTCCGCTGGCCAATTCTTCGGCTATCGCGTTTAAGACCGTATCATTGCGTTTATCCCGTCCCCGCAGCCGCCAGTACCAGATTCGTATCGCCCGCCAGTCCGGCAGAAATTTAACAATCCGCCACGGCGTGTATATCTTCGTCTTGGCGACGCGTCCGACCATGATTGTTTCCGTCACGCCGTATTGCCGAAGCTTACGCATCCAGCCGCCCGGACGGGCGATCGCGCCGTAAAAGAACACATCGACCTGGGAGGCCAATTCCGGCTCGGCGCTGTCGGCCAGACCTGCGCAAATCACACGCATTCCCGCACGCCTGGCGCCTTCGGCAACCAGAAACGGCAATCGTCCCTGGCCGGCGATCAATCCTAAAACTGGGGGATTATTCGGATTCACCGGTTCCGCTCAGTTTGGCCAGCTGCCGTTCAAGTTCTTTGATTTTCTTTTTCATTTCGGGCAGATATTCAATCAGACTGTACGCCCGCTTGGCTTTGCTTGCGTCGATGGCGGGGGTGCCGACGATGGTTGCCCCATCCGGCACATTATTCAGGACGCCCGCTTTGGCGCCGACTTTGACTAAGTTACCGATGGTAATATGGCCGATCACGCCGACTTGTCCGCCGAGGACAACGTGATGTCCCAGGGTTGCCGAACCTGCTACGCCGACCTGCGGCACCAGCAGGCAATAGGGGCCGACTTTCGTTCCGTGGCCGATAGCGACGCTGTCGCCGATCTTGCTGCCTTTGCCGATGACGGTATCGTCGAGTGTGCCGCGTTCGATGGCACAGCCGGAACCGATTTCGACATCGTCTTCGAGGATGACCCTGCCGATCTGCGGAATTTTGTGGTGGACGCCTTTGTGTGTGGCGAATCCGAACCCATCCTGGCCAACGGAGGCATTGGACTGAATAATCACCCGGTTTCCTACCACGCAACTGTCATAGACGACGGCATTCGGATACAGGATGCAATCATCCCCGACCGTCACATTCGGCCCGACAAATACGCCCGGGTAAAGCTGGCAGTTTTTGCCAACGCTGGCATTCTCGCTGACTGTGGCGAAGGGGTGGATATTGCAGCCGTCGCCGACCCTGGCTGTTGGGCTGATTGAAGCTTTGGGGCTGACGCCGACCTGCGGGTGTTTTCGGTGGCCGTGCAGCAGCACGACAATCTGCATGAAAGCGTAGTAGGGGTCTTCGGCGACCAGCAGTGCCGCCTTAGACTCCATCGGCTGCGCGACAATCACCGCCGCCGCCTGGGTAGTTTGCATCTGCGACTCGTATTTTTTATTGCTCAGAAACGTAATTTCGCCGTCGCCGGCCTTGTCAAGCGTCGATGCCGAGCGGATAACGAGGTTTCCGTCGCCAACGACTTTGCCGCCGACATGGTCGGCCAATTCCTGTAACGTTTTTGTCTGCATTCAAATATCCTGATAATTAACGACTTATTTCTGGGAGATTATATCGTTTCTTCCCGAAACGTCAAGGCTTTGATGATTCTCGATTCGCAGAGTCTTGAAATTGGGTTCGTTTTGCAATTTTAGATTGTAGATTTTAAATTGTAGATTGGTGGGGTCTGGAAATTGGGTTCGTTTTGACAAAATGGTTTTACCATGAAGCCCGCGAAGAGCATGAAGAAAAAAATGGGTATATAAGATAATCGGCTGGTTCATTTGTCTCCTCCATTTTTGCATATTCAGTTTTCATCGAAGTACCCACAAGCCTGCGGCTTGAAGGTGCCACCCGGAGTCCCCCGTTTTCCGGGAAATCCGCCGGAGGAAAACGATCCCTCCATATATAGGGACGGAAATGGGACTTATGAATTATTTTTTTGGGGTTTTTGGATGTTCGGGTTTTGTAAGCATTGGCCGGACAAGGAGAAGAAATTTTTGCATCTTTTTTTATTTTTTTGTAAGTGGAAAAAGTTTGTCGGACATTGCATATCTTAAACAGGAACCACAGATTTCGCCGATGACGCAGATTTAATTTTTTTGACAGGAGATGTAGGATAAAGAACTCAAGAACCCAAGAACTCAAGAATGAGGATACAACAAAGAAGTCAGGAGTCTGAATTCAAAAGTGGAATTTCTTAATTTCATGTTTTTAGTAAAGAAATGTCTTGTTAGTTTTTGGGCGAAGTTGTATAATTCGGGGGCAAAAAAGAAACTTTTAATCGTCTATTATGACACCTGTTTCAAGATCACGAAACAGCCTAAATCCATGGTGTGATTTTTTGAGTGGGATTGGTATAACTTTGATGCTGGATAGACGCAGAAAACAAATTTTACACTTGACAAGTGCCCTCCAATTTGTATATATGCCTGTAATTAAAGCACTTATACGGGCGTAGTTCAGTGGTAGAACACTAGCTTCCCAAGCTAGATATGTCGGTTCGATTCCGGTCGCCCGTAGTCAAGGAAAACCTTAACATGTTTTGTGAATGCAAATGCAGTTACAACAAAGACTTGCATCGCCAACGTTGAAATTCGAAAGCTTTATGCCACCGATCGCATGTCGCATTGAATTTACCGCAACCCACTGTTATAGCATTTTAATTTATTATATTCGTATATCCGCATGATTCAAACCGTCCTTTTGCATCGCTGGCTGAGCCTTTTTCCAAAACCAGCGTTTCAATGCGACATCTCCTCTGTCTTGTTCACTGGCTCGTAACGCTTTTTTTTATAACGCCAGCCCAGACGTTTTAAAGCATGGTGAATCGCAACAATGCTGCAATCAACCTTACTGGAAAAATAATCTTTTATTTCTTCCAGTGTGGCATCAGGATGCGTTCGGACAAAGTCATTGAGCTGCGACAGTTCAACACCTCTGAAAGCAGGCTTGCGGCCTTGATTTTGTGGGTATGGAGCAATACTGCCATATCGCTCTCTTCGATGTCTGAGCTGCTGTATCCACCGGGTCGTAACCTGGAACTGCTCTGCAACCTGTTTGAGAGTAGATTGGCCGCTATCATAAACAGCCAAAACGCGTTTTCGTAAGTCCATCGAATATGCTTTCATAAACAATATATCGGAAAGACGAATACAAAAACTTAAAATGCTATAGTAAAGGTGTTGTGCGAGTTCGATAATATTTGATGGTGTATTGCCTCTTTTTTATAGACAGTACCAGCGATGGCGTGGATAATACAAATCTGTATAATCTGGCGGCCATAAAAAATGAAAGGGAATTTATGAAAAAAGTATCAAGGTCCTCAATTGCTTTTGTGGGGTTCGTGACGGCAGTTTGCTGGCTCGGTGTCAGTGCGAATGCCTCTACGGAAACGACGGATTTCAAGAGTACGAAATTGACCGGGGACTGGTGGGGCGAGCGCACAAAACTTGCCGAGCAGGGCATCACGTTTAATATTTCGGCCGACCAGTATTCTCAGGGGGTGCTGCACGGCGGAACCGATAAGAGCTGGAAGTATGGCGGCCTGATGGATTACAGGATTCACTTTGATTTTCAGAAAATGGGCCTCTGGCAGGGTGCGTTTTTGGATGTCCAGGCCGAGCATCAGTTCGGAGAATTTATCAACACCGACAGCGGCATATTGGTCCCCGTCAACACGGATGGGATTTTACCGCTGCCCGATTATCGGCAAGTCAATGTGGCTCAAGTCAAGTATACGCAATTTCTCTCGGAAAGCTTTGCGTTATATTTCGGAAAAATCAACACGATGATTGATTTCCAGGAAACGGCATTTACCGGCGGAGAAGGTAAAACCACATTTATAAACATGGCGAATATCTTTCAACCTGTAGCCTATCGGACTGTCCCGCTTTCAGCGCTGGGCGGCGGAGTCGCGGTTTTTCTTCCCGATGTTACCGTCAAAGATCACGCCGTTCTTTCGATAACAGCTTTGGGTGCCAACGGCATGCCGGATACCAGCGGTTTTAACGAAGATTTTGAAGACGGAACCGCGATGATGGCCACATATCATCAGCCATCTAAATTTTTTGATAAGCCCGGCGGTCATCTTTTGATTGGTACTTACAGTACCAAGGATTTTATAGCCCTGGACCAGGATCCGCGTTTTTTTCTTGATGCTCTGCTCGAACATCCGGTGACGTTGGATAAGGGAGAGGATTCCTGGAGCCTGATGTACAATATGCATCAATATGTTTATACTGAGCAGGAAGATGAAACACAGGGCTTTGGTTTCTTTGGTCGGTTAGGGACTGCCGATGACAAAACAAACCCGGTAGCCAACTTCTACGGCGCCGGCCTGGGCGGCAAAGGCATGATACACGGCCGGGATAACGACACCTGGGGAGTCGGCTATTTTTATATGCAGCTTTCCAATGAATTGGGCAGAGCTATCGAACGAAACTTCGAGGACGCTCAGGGCGTTGAAGTTTTCTATAATTTTGAGTTCTCCAAATGGCTGCATGTTTCTCCTGATTTCCAAATTATTCACCCGAGCAGTGACCGCGTTGATACGACTTATATTGCGGGATTGCGAGCGAAGATTGATTTTTGATGAATAGCGAATGATTTGGTATTTATGAATCCTGACAGAACTATGAAAGGAGAAAAGTTCGATGAGTACAAACCAGAAGGAACAACAAGGTATGAAAAACATAGATCAATCCGCCACCGGCACAACGCGTCGCGAGTTTCTCAAGACCGCCGGTACAGGCGCTGTAGCGACGGCTATGGGCGGCCTTTTGCCGACAATTCCGGCGATGGCGGCGCCTTCGTCGAGGACATCGCTGGGCAAGGCGACGTCTGGCCCCTACAACATCTTGTTTATTCTGACGGATCAGGAGCGCCATTTTCGTGCGCATGAACTGCCCCGGGGCTACCGCCTGCCGGCGCATGAGCGGCTGGCCAAGCAAGGGGTCGTGTTCGAGAATCACCACATCAACTCCTGCGTGTGTACCCCCTCACGCTCCGTGATCTATACCGGCCGCCACATCCAGCAGACGCGGATGTTCGATAACACGAACTTCCCCTGGATACAGAGCATGTCCACCGAGATCAAGACGGTCGGGCACATGCTGCGCGACGCCGGCTACTACACCGCCTACAAGGGAAAGTGGCACTTGACCCGCGAGTTCGAAACCGCCAACAAGCTCGAGGCCCCCGAAAAGATATTCACCAAGGAGATGGAGGCCTACGGATTTTCTGACTACCTTGGAGTCGGTGATATCATTGGGCATACGCAGGGCGGCTACCTGCACGACGGTATGATCGCCGCCTCGGCAGCAAGCTGGCTGCACGGGCGGGCGGCGGAACTGAAACTGCAGGGCAAACCGTGGTTTCTCGCGGTGAACCTGGTCAACCCGCACGACGTGATGTTCTACAACACCGACCGGCCGGGCGAGCCTGTCCAGGAAAAAAACATTCTCTCACACATCGTCTCCGATCCGGCGCATACGCTCTATGCCAAACAATGGAATTTCGACCTTCCCGCCAGCTTTTCACAGGCGCTTAACGCGCCCGGCCGCCCCGCTGCGCATACCGAATTCAGTATCGGTAACGATGTGATGACCGGCCCGATTCCTGCCAACGAACCCTGGCGATGGCGCAAGCGGAACAATTTCTATCTCAACTGCCTGCGCGACGTGGATCGCCACATCGCCACCGTACTCGACGAACTGGAGGCCAGCGGGCACGCCGACAACACCATCGTCATTCTGACCTCGGACCATGGCGAACTCAGTGGCGCGCACCAGTTGTCCGGCAAGGGGCCTACCTCCTACCGCGAACAAAACAACGTCCCGCTGATCGTCGCGCACCCGGGCTTCTCGGGCGGCAAGCGATGCAAGGCTGTAACCTCACACCTCGACATCGCCCCGACCCTCATTTCTCTGACCAACGCGAGCATGGAGAAGAAAGCAGCAATCGTCAAGGACTTGCCGGGCAAGGACTTCTCCCCGGTACTCGCCGCTCCGGAGAAAGCGGGTCTCAACGCAGTGCGCGATGGCCAGTTGTTCTGTTTCAACATGTTCGCTTCACTGGATGGCAGCTTCCTGCAGAAGGCGCGTGATTTATTGAAACAGGGTGGCGCAGCGAAGGTCAAGGAATCCGGCCTGCGTCCGGATATCTCCAAACGCGGCGCGATTCGCAGTGTATTCGACGGCCGCTATCAGTTCACGCGGTACTTTTCGCCCAGGCAGCACAACCGCCCCGAGTCAATCGAGGAATTGTTCAAGCTGAACGACGTCGAATTGTTCGATATTCAGGCTGACCCGAACGAAGTCAACAATCTTGCCATGGATCCAAAGAAGCATGCGGATATCCTCGCGGCCATGAATGCAAAGCTGAACAAGCTAATCGATACGGAAGTAGGTGAGGATGTCGGACAAATGCTGCCCGGCGGCGTGGACGCCGGCTGGGTCGCGACCCCCGCCGTCAACGACTTGTGATCGCGGGAAGACCTGGAGCATTTGGTGAACTGACGGCCGCCAATGCAGCGATCCGGCAACCATCGCGCAGGATCTAACCGTTTTTAACATCACCAAGAATGCCGTCGTCGTCCGTCAGGCGATAATAGACCCGGCCGCCTGGCCTGTTATACAGGATTCCGGCAGTTCGATGCACAAATAGAGAGAATGAACGAAAACCCCATTCTTTAAAGACAGGGGTTTTCTGAAAGGTTTTATAGCGTGAAGGTTTTAAGGATTCATTGAAAAATAACCCACAATCAATGTTTTCCATGGGATAATTCGGTCGAAATTGGGTTTCGGAGATTGCCTTAACCTCTTAGCCCATAATGGTTTATACTACTATTGTTAGGTCGATATTAACGGGATAGACGGATAAAGCAGTTCGATAATCGTCCACCCAGCCGTAGTTGAGAGGCCAACTGGTATTTTTTTGCCAGTATTTCAAACGGTAACATGTAGTTTCCACAAGGGGTTACGTCATTCAACTCCAAGTTCGATAATACAGTCCCTTGTCATGATTACTAAAGGGAAAAACGGCAAAAATGCACCTTACTCAGCAAACCTTAATTACTGACCTTTATGCACTATTTTAATTTTGATAAGAAATCAAGACGTTTAATCGACTGAATCATTGATCGGACGGAATGATAGTTTATTTTCCATGAGTGGCTCATGTGATTCCAGATTAGGGTATTGCCATCACGCGACATCAGCGGCCACCATTCGCCAACTTTGTGATTAATCATTTTATCGAAAACAAAGCGGTGTACTTTTTTATAGGCCTGCCAATAGGACTCGGTTCCAAACAGAATACAGCCATCCAGCATGCCGATAAGCGTCTCCGCCTGCTGCCAGAACTCTTTTTCTTTATCGTGGGCTTCGCTGCCATCATGTGGACCTTCGACGTAGACTCCGCCGTATTCATAGTCAATCCCGGCCTTGACGGCATGGTCAAGCTGTTTTCTCATAATGCTTTCGCAGGGTTTTGAGTTTTCTCCAAGAATATTCAGAGCATGCAGCAGCAACCATGCGAACTCGACATTATGGCCGTATGAGGTGTTATCTTCGGCATGTACTTTCTGGCCTCCGCTGGAAAATCGGTCCCAGCCCCATACGATGTCAAATTTAATTTGCGGAGCAACTTTCCAATCCGCCCAGAATTGTGGGATGCCGGTGGCAAATTTGGGATGCAAAATGCGTTTTGTCAAGAGGTCAATGTCTTCTTTGAGTTTGCGTTTGTGCAGTGAACTTTGGCTGCATTCATAGAGCGTTGTAAAGGCTTCCATCAGGTGCATGTGTGCGTCCAGTGTTTTTCGGTCGCCGCCGCCGCTGCCGGGGCCGCATAGTTCCCAATTCCGCTCAAACATCTCAAAGTAACCGCCATACATGGTGTCTGTACAGTATTTCTGGATTAAATCAAACGTGGCTTCTGCGTATTCGATGCCGCGTTTGTCGCCGGTTGCCAGGGTGTATTCGCTTAAGGCATATATGGCAAAACTAAGGCCGTATAGTATTTTTTTATCAATCTGGACGTTTCCTTTTCTGTCGACAGTCCAGTAAAAACCGCCATGTGTTTTATCCCACATTTTGTTTAAGAGAAAATCGACGCCGTGTTTTGCGAATTCAGCACATACACCGTTGCCGTAACCGGCACGATGAGCGGATGACATCGTATAGACAAAGCGTGTCTGAGCAATCAGCGATTTTTGATCTTCGCCGGTATCGCATCCATCCTTGTCAAAATGCGTGATAAAGCCGCCGTTGAGGGTATCTTTGCTGCGGGTGAGCCAGAAGGGCAACAGCTCTTTTGTCAGGTGCTGATGTATTTCATCTTTTAGTGTCAGAATTTCCTCTTTTTTCATAATCAGTCTCCAAAGAGCTTCAATAAAGAGGCGAGTTGAGAGAAATCAGATATTATGAAATGTGCACCGGCTTTGACCAGGCGTGCACGTTTTTCTGTATTCATACCATACCGCCGTACTTCATCGCTTGCGATACCCAGTGCGATACCTTCTCTTTTACGTGACTCTCGCATCTCGACGGGGCCGTCGCCGACAACCAGCAGTTCCGAACCGCTCAACTTATTTTCTGTCATAATCTTTTCGATGACCATTTTCTTGGAGAATTTTGGATCATCTTTGACCGAGCCATAAATGCCGCCATTTAATAAGCCTGCGTAGCCGAGTATTTTTGCTTCTTCAAGCACATCTTCATAATCTGTCCCGCTGGCCAGATACAGTGTGATTCCTTTGCTCCGCAATTGTTTTAGAAATTCAACAGAACCTTTGATGGTATAATCCTGTAAATTTAATTCGCCGCGTTTGAAACGTGCGGTACGGTCGTTGACCATCAGCATCAGGGCGTCATTGTATATTTGTTTGTAACCCCATTTGTCCAATATCTGATCCTGCGGGACAACGCCGAATTCATGGATGATTTCAATCAACCCCTGCATTTGCTTGACGGTTTCAATGCCCGTCGATTTATCAATGTATTCTCGCACACGATGCCGTACGCGGTGATAGGTTGTCTCATCGGCCGTTTTGTAGCGGTCGCCAAGGATGGCCTTGATCATCACAGGTTCCATGATTTGCTCCCATCCCTGCCGCAGCGTGCTGATAGTACCATCATGGTCAAAAACGGCATGCTTAATGTGTCGCAGCGAAATTGCGTCTTGCGGGTAGCATAATTCGATTTCAGAAGAGGCAGCATAGACAGCCCTTCTGGAATCATCCGCAAGTTCCGGCAGATAGATATAATCCGGATCGCGTGCGATTTCTAAAATTTCGTCACGGTTTGCGGTGCCTGTCTGGAACAATTTCTGGGCAGTGACGGAAGCTGCGAAATTTGCCATAGTCGCCGAGTCTCCGGCGGATACACCCGCCGCCAGGCACAGCGACAGCATACTTAAAGAGGTGTCTCCGCAGCCGACGGTATCAATTTTTTTCATTAATTGTATGCCGGGAACTTCATGGACACCTTCCGCATCAGCGGCAATAATGCCTCGAGGGCCGCGTGTGATAAACGCCGGTTTGTGTGTTTTTTGATAGAGCTGTTGAATATGTTTTTTTGTATCTTCATACGATATAACATCATCATGCGCAGCTTGTACCCCGGCAAGTCTGGCAGCTTCGACGGCGTTAGTCTTGCGATAGACATTCGTTGTAAAGCGGTCACCATAATGGCGCGAATCAAGAAATATAATTTTATCGCTGAATTCATTGAATAACTTATTGGCGCTTTCGATAAAATTGCTGTTATTCAAACTCCCCGGCACCTGCTGATTAAAAATGACCACATCAACCGCCTGTAGGGCTTTCCGCAGATACTGTAAAATTTGTGCCTCTGTTTCGGGTGAACGTTTATTGAAAAAGCCAAAATCAAATCGCTGCAGCTCTTTGTTATCAAGATAAGGTTTTCCGAATACCATAGTGTCGAAGTTTTCTTTTTGAACGACCATGCCGGAGGTGTCAACCTGAAAAGCCTGAAGCTGTCGGACTAATTCTCTTCCGAAAATGTCATCACCGATAATTCCAATGGCTCGAATTTCTTTGGGCTTTAGTGCAACCAGATTAGCGACAATGTTGGACGCGCCGCCAAGCGAGTAGTAGTGTTTATTGATTGCCTGAGTCGGCAGACCTGTTTCGACGGAAATTTCACCGCCTTTTGGATTGAGCATCCAATACGCATCCAGACAAAAATCGCCATAGACGGCAACTTTAACTTTTTTAATTTTTTCGAATATTTCCGATAATTTTTCAAATTTCATATTTTTTAACTTTCTATAAATTGGTTTTCGACCAGATCACAAATGATATGGTAGGCCAGGATATGCATTTCCTGTGCGGTGCTTGTATATTGGGTCTGAGAACAAAAGCAGAAGTCGGATTTTTTTTCCAGTTCACTGCCGCTTTTGCCTGTAAAGGCGATGATGGACGCCTGCTTTGCCTTGGCGGCGTCCACGGCTTTAAGAATGTTCTTGGATGTGCCGCTGGTTGAAAACGTCCAGAGGACATCGCCCGGCTTTACCAGTCCCTGTACCTGACGTAAAAATACATCGTCAAAGCTGTAATCATTGCCGATGCAGGTCAGGATGGAGGTATCCGTCGATAATGCTACCGCCGGCAGCGGCTGGCGTTCTTTTCGAAACCTGCCGATAAATTCGCCGGCGATATGCTGGCAATCCGCCGCCGAACCGCCATTGCCGCATAAATACAGGCTGTGTTCCGATTTAAATGCTTTAACGATGAGTTCAGAAATTTTAACTAAAACGCCTGTTTTGCTCTCGAATTCCGAAAGAGCTTTTTTATGTTCCTGAATATTTGTGCTGATGATCGTGTTCATTATAGCTGCTCCACAATCTTTTTATACAGCAGGGGGATGGTGTTTTTCTTTTTTTTTTGGACGTAAAATCCTTGACCATTGAATGCTTCCGGGATTCGTGTTACAACGCTTTTTTGGTCGCGGAAATAATAATTCTGTGCAGACTCATCCGTCATTGCCGCAGGTTCGAAATGACGTATGTCAAAATCGGCAGAAATAATGCCGTTGGGAACCTTGCCGATATTACCGGCCATGCTTGCCGCTTTTAGAAATACTTCCGGGCCTGTTACGGCACTGCCGATGTTCAGGATGACGCCGCCCTGTGTTAATTTGCATGTTTCTTCCGTGTAAATCAGGAAATCTCGGCCGCTACAGCCGCCCTTGGCGCAACCATCAAATGACGTGTGCTGGTCAATCACATCGGTGCCAATACCGGTATGAACGGTAAATGGGACACCTTTTTTATAACACGCGACAAGAATGCTCAGTTCTGGATGAGAAAACTCTTTGGGAGAATGATCTCTTGCGACAATTTTCAGTACCTCTGCCTGAAATGCCTTATCGCATATCATTTTGCCGAGGGATTCGCCGTATCCGAGCTTGTATTTGTCGCCAAGCTGAACGGCAATATTGTGGTAGGCAAATTCGTATGCCATCCCAAATTGTCCCTGTTCCAGGGCTTGCGGGACATATTCGCTGGTTTCGCCAATCAAGGCCAGCTCAAAATCATGAATAGAAGTTGCCCCGTTACCCGCAAATAATGTAATTAATCCGCGGCTGACAAGGTCGGCCATCAATGGCCCAAGGCCGTTTTTTATCAGGTGTGCGCCACTAAAGACAATCACCGGCTTGTTTTCTTTGCGACTTTTCACGATGGCCTTTGCGACTTCATCGATCTTTTTTAATGTTTCGTCTGAGCATGCATAGTTTTGTCCAAGCGCCACAGATGGGGTTACGATATCTTTCAGTTTGACCTTGTTTGTTCGATCACTGATAGGATATGTTTTGATTGCTGCGGCATTGAATATCTTATAACGACCTTTGTATTCCATACTTTTATCCTTGCTTTTTTTTGGTTAATGGGGCGGTGACGATCAACGTGACATCATTATGCTTACAAAGCGATTCCATGCCTGCCTCTGCCTTGTCTGTAATCCATACATCAAAGTTCTTGAGTTTGGCAATTATAATATTTGACTGTCTATTCCATTTACTGGATGCGGCCAGCAATATCTTTTGGGTACTGTTTCGAATTGCAGCTCGCTTGAGCATCGCTTCATCATCGAGAGGGCAGGAGACATTTCCATTCGCATCGATGCTGTCGGCGGAGATAAAACATACCTGAAAATTGAAATCCAAAATCTGATTTTGACTTACCGGTCCGCTGAGCGACTGAGTGATGGGGTGCAGCCGCCCACCAAGTAAAATATGTGCGATATTCTGTTGGGCGAGTGCAACGGTGATAGTTACATCATTGGTTACTGCCGTAATGCCTGTCGTAGAAACCTTTGCCATAGCCTGTGCCAGCGGGAGGACTGTTGTGCCTGCATCCAGATAAATGTATCCTTCTGTGGGGAGAAGCTTTACTGCGGCGGCGGCGATGTGTTCTTTGGCAAGTTTGTCTTTTAAAAGGCGTTCATCCAGCGAAACAGGGTTAGGCATCGCATGATTTTTGCGTCTCACACCGCCATGGATCCGTTCGGCAATGCCGCGATTATCAAGTTCCAGCAGGCATCGCTGGACTGTGGATTTGCTGATATTGAGCTTTTTGGCCAATATAACACTCTTCCAGTACGGCTGTACCTGGAGAAGCGCTATGATTTTTTCAATTTTTTCATCGTGAAACATTATGACTAAATATAACTAATTATGACTAAATGTCAAGATTTTTATTAAAAGCCCTGTTTTTGTTTGAAATTTTTGTGGATAACCCGTTGGGGAATAAAAAAAGGCAGGCCTGCTTTTAAAACAGGCCTGCCTTTAACTATTGTTATTTAATGAGTTAATATGTTTTAGCTGCGTTTTCTTAGAACGGCTAAGCTGCCGAGCAGCAATAAGCCCATCGTGGCTGGCTCAGGAATACCGAATTCCGTGCGAGCGACATTGCTTACTCGAATCTCGTCAAAAGTTCCACCCATGCTTGAGCTGAAAGGCATGTAGAGGTTCGCGCTTGTCGGATTCCAAAATCCTCCGGCAAAACTACCACTGGCTTTTTCAACGCCGTCAACGTAAATCATACATCCTGTGTTAGTGCCGTCCCAGGTTCGGGTAAAGGCAATGTTATGCCAGCTTGTATCCAGTACGCTGTCGGCGGGAGTATATATTTCATACCAGCCGCCATCACCTTTACGAACGCCATAGTCAATTCGAAATGTCGCGGGTGAGGCACCATGCTCTACAAGATAAGAACGTGCAAAAGCAGATTCCTCTGCATAAAAAAGGTTGCCCAGCTCGCCTATATAGGCATAGTTCCATTTGAAATAAAATTCAATTGTGTAGCTGGCAGTCAATCCGGTTAACGCACCCATATTGATGCCTGTGCTACCGCCCATGGAAACGCCTAAACCATTACCGAAATCACCTGTAGTCCAATTGGGTGTACCATTTACTACCGTACCGTTGTGGGCTGTTCGGCCTGTACTGGCATCATCCAGCACGGTTGTTCCACTGGATTGATTTAGATGGTACAATGCCAATGTAGAAGAATCATCGGCATATTCACCCGGTACAAAAGTTGCCGTAGCCGTACAAGTCAGCAGAACGACTGCTGAGAGCATAAATAACGCTTTTCCTAACCTCTTCATTGTTCTTTCCTCCACGAAAAATTGAACTTCAATTATTCACGCAAGATGACGCATCTTGCATCACATCAAAATTGTTCAAGCAAGTCAATAGTTGAATACGTATTCAATATATATGTTTGTGGTGCTAAAGTCAATAAAAATATAAAAAATCTATTAAATTAAAAATATTAATGTTTTTTAGTAGACATTCTGTCGACGTTGAATTATAATTGAGTACGTATTAAACATTCTTGTTTGATTGTAGAAAGTGTGATTTAGATAAATGAACACAGAGATTATAGAAAAAACAAGAAAACGACCTGCTCGGTTGGCAAAGATGGACAGATCCTCGGCCGTAAAGGGTGGCCCTATAACCCAGAAAGACCTTGCTCGCCTTGCTGGCGTCAGCATGACTACCATCTATAACAGCTTGCACGCAAAAGAGTTAGTACACCCTGAAACACGCGAATTGATAGACCGTTTGATGGAGGAATATGATTATCAACCTAATGGGATTGCCCGTGCGATGGTGCGTGGTAAAACCGAAGTTCTTGGTATTCTTGTTCCCCGTATTGATGTTCGTTTTTATAGTGAAATTGTGGCGGCAATTGAACAGTCTGTGAATCATAGCGGCTATAGCTGTATCATTTGCCAGCATTTGGATGATGTGCTAAAAGAAGAGAGGGAAATACGGATGATGCGGGAACGCCGTGTTGATGGTATGATCATCCGTGCCAGCGGCCGCAGGGAACAGGCTGAGATGTATCATCAGTTGGACAGGGCGGGTATTCCATTTGTGCTTGTTGACCGTACAATTCCCGGATTAGAGGACCGTTTTGTAGGCGCTGACGGTCTTAATGACAGTTGCGAAATTACAGAATACCTTATCCGCAAGGGCCATAAACGTATTGCGGTGACTGTTTGGCCTGAAAGTTCACAGAAACTTGGCGTAAAGTATGATGGATATCGTTTGGCACTGGAACGACATGGCATCGAATTTGATGAACGATTGGTGATGATGTGTTCGACCGAGTATTTTGCCGGTCGCGAAGAAACCTTGGATATGATGCGACGGGTGGGGCCTGATAAACCTACAGCGATTCTTTCACTTAATGATACGTCAATTTTGGGTGTGATTCAGGGGTTATTGGAGTTGGGCATGTCGATTCCCGATGATGTTGCAGTGACCAATATTGGGGGTCATATTTCTGATTCACTTGGAGCTCTTTCTCGGCTTCGATTAACTTGTTCGGTTACACCATGCGAAACGATAGGTCGTGAGGCGGCAAGAATGCTATCCTCACAGATTGATGGTGAAAGTTGGCGGCGAGGTCCTATTCTGTGTCCCTCACAAATTCGAGTTGGCAACTCCGCTTAGCAGAGCATAAATAAATCTGAATGAAAAAAATCCTGCCGTGTAAGCAGGATGTGATTTGGTGAGAAAAATATAACGGAGGTTAATTAAGATGAGGACAAATAAAATTCCAACGACGATGTGCGTGGTTGCAGGTTGTCTGCTGATGGCAGGGGTGGCATCAGGATTTAATCCGGGTCAATATGCTGATGATTCTTCGACATTGGCGTTGTACCACCTGAATCAATCCAGTGGAACAACCGTGCTGGATGATGCCAGTACAGGCCGAACAGCCCACAATGGCACGGTCATTAATGGCACACCCAATTGGACCACAGGCGATTTCGGCAACGGCTTAGGTGTTTCCATGGGCGGCAGCACAAGCATCAATATGGGCGCATTGACCGGGCTGACAGCCAACTACACCATTGAGTTCTATTTCAAGTGGGATTATGCCTATGTGAGTGAACTGGGCAATCTTTTTTATGCAGAGGAATCTGCTTTCGCACGCTCCTATCTTGTAGATCAGGGTGCATCGCCCGCGACATTTCGAATTGACTATGGCGTTCGTAAAGGCGATGGCGGCTGGTATGAGATATATACTCCCACTGATAATACACTTGACACCAACTGGCACCATATTGCTTTCACTCGGACCTGGGATGGCACCAATACAGGGTGCAAAATTTATATTGACGGCGTTGAGAAGGCCAGCGGCAGTTTTGCCGGAGGATTTTGGAATCCCCCAAGCGCGAATCTTTACATGCCCTTTAGCTCAAGCATGGGGGGAACTTTCGACGAAATTCGTGTAAGCAATGTCGCTCGGTTGTCATCTGAACTTGGAGTTGCTCCAAAAGCGTCTGATATCAGCAATGACGGCATGGTTGACTTTGCGGATTTTGCCCTTCTTGCAAAAGATTGGATGACATGTACTGACCCGACTGGACTTGACTGTGTAAACTGCAATGAGCTTGTGTTTGCACCATCAGTCGTGGAAGCCGATACCGTGGCATTATGGCATCTGGATGAAGGCGCGGGCACAACGGCCTATGACGAAACCAGCAATCATTACCCGCTTACTATTAATGCGAGTGGATTTGACTATAACTGGGCGGTGGGTCGATTTGATAAAGGACTTAATGCCACCGGGGCTAATACATCTTATTGTCTATCCGCGGCTTTGCCAATAGCGAATCCGAGCAATATTACCAATCAAATGGCCATTTCAGCATGGGTACGGCCTTCAGGGGTTTCAGCAGATGGCAGTTATGCTGTAGGCACGGATACTTCCTCATTCATTCGCTTTACCCGAACAGGGGAAGGGCCGATAGTTGTTGACGCTGGTTTTTATACCTGGGCAAATCATGGTACTTGGGTTCAGGCCTCCAAGGAAATAGGTACATTCGACGGCAACTGGCATCATGTAGCAGCCGTTTATGATGGTGTCCCTGACGGAAGCGGCAATGCAAACATATATCTGTACTGGGATGGAGTAGTTGCTGCAACAACATCGGTTGCAGCGAATACGGATATAGAGGTCGGACATGAAGGTCGTACGGGTTTGACTTTGGTGGATACCGGTACAGGTCAGCTTCGTATTGGAGGTAGCGGTTCGGCGACTCAGTCATTCCAGGGTACGATCGATGAAGTCAGAGTTGATAATACGGCGCGTACTTCGTTTTTTGGAACGGCATGTGATTAATAATGTCCATAATGAAAATAAATAACGCTTCCGCATGATCTGCGAAGCGAGATTTTGGAAAAGGAGATTAACATGATGAATAGAAAGATTTTTATAGCAAGCGTCAGCCTGATTTCGGGTTTAGCGATGTTACTTGGCGGGACTGCAATTGCCGATCAATGTGTCGGTGAGTACGCAGTCGATGATTCGACATTGGGACTGTGGCATTTCAACGATGGCATTGGTACAGCCGCTTTGGATGACAGCGGGAATGGTTATGATGGTATTTTCGAAGGTAATCCTCTGCCGACATGGGATACTGGCCGTTTCGGCAGTGGAGTACATCTGACACGTGAAGGTGACAACGGTGTAAAATTGGGGGCGTTGACTGCTCTTGCGGCTGGTTATACTCTGGAAATGTATTTTAAATGGGATTATGCGTATGTGGCCGAGCTTGGCTATCTGTTTTCAATTGATGATGCGGCGTTTGCACGAATGTATCTCGTTGAACATGGCGCAATGCCGGCTACCTACCAAATTCAATATAGTGTTCGTAAGGGGGATGGTGCATGGCCTACAATCAGTACTCCGGCAGACAGCACGCTTGATACGAATTGGCATCATCTGGCCTTTACCCGTTCATGGGATGGTACGACCACGGGCTATGCCATTTATATTGATGGCAATCTTGCTGCCAGTGGCAGTTATGCGGGTGGATTCTGGGATCCACATTATGACGCCTATCTCGGCAGCGCCGGCAGCTTAAATAGCGTTGGCGGGACTTTTGATGAGGTGCGTTTTAGCCCTGTAGTGCGGACGAGTTTCCAGAATGACTGGGGACATCGAAAAGGCGATATCAACCAGGATTGTTATGTTGACCTTGAAGATGTCGCCTTGCTGGTCGCCGAATGGCTCCAGTAAAATCAGGATTATTGAATTTAAACAATGAATATGTTGAAGTGCTTTCCCTGCAAAAGTCAATTATGTCGGTGAGAAAGTGAGAATGTATGGTGCAGAAAAAAGGTAGAACTATCTACGGTTTCACGTTGATTGAACTGCTGGTGGTTATTTCGATTATTGCCCTGTTGCTGTCAATTCTTATGCCCGCGCTGACCAGTGCACGTGAGCAGGCAAAGCAGGTAATTTGTATGGGCAATATGCGGCAGCTTGGTATGGCGTCCGCAACTTATGCGGCTACAACCGGTTATCTGCCTGTGTATGGTCTTTACCTTAGTGCCGCAAGGCCTTATGCTTCATATGACCCTTTAACAGGAGTTGATGGTTCAGGCACCGGCATAACGATAACGAACTGGAAAGACCCTGCTGTGTTCGGTACCCCTGCGGCATGTCTTATCAAAAATGGAGATTTAGAGGATTCTAAATCATTTGAGGGTGCTTGTCCTACAACCCGGGGGCTTGTTCGTCTTAGTTATGGCTATAACTATGGTAATCTTGGTTCATCCAGTCGGCCGTTGGACTTGAATTTGCAGAGTGCTGGGACGGGCAAAGAATATGTGAAACTGACGGATGTACAGAGGCCTTCCGAAACAGGCATGTATTGTGATGGGACAACCGGCGGCAACAATACGGGAGGAAAACCGCCACGGTTAGTCGGTTACGGTATCTATTACTGGGAGCCGAGTTTATGGCCTGATTATGAAGGTACTCCTACTTCTTATTCACCGTATGCTGTCATGGGACATAAAAAAGGTAAACAGATTGACATTGCTTTTGTTGATGGTCACACATCGTCACTGCCTCCCAGTGTACTACACTTAAGGAAGCGGCATGCCTATGTTCCAAGTGACAATGGCGACAGGATTTGGCGTCGTATAAAAAACATGCCTGGTAATAAACAGTAGAATAAATTGATCCATGAGATAATGGAGAGTATCAGCCGATAAGGCTTTGGGAGTCGCTTTATGCGCAGTGTCCTATTTACAGTTACTACGATATTTATTCTTTTTGCTGCGGTTGTGTATGCAGACTTTGATTCGGGTCAGTGTGCATTTGATGACTCTACGCTTGCCTTATGGCATAGTGATGAAGGTACTGGGACTGTACTTGCGGATGCGACAGGGAATAATCATGCTGCCAGTCTCATTGGGTTGACCAAGCCCCAGTGGGCTTCACCGGGGCTTTTTGGCGGGAAGGGGTTATTCCTGACTTATGGATATAACAATTCTCCAAACAAATATGGCGCTATTCAACTGGACAGCGGGCTGTTAAATCACCAGAATCTTACTCTGGAAATGTACGTGAACTGGGTTTACCAGTCTGTCGGCGCCAATCCATCTGACTACGGTTCTTTAGGATATCTTGTGAATGACGGCACGAATATGTATGTTAAAACCTATATGGATTACAGTGTGCCGCCGTTTTTGCGTTGTAAATTGATTTTTGGTGTGCAGACCTCGGCCGGATTACTTGAGATTTCGACGCCGGGAACCTATTCATTACAGCATGAAATGTGGACACAAGCTGCATTTACCAGAGAATATTCAGGCGGTAACACCACCATAAAAATCTATATCAATGGTCAATTGGCGGTCACCGGCAGCAAAGCCGGAACTCCTGTGATGGGTGGAGGTTTTGCGCAGATTGGCTCGACTATTTATAATACGGTCTCATGGGGCGGCGATATTGACGACATACGATTGAGTGATGTGGCGCGAACAACTTTTTGTAATGGCTCATTGCCTCGCTGCGGTGACTGGGGAAAAATGGGCGGCGATCTCAACAGTAACTGCTATCTCGATCTTTTTGACCTTTTATTATTTGCGCAGTACTGGTTGAATTGCAGCGGCGGAGTTGGCGATATTAACCACAGCGGTTGTGTGAATTTTAGTGATTTCAGTATCCTTTCCGATACATGGCTGACCTGTACTGATCCTTGCAATTCGACGGTTTGCAATTATGCTTATGACGAAGTGGTCGATCTTGAAAATGAACATTATCTCTGCCAGTTGAGTGTTGGAAGCGGTTTGAATACTCGGTCTGGTCTTCGATGGCTGAGGCTATTCAATAAGAATCTGCAAACGGAGTATCTCAATAAAGAAACGCAAATGCCGCTGTTTATGGTGTTTGGTGACGGCTTTGTAGTGGATTCGACAGATTTTATTATCGGCAGTGTTACAAAAAGCCAGACCAATGGGATTTGGCAGTGGCATATTCCAATGACGTGTTCCTCGCAGCAGTTGACAGCGGAACTGGTTGTTAATGTTGACGGTACGGAAAAAATGAACTGGGCATTAAATGTTAATAATACCGCAGCCAGCACGAGAAAGCTTCAGCCGGTTTTCCCCGTGATGGGACGAGTTGATATTGGGAATTCACTGGCGGACAATCATTATTTCGTTCCCTGGCGGAGCGGGATTGTCGGCAAGATTGATTGCGATCTTAAATATGAATACGGCAACCTTGCCTGGATGCAGGTTTTCAGCGTATTCAATCCGACAATCGGCGCGGGTCTTTACACATATCCGATGGATTCGAATGGCGGATTTAAAGGGATGCTGTTTAAAAAGTCATATGCTTTTGGAACGACAACGGTAAAACATGCAGAAGTAACCCTGCCAAGAGAACGGCCATATATTTCCGATGTTACCGCGCCGACGGATTTGCTGGCGGGGGTAATCAAAGGGATAGGCTTTACCTATTACTATCCAAGGATTAGTGTTGCGGCGGGAGGGCAATATGCGCTGCCGCAGACCGTCATCGGGGTATATCAGGGCGGTTGGAAAGAAGCATTGAAAGATTATAGTACTTGGGCGCATACCTGGTACACCCATGTCGATACGCCGCAATGGCTCAAGAATTGTTTTAATAGCGTTGGCGGATGGCCGGGATGGTATTGCGATAGTACGAGCCATACTTACACACGCAGCCAGACGATGCATGATCCTGACCCGATGCATTTGGAACAATGGTATGGCTGGTGGGATGGCTGGGAGGCTGCGTATGCCGCGAATTCGCCATTTCATGGTGCGGGGGATTTCTATTATAATGAGCTTCGGGGAGGCCTGACAGCATTTAAGAATGAAATTGAAACCATTCAGGCTAAAGGGAGCAGAATGACGGTTTATATCGACAATCGATTCTGCTGGGATATGACCGATATCGGCCAGTTGCATGGTCAGGCATGGGCGGTGATGGATCCGCCGGGTGTCTATGCGACTTATCAACGGGCGGAAGACAAGTGGATGATGTGTTCGTATGAGCCGAATGCGTGGGTTGACTGGCTTTCTCAGACCTGTGGCAGGATTGTACGCGATACGGGTATGGATGGTATCTATCTGGATGAGCTGCCGTTGATGTTCCCTTGTTATAATACAAATCATGTTCATTACCAGCAGGACGGTGCTCCATTTTCAGTTGACCGTATGCGGCAGTTTCTGACTAAATCGCGTAACGCGATGCGGCAGGAAAATCCTGAGGCGATCTTGATGACCGAGCATGCGGGCAGTGATTATTTTACGCAATTCTATGACAGCTCATGGTCGCAGACATACTACAAAGCCGGGTTTCCCTTTGCGGAACAATATTTTGATGAGGACAGTCTGAATTATTTCAGATTTTGTTTCCCTGAGTTTAAGCTGCTTGAATGGGGACCTGCGGATGACTGGGAAAGACGCACATTCTTTAACGGTATCGGCATCTGTGACTATCCACTTTCCGGCATTAGCCAGCAGGCCGGACAGGTGATGAAAGAAAATGGCGACGTATTTGCGTCGTTGAGCCCCGAACCGCTGGTAGCGACAAAAATTGCCCGGGTATTGGCAAATAAATTTCCAATTGCTAATAAGGTTCTTTATACCATTTACAATAAAACAGCCGATGATTTTAATATTGTACCTGTTATTGAGATCGAGCGAAAAACCGGCTATCATTATGTCGAACTGTATAATGACAGTAACGCAATTGGCGTGCAGGCATCCGATGGCAATGATATATTGAGCTTTCGTATCAAAGCCAATACAGTGCTTTGCCTGGCGCAATTGCCGCAGATTATTGCGGCATCCAAGAGCGGAAGCACGGTCAATGTTTCGTTGAGTCAAAGCGAGGCGAGCGATGTGCTTGTCGCGTTTTTCAATTGTGACCGCAGCGCCTGGGGTTATGGCGATGGTGTGGTTGTGTCGTTGACATCCGGGCAGGGACAGTTCAGCATTCCGGCTGAGTATGTCAACGCCAAGATTATTCTAAAACTTGTCCGCAATGAGCTGCTGATTGATGAATTGATATTGGATGAACAGCCTGCGGCTGCACCGGGAACGATTGTGCTGTGGCATCTGGACGAGACATCAGGGAATATTGGCTATGATTCCGCCGGAATGAATAACAATCTGGTCAAGGGCGCGACGTATTCATGGCAAAGTGCTAACGGCAATACATCGGTTCCACCTTCGCGTGGTCTCAGGACACCGTCGTCTTCTTGTGATACATATTGTACAAGCTGGATAAATCCCGAAGAAATCACCGATGCGTTGACTGTTTCACTGTGGGCGAAATTTACTTCGGTAGATCCCAATGGTACGTATCTTATGATGATGGATTCGAAATTTATGATCCGGGTTGACGGCGGGCGATCTTCGGTGCAGTTTCTCGTACTAACGCCGGATGATGTCTGGCATCAGGTCGATGCAGAACCTATGGGGGCAGGAGCAACTATTGTGGGAACCGGATGGCATCTGATTTCCGGAGTTTACGATGGTAAGCGAGATGCAAATGGAAATGCCAACTTGTATTTTTACTGGGATGGCATGCTCAAAAAGACGGTTTCATTCCCTATTTCAGCGGCAAGCCAGCCATTAATGTCGGGTGGTTCGGGAAAGGTGATTGTTGGCGGTACGGCCTGGAATGAACTAAACACGAGTTTGAATTTTGTCGGCAGTATCGATGAGGTTACGGTTAAGAATGTCCTGCCATAAATGTGACACAACCCGGTGTGGAACGGTAGCGGGTTATTTTTCGTAAGGGTATTATTAAGTGGAAGATTTAAATACTTAGGAAGTATATTAGGAAATATATGGAATTGATGCCGCGTGAGCGATGGATTGCAGTTATAAAACGGCAGAGAGTTGATCGTGTGCCTTGTGATATATGGGCTACGCCGGAAGTATTTGAAAAATTGGCGAAAGAACTTAATTGTGCTGATCAGTGGGCGGTTATTGATAAGCTCGAAATAGACGCTCCCTATAGGATTGATCCCACATATATTGGACCATCGCTGGCGAATGACTGTGACTTTTGGGGGGTACGGCATAAAGAAGTTAACTATGGTACCGGAACATACCATGAAGCGGCGGGACATCCGCTTGCATCAGCCATGACGGTTCGGGATATCGATAATTATAATTGGCCGAAAGCTGAATGGTTTGATTATTCACAGTTGAAAGTTCAAGTACAGCAAAACAGCCACCGGCCATTGCGTACTGGCTGGGTCGAACCATTTCTGTTTTATTCGAAGCTTCGAGGACTTGAACAGGCAATGATAGATATGGCGGCTGCCCCGGCTATGGTGGAATGTGCATTTGATCATATATTCCATTTTGGCTGCAGGCGACTTGAGCGAATTTTAAATGAAATCGGCAGTGTAGATTTTATTATACCGAGTGAAGACTTGGGATCGCAGCATGGGCCGTTATTCTCGTTGGAATGTTTCAGGAGATTTCATAAACCGCGGTTTATGAAATATATTGAACTGGCAAAGCAAGCGGGTTCGTATGTGTTCTTTCATACCGATGGCGCCTGTAAAGAATTTATTCCGGACCTGATTGAAATAGGCGTTGATATCTTAAATCCTATACAGCATCGCTGTCCCGGTATGGAACGGGAAGGATTAAAAAAAGATTTCGGCAAAATGTTGGTGTTTCACGGAGGCGTGGAAAATCAGGAGATATTGCCGTTTGGTACAACTCAGCAGGTGCGTCAAGAAACCTTGGCGTGCTTTGAAACGCTGGGTGTCGGCGGCGGATACATTTGTGCTTCTTGCCATAATATTCAGCCTGTTACACCGGTTGAGAATATTCTGGCAATGTATGATACGATCAAAGAAATAGGCTCAGATACGAAATATACGATTCCACAAATTGAAAATTGAAGATATAAGGCTGGAGGCAAAAATGCGAGCATATAAATTACTGGGTTTTATTTTGATTTCTGTGGTATGTAATCACAGTTACGCTGTGAGTAAGGTTTCATTTGAAAGGCTTGGCGTAAATATCCCGCCAAAGACGCAGCCGTATAAGGGGATAATCAGCACAGCGGCCGGGCAGATAACATCGAAAGATGGGACGCTGGTTTTTGAGAATGGGCATTTCAGATTCCAGGTCGTGACTTCGCCGGTGCTGCAATTAACACAGCTATACAGTAAATATGCCGATGCGAACTGCCTGATGGAAAATTCAAGACTATTTATTGCATGGTTGGATGGAAAGCGGCTTTCAGAGAAAGATTTTGCAGTTAAAGATGTCGAGGTGGTTGAAAACGGCGGTCGAAAGAGTGCTGTGATTTTGTTTCAGTTGCTCTCAGAGCAATGCACGGGCAGGCTGGTAATCAGCATAGACGATTCGACAGAGATACAGTTTGATCTTTCGCTGACTAACGGCAGTGATAAGGCGAGAAGTTACCGAATGCTGTTTCCGTACTTTGAAAATGTTCAGATGGGTCAAAATGGAGCTGAAAATTATTATTTTTTCCCGTTAAAAGGCGGCATCTGCAGCAACAAACCTTATGAGCTTCAGAGCGGATACGGCAGTCATAATGGTTCCATACAGCTTATAAGCCTGTATAATCCGCAGCTTGGCAGTGGAATCTATACCCGGGTTGAAGATGCCGGCGGCAGGACAAAAACATTTGTCTTCCAAAAAAAGGATTGTGATGGCGATGAGGCGATTGGCAGTTTTCGAAATTTTCAGGGCATCTTTGCCGAGATGACTTTTAATGAAAAGGACATTTTTCCAAACGCGCGTGGATCGGTTCTAAGCTGCTATTCGTATCCATCCAATGTTGAGCCGAACGCGGAATTAAAAATGCCCAGAAGTGTACTGGCGGTACATGGCGGGGATTTTACATATGCACTGGATAGGTATTCGAAATGGCTGCGGACCTGGTTGAAGCATGAGATCGGTACACCCCAGTGGTATAAAGATTGTTATTTTTATCCGGTTGCCCATGATATCGCCGGCAACACAGGCTGGGAAAAGGGCTTTATACGGGACAACAAGATTGTTTTGAGCCAGATTGCACGGCCCTATGAGCATATGATACAACTTGCATTCTGGGGTGAACATCCCAAAGACGATGGGTTGGGAGATAAGCGAGATGTTTCATGGTATCGCTTTGCAATGCCGGGTAATTTCAACTATGAGGAATCATGGGGGGGGCTGTCCGCATTGCGGGAGGAAATAAAAAAGACCAGAATGATTGGCCCGCGGATTTCGCTTTATGGTGCGACACAGTATGGGACCTGGCTGTTCTCCGATGTGTACAAGCAGCATCCCGACTGGGCACAAATTGATCAGTTGGGCAGAGAAGTGCATGACTATTGGTGGGACCTGGATAATAATAAAAATCGGGTGCGTATCGTGAATATGTGCGGGCAGGTGGAAGAGTGGCAGGATTATGTCGCACAGACTAATCATCGCATTATCAAGGATACAGGGGCGAGCGGTATTTATCTTGATGTCATGAACCAGATACCGTTCTGTTATAATCCAAAGCATAAACATGAAGAGTATCCTGCGATATCGGCGGAAAAACTGCTCAAAAAGAATCTTGCTGCGGTACGATCCGCCGACCCTGAGGCCGTGATAGAGATTGAAGATTTTTGCTCCGATTATCTGTTGCAGTGGGTGGATGGCTGCTGGATGAAGACATTCTACCAGGATTTGCCGCCTGAATTTGAAGATACATTTGATCTTTACAGTGTTTCATTTGTGCGGTTTATGATTCCTGAAGTGAAGTGGCCGGATTTTGGCCCGCGGTGGATACACGGCAGCCGCAGGGCATTTTTTAACGGTATGGGATATAACCTGAGCGAGGTAAACAACAAGAATGATGATGAAGCCGCTCAGAGAATAACGAAAGAGCAGCGAGTCGATTATCTGATTGTGACAGACCAGTTGATGAAAGAGAGCAGCGATGTGTTTTCGAGTGTCGATTGTCGCTGCCTTGTACCGACATTGCAGGAAAATGTCTATGCAAATTATTTCGGTGCAAATGGCAAGAAGTTTTATACGCTTTACAATAAGAATGACAGTCCAATACAGGGACAACTTATCAAAACAGAGGGTGGCGGCAGTTATCATGGTGTTGAACTGCTATATGACAATGAGATTGAATATGATGGCCAGAGTGGAATCACAGCGATGACGGTTAAGCCGTGGGATGTAGTTTGTGTGGCAAAGCTGCCCAGGATTATGTCGCTGGAACAACAGGGAAGTATTCTTGATATTACATTGCAGAAAAGCGTCAACGGCGGCTTCCTGAAACTGTATGTCGATACGGATGATGGTAAAAATCCGGGCGAGCGAATAGATGTTCAACATGATTTGGCAAGAATCGATCTTGCACATTATCAAGGCAAGCGGCTGATTATCAAGTTGTTTGAAGGTGGTTACTTACTGGATGAGAGGATTGTCGATCTAAAACAAAACTTAAATTCTGCGATTATTCCAGGTAATGCGCCGGTCTGTGCCATTTAAAGCTGGTATTGAAGCAGAGACATGAAGATTTGGACGGTCACATTGAACTGATTACAAAAAAAAGTTGCGGACATCATCCCCATAGTCTCAAAGATCCGCAACCTATCGTGGACTTTATTTGGAAGTATTTTAAGGATAATACTATTTAAGGAATTTTTATTATGAATAAGAAAGCGGTTTTATTTGCAGTGGTAAGTGTGTTATGGATGGTTGGAACGTGTTATTGTGCAGAGGCAACAATCCTTGAGGACAATTTTGATAGTTACAATGAAAGCCTTTGGGGCAGCAAAGCATCAGCAATTGCCGTCGAAGATGGCAAGCTGATTAACAGGCCGCCGCAGGGTGGGGCGAATCTTATTTCTTTAAAAAAGTATAAATATGTTTCACTTGAGATGCGAGTCCAGTTTGATACGCTAAGTTCTGATTCATCGATATTTTATTATCTTGGTTTTCAGAGTGTTATTCCGTGGGCTGAAAATGTGTGCTGTTTTACGGTTCAAGACGGCTCTATGACCGCAGGGGTGGGAAAAAGTGAGCAAAAGGGTGTTCGTCAAACGGTCACGGATATCAAAGTCGGGACATGGTATGTTTTGAAGATTGAGTGGAAGCCCGAAAGTGTTGAATTCTTTATTGACGGTAAATCTGTCTTAAAAACTCAGGAGGCACAGGCAATTCCGGATGTTGCGATACCGATTTTCCTTGGTGCAAATACCCTCAGGCAAACAACGGATAAAGATGCTGCATCGCTTAGAATTGATTCGGTAAAACTGGCAGGTGAACCTCAGGAGGAAAAGGTTAAACCTGTTGGCGGTACGAGTGGGAGATCGCAGAAACAGTTTGAAAAAAGCATTGGAGATCCCGATTCGGCATTTATCCGTGTCGGTTCCCAGGTGATACATCTTGAAAATCAGAATTTCATTAATGAGCTTGCGTTTGATGGCGGATTAAGGTGGAGTCGATTGTTTAACAAGGCGACTGAAGATGAATATCTTTCCGACAAAGATACTTCCCCGGTGTTTAAGCTTCTGGGGAAGCGATTTTCGCTTGCCTCAACAGATTTTGATATTACGGATATCAAAGTAAGTGAAGAAGGACAAAAAAAAATATTGACTGTTTTACTTGCTAATACGGAAGAAAAGATAGAATGTGAACTTTTAGCACAAATAGATAATTCACAGGAGATACTATGGTCGCTGGCTGTGAAGAATACGGCAAAGCAAAAAGTTAAAATCAAGCCGATTTTTCCCATCATAAGCACGATTGATATTGCGGGGAATGCGGCGGGGAATAATTACTTTTTCCCATGGCGCAGCGGTATTGTCGGTAAAGTAAACTGTGATTTGTTGTATGAATATGGCGGGCTTGCATGGATGCAGATTGTCAGCATATTTAACCCCGATACAGAGACAGGATTTTATGTCTATCCCAAAGACAGCAGTGGTACGATGAAAGGTATGATCTTTAAGAAATTTTCATCAGAAGTAGAGGGGATGGTTACCCATAGTGAACTGACCGCTTCCTATGAAGTTCCCAAAGAAGATGCATTTGAGCTGAATGAAGGTATCGGGTTGGCATATTATTATTTTGAGCAGGAAGTTGGCGCTGGCGAACAGGTTGTATTGCCTCCGACGGCTATAGGGATTTATCGCGGAGGATGGAAAGAAGCTCTGCAGAACTACAGCACATGGGCGCATAGCTGGTATAAACATGTAGATACACCAAGTTGGTTTATGAATAGTTTCAATTTCCTTCCTCAGCATAAACCGGCATATTATTCAACAGAAGCGAAAAAATATGTCGCCAGTGAGCGGCTGGCCGGCTCGGAACATCTTGTTCAATGGGCGCACTGGTGGGATTATCAGGAAAAGCAGGACTGGACTCCGGATATTTTGATGGGCAGAGAGCAGCCTGGAGATTTTGATTATAATAAAGATCGCGGCGGACTTGCAGCATTCAAGGAAGAGATTAAACGATTACAGGACAAAGGAACTCGCTTTACCGTTTATATAGACCATCGTTTCTGCTGTAAGGAGACGAAGATTGGACAGGCTAAAGGTGAGCAGTGGGCGGCTGTTTATAAACCGGGTGGTTCGCCGGAAGGTTATGGCGGGCCGGCAGATCAATATGTGACTTGTTATATGGAGCCGAATGCATGGCCGCATTATCTGGCTCAGACATGCGGACGGATCATTAAGGATACCGGCATGGATGGAATCTATCTTGATGAGCTTGCATTGCCGTTTGCCTGTTATAATCCAGACCATATCCACAATAAAAAATACAAAAGTATTGTATATCTTCCGGCATTTGTGGCAAGTATGGTTGAATCGCGTGAAGCGATGCGGCGTGAAAATCCGGAAGCGATATTGATGACCGAGCATGCCGGCAGCGATTATTTTTCACAGTTTATCGATGGTTCGTGGTCGCAGACATTTTATGCGACAGGATTTCCTTTTGCCGAGAAATATTTTGATGATTATAGCATCAATTATTTCCATTTCTGTTTTCCCGAATTCAAGCTGGCGGAATGGGGTGATGCGCATGATGGGCCCAGACGCTGCTTTTTTAACGGCATTGGTATTGATTGGGGCGCCGGCAGCCAGGATTACCTGCGAAAGACAGGTCAGATTCTTAAGGAAAACGGCGATGCATTTGCCTCGCGAAATCCGGAACCGATTGTAGAGACAAAGGTGAATAAAGTCTTTGCGAATAAATTCCGAGTGATCGATAAAACCGTTTACACCGTCTATAATAAGAGCGGCAAAGATGTGGACAGGGAAATTCTTGAAGTTGATCAGCGGTCGAATTATCACTGGGTTGAAATGCTGTACGATAACCCGGTCAAAGTTCGACAGGAATTGGTTAAAACCAAAGATGTGTTGTCGCTGAAAATGGACGTCAATGAAGTAGTGTGTGTCGGTCATCTTCCTGTTGTAATTAATGCGGTGAATAAAGACAAGCAGGTTGTCATTCAGCTTGTAAAGGATATTCCCGGTGCTGTGTTATATGCTTATCTTGGTGAAGATACCAGCCAGTTAAATAATAAAGGCGCTGTAAAGATTGATATTCAAAATGGGCAGGGGAATTTGACTTGTGAGCAAAAAGGCAAAGTCATTCTTAAACTTATGAAGAATGATATACTAATTGATGAGGCAATTTTAAATGTTGAAAACTAATACAAAGGATTCAGCTAAAAAGCAAGACGTTCATACGATTGTTATCAATGAAAGGGTCTTTTCAGCCGATGAAGGTTTAATGCTCGGTAATGGCGACCTTTCTGTGAGCATTTATCAGAAGCAGTCTGAGATCATATGGCGGTTTGGGAAAGGTGATGTGTGGGATCGGCGTCATCGGACAGACCTCAATGCTCGCCCGACGACCATGGATGAACTTCGAAATGGTCTGGCAAAGGAAGGATGGGTCTGTCCTGCCTATGGCGGCGATGTACAAGCCTTGAACGGAACCCGTAATCCGAAGCGGACACTTGAGATTCTGTCGCATCCGGAAAGTGAAAAGTTTCCCTATCCGGTTGCCAAGCCTGTAGGCGAACTGACGCTGCACTGGCCGCAAGATCTTCAGAACTTGAAAATTACACAAAAATTGACTATTGAAGATGGAATTGTAAATATTGTTCTTGAATGGTCTGATGGCGAAAAACTTGAGATAGAATGTTTTGTTCATCCGACACTTAATGTGCTGGTTGTGAATTGGAATTTGTCGGGATTTCACCCCGGCTCACCCCAGCCCTTTTTCAAAACCACGCCGCTGTGGCTTTCGCTCTATCGCTGGCCGGATCCGACTGTGCGTGAATTTGGTTTGCGGTGGATGAATGAATATATGTGTCCGATGTTTAAGGGGTGGTTTGATACCAAGTCTGTTCCGCTGCCGCCGCCGGGTGTCGTGAATCAGGGAGATTTCCCTGTCATTGAGCAGCAATTTTATTCCGACCCGCTTTTCCCTCAGGGATTTAAGTACTGGTTCGGCTGTATTACGGATCAACCCAACGTTGAGCCGGTTGACACAGGTGAGCTTAGAGAAGCAAGGCTTTTTATTTCACCCGTAAGAGCGCAAACAATTGACGATGTGAGCGAATTTATGACCGTTGATCAGCAGCTCAGGGATGGGACGCTTGATTATCCAAAGCCGCGGGACTATCGCGGCTGGGTGGCGATACCGGTAACGACCAGCAGTGATGAAGGCGGGCCTGAACAGCAGTTTGCAAAAATAAAGAGCATGCTGACAGGTGGAGAAGTGTTGCGGATATGGAGACAGGAATGTATTGACGAAAGCAGAAAATTCTGGTCGGCTTCAAAGGTGCATATTGATGAACTGGCGTTAGAGGAATTGTGGTATGCCCATCTTCATGTAAGCCGATGTATCTATCGCAAAGGAACGATACCGCCGGGATTGTTTATGCCCAGCACCATCCATGATTATTCACTCTGGCATGGCGATTATCATACGAATTATAATATCCAGCAGTGTTTTTGGGGATTTTTGACGGCCAATCATCCAGAGCTGGATGAGGCCTATTTTAAGATTATGGAATTCCATGATCAAATAGGTCAGAAGATTGCACAGGAGTATTGCGGTACCCGCGGCACATTTATACAGATCAGCGGTTATCCCATATTAGCCAAGGATGATCCGATTGGAACAAGCTGCATGGGGCGAATGCCTTATATGACAGGCTGGGCTCCTGAGATTCTCTGGTTTTATTATCTGTATACCAAGGATATCAGCTTTTTGCGCGAAAGAGCTTATCCATTTATCAGAGATTGTGCGCTGTTCTATACGGACTTTTTGTCGCGCGGTGAAGATGGGCTTTATCACGCTTTTCCTTCGTGCTGGGGTGAAGAAGGATATGATGGCACGATGGAAAAGAACATCGATGCCCTCCAGACGATGGAATATGCCAGCTCTGCAATGAAGATGGCAATCGAGGCAGCCCAAATATTAAATGTTGATCCGGATTTACAGCAGGCATGGCAGGACAGGATTGATCATCTTGCTCCGGGCAGAGGAGAAAGTGAATGGCGTTCTTTGCCGGAAGCGAAAGAACAAGCTCATCAAGACTATAATTTTCCTGCCTTTCGTCCCGGCGAGAACTACCGATTTCCGAATAAGTGGAGTCTTGCTCAGCGGTGGTGGGGCTGGATGGATAAATTAACGATTTCATGGATACGTGATGTTCGCGGCGGACAGTTTGTACCCGATCGAGATTTAGGGGAATTAGTAAAAGTTTTGCGCCGCTGGCGTCACCCAAATGGGCTGATGTGGCCGATGCCGATTCGTTACTATGGCCGTGCAGGCGGCTGGACAGAAGTTCTGGGTATTATTGAACCTTTGCAGGAAATGTTGCTGCAAAGCTGGGATAAAGTAATACGTATTTTCCCGGCATGGCCGAAAGGTATTAAAGCAGATTTTGAACAACTTAGGGCAGAAGGCGCCTTTCTTATATCCGCGCAATTTGATGGCGTTAAAGTGGTTGAAGTAACAATCAAGAGTCTTGCCGGCGGAACATGCAAGGTGGCAAATCCATGGCCGACTCAGAATGTCGCGGTAATGAAAAAGGATATCCAAAAAATCATTGCTGAGTCAGATAAAGACATTTTGGCATTCGAGACACAACCTGGAGACGAATATCACTTGGTATGCCGTAGTTAACAACTGGAGAGTATATTATAATGCGCAAACATGAATGCAGGCTTGTCCCTCGGCTTTTACTGCCGCGATGGACTCGCAAGAATCATGCAGAAAATATGCTACGGTTTTGTCGTGAAATTGGCGCCGACGAGATGATGGTGTTTCCGGTCAGCCAGTTTATCGCAGCAAATCCGCCTTTTACGGATAAGACACTGCATAAGGAAGCTCAAAAGACCGCGAAACTCCGAATGCTTGCTGCCCGGCAGGGTATCAATGTTTTCATTAACCACTTCTTTTTTATGGGAGAAGACCTTGCGCAGGATAATCCGCGGAAACGACAATTTCCCTGGGCGGTCGATATTACAGGTCAGGAGGCCAAAGGGTATCGCTGCATTCTGGCCCAGGAAACAAAAGATGCGGCGGCCAAAGAGCTTGTCGCACTGGCAAGCAGTGGAGTCGATAAGATATTTCAGGATGACGAAGTCCATTATGACTGGAAGCCGGTAGCGACGTGTAATGAGGCATTGCATTTTTGTTTTTGCGACGACCATATACGGGCATTTTCTCAGCGTATAGGCAAGAAAATCGGACGTGAAGAACTGGTCAGGCGATTGCAGTCTGACCGACCTGCTGATGTGGCCATTCGAAGTGAATGGCTTGCATTTAAACGGGATACGTTTCTTGATTTTGTGAATTACTGCCGCCGCAAAGTACATCAAAAGTACCCCCACGTTCGATTAGGACAGATGACCACATTTACCCACTTGACGGCGTGGGATGGCATTACGTTTGCTGAGCATCTCAAAGCCTGGGCGGGTGATTTGCGGCCGCTTTGTCGTCCTGCTCAGGGATGGTATGGCGACCATATTCGTACCGGTTTGCCGATGGCGATAGCGCAAACCATGTGGACGATGCATTGTCTGCCGGAAAATACCGAAGTTTATAGTGAAGTGGACTGGGGTGCGCCGTGGACACAGTTTGATAGCTCGGCAAGGATGTCGGCTGACCTGCAAATCAAAGTCAATCTGCTGCTGAATATCAAAACACATAGCCTTTTATATCTTGGCGAGGGACCTGAAGATAAATTTATTCAGGCAAGGCTTATTCGGCAAATCAAAAAGAGTCGTGCCGTATTTGATGGATTGGCTAAACATTTGCCCGAAAAAGCAAGACGTACGGGTGTTCAGTTTTATATGGCTGAAAAAATGGGGTTGGCATATCCGCTCAAGCGGCGCGGCAGAGAGGGCGATCTCGCCGATCCTTATGCTCTGACCGGCGAAGGGTGGGGATTACCGCCGTGGATGAAGGCGTTTCGCTGTCTTGCTCGAAGCGGTGTGGCAATGACCTTTGACGAAAGTCCCGTGGCGGTGCTGACCGGCGGCATGGCGTCATTATTCAAAGATAAGATTAAAACGATTCTTGAAACAAAAAATTTAATTATCGATGCGGGAGCAGTGCAGGATTTAAAGGCTATGGGACTCTTGAAACAGTTCGGTCTTGAGCCCGCCAAAGAATATAAATTAACCCGTAATGAACGGCTGACTCATGATGCTTTCAACGGTGTAGCGAAAGATGAAATGGTCCCGACAGGCAGAGTCATCCCGCCGGAAAGAGTAGTGCCCTTAAAAACGATAAAGCAAAAAACTGTCACCCATCGTGTTCTCAGTGAAATCATCGATTGTAATTTGCAGGTGCATGGAGCAGGCATTGTCTTGTGTGAACGGGTGGATACGGGAACTCGATTATGTGCCTTGTCTTATCACCTCAGTGATGAAAATGCCTGGGGTTTTGGTATTCGCAAACAGCAGTGGAGACATATTCTGGATTGGCTGGGTGGAAGAAAGTTCAAGCAGTCGGTGTGGATTGATGATGCCTGTGATGTCTGGCCGATTAGCTACAAACTCGACGGCGATAATCGAACATGGGTGGGGCTTATCAATTTTGGACATGATGAGGTTAATGATGCAACATGTTGGATTTCACAATCGGGCAAGGTGCGGGTTCATTTCATAAATACTAAAGGGCAGATGCAAAAAATTTCGAAAAAGTATATCAGGAATACAAATGGCAAAATAGGTATAACTTTGTCGGGTGAACATGCAGTAAAAGCGTTGGATGTCCAAATGTTTATTATTGAGCCAATTTAAAAAAACTGGAGCAGAAAATATTATGAATATGAGTATTTTGGATTGGGGTATCGTATTCGGATTCCTTGGTTTTGTGATCATTATGGGCTATCGAACCAGGAAATATTCGGGTAGCGTGGCAAATTTTTTAGCGGCGGGGCGTTGTGCTGGCAGATATCTGATTGCGGTCGCGGGCGGTGTTGCCGGCTGGGGTGCTATTAGCGCCGTGGCAGGTTTTGAATTGTATTATGTTGGAGGATTTTCCATTCAGTGGTGGTTTCTCTTGCTGATGGTAGCGAATTTGGTGGCGAGTATCTCCGGCTGGATTATTTATCGTTTCCGACAAACGCGGGCGTTGACTGTTGCGCAATTTCTGGAGCAGCGCTATAGCCGAAGATTTCGAATTTTTGCGGGGATTCTCTGTTGGTTTTCGGGCATTATGAATTTCGGGCTATTTCCTGCGGTCGGTGCACGTTTTTTTGTATATTTTTGTGGTTTTCCTGAGACGCTCTCAATTGGCGGTTTTCAAATTGCAACCTACTCGCTGATCATGTTTGTGCTGTTGGCATTAGTGCTTTACCTGCTTTTTACTGGTGGCCAGATTGCGGTTATTGTGACAGATTTTTTTCAGGGGCTTTTCTGTAATATCATCTTTGTGATTTTGATGATAGCCATGGCGGGGCTTTTTACATGGGCCCAGCTTACGGATGCCTTAAATATGGCGCCTGCCGGCCAATCCATGCTTCATCCTTTTGAGGCGGCGAAAACACCGGATTTTAATATGTGGTTTTATCTTATCGGCTTTTTCTCGCTTTTTTATACATGGGTCGTTGGCGGGGGAACACAGGGATTTGAGGTTGCGGCCATTAATCCGCATGAAGCTCGAATGGGAAAGATTTTGAATAATTGGAGGGCTATTGCCCAGCAGCTTATACTTATTATTCTCCCTCTCTGTGCTTTTACGGTTCTTCATCATCCGAGTTTCGCAACGCTTGCGCAGAAGGCGCAAACACTTATCTCTGCTGTTCATGGTGTAGGGGCAACCGAAACGGCAACACTTCAAAAACAAATGACTGTTCCGATCACGATGAGTGTGTTTTTGGCAAAGGGCTTACTGGGTGCTGTTTGTTCGATTATTCTTGCGGCGTTTATAGCAAACCATCAAAGTTATATGCATTCATGGGGAATTATTTTTATACAGGATGTGGTATTGCCGCTTCGTAAAAAACCGCTTACGCCTAAACAGCATATCAATCTCCTTCGATGGTCGATTTTGGGCGTTGCAGTGTTTATATTTCTGTTTGGCTTGATTTATCGCCAAAATGAATACCTTCTGATGTTTATGGTGTTTACCGGGACCATCTATATGGGAGGGGCGGGTGCGGCGGTTATTGGTGGGCTGTACTGGAAACGCGGGACAACTGCGGGTGCTTGGAGTGCATTGATTTTGGGCGTTGTCCTTGCTTTTGCCGGGCAAATTATCCGCCGTATCTGGCCTGAATTTCCTCTTAATAGTAACTGGATTTTTGCAATTGCCATGGTCAGTTGCAGTTTGCTGTATATCATTGTATCGCTTTTGGGCAGACAGCAGATTGATATGGATCGGTTACTCCATCGGGGTAAATATGCGATTTCCGATGATGCCGTCGCCAGGGATGAAACGCCGGTGCGCGGATTCAAGGCACTGATTGCAATGGGACCGGAGTTTACGCTGTGGGACAAAGTAGTCTATTTGTCAAGCATCGGCTGGACACTGCTTTTGTGCGTAGTCTTCATTGTCGGAACATTCTGTAATCTGCTCTTAGATGTGAAATTGGAGACGTGGACGCAGTTCTGGTGGGTCTATGTGGTGATCATGTTTGTGCTGAGTGTGATTACGACGGTGTGGTTTATTATAGGCGGCATACGTGATTATCGAAAGATGTTCTATCTTTTAAGAACCCGCAAAGTTGATGATACGGATAATGGCAGGGTTTCCCAGCATTTGGCAGAGATGGCTGTGGAAGAGTAAAAAAAGATTATTTATTTGGCAACTGATGGGATAAAGAATTAATGAATTCAAGAGAATTAGTGAAAAAGACTGTGGAGTTTAGCAACCCGCCGCGGATACCTCGACATTTGTGGACACTTCCCTGGGCTAAGGATTATTTTGGGAAAGAGCTTGCGGCGATGCAGCGAGAATTTCCTGATGATATCTGCATGTCGCCGGCTTTTTTGAAAGAAACTCTGGTAACGACAGGGGATCCCTATGTCGAGGGAAGCTATACGGATGAATGGGGCTGTGTTTTTGAAAATAAACACAAAGGGATTATCGGCGAGGTAAAGACACCTCTGGTTATCTCATGGTCTGACTTGGACAAGGTGAAAGCTCCCCAGAGTTTACTGAGTGTGGATACGGCTCAGGTTAACGCCTTTTGTAAATCAACGGATTTGTTTGTATTGGCGGGTTGCGGCCTGCGGCTTTTTGAGCGATTGCAGTTTATCCGTGGAACTGAAAATATCTTTATGGATATTGCAGAAGAGTCAAAGGATTTTTATGCACTCATCAATCGCGTACATCAGTTTAATATCCAGCAGGTGGAATTGTGGGCCAAAACCGATGTGGATGCGGTGATGGTCAGTGATGACTGGGGTGCGCAACGGTCGCTTCTGATTTCTCCGTCTGCATGGCGATCACTTTTTAAGCCGCTTTATAAAGATTATATTGATATTGCGCATCGCCATGGGAAATATATGTTTATGCATTCAGATGGCTATATCAAGGATATCCTTCCGGATTTGATTGAATTGGGTCTTGATGCGATTAATTGTCAGATATTCTGCATGGATGTGGCGGATATTGGCAAAAAATTCAAAGGCAAGATAACTTTTTGGGGTGAAATTGATCGCCAGCATATTCTTCCCAATGCAAATATTGATGAAGTGGCACAGGCGGTAGATCTGGTCCAATCGTCCCTGTATCATCATGGCGGCGTAATTGCCCAATGTGAATTTGGTCCCGGAGCCAGGCCGGAAAATGTTTATATGGTATTTAAGGCTTGGGACGAAGCCCTGAACGAAGCATGTTTGAAAGTCCAATGCTAAAGGAAATCCGTTGATGAACTCAAAAGAGAGGATGCTTATATCGCTGCATAAGGGTAAGCCTGACAGATTGCCGGTAACGGTACATCAATGGCAGCAGTATCATCTCGATACCTATATGAATGGCATGGATGCTTTGTCCGCATTTAAGGTCACTGGCATGGATGCGGCGATCCAGTACTTTGAAGCAATGGGACAGTTTTGGATACCCGATGCGGAAAAGTATATTGTGCAGACGGATCAATGGCAGGAAGATATCAAGATTGTCAGTTCCGATCCGGCCAGGAAAATATTGCATCACACGATTACTACGCCGGAAGGGGAGTTGACCTATAAGACCGGCAGTAATTCCGTGACTACATGGATATTGGAGTATATGGTCAAAAAGCATGAGGATATTGACCTGATAAAAAAATATATGCCGGTTGCGAAATTAAATAAGGAAAATATTGCCAAAGCATATGATCAAGTAGGTGATGCCGGTATTTTACGTGGTTTTGTCTGGGGGGATCAGGCTGGATGCTGGCAGCATGCCTGTTGTTTAATGGATGTCAATGATCTGATTATGGAAGCGATGGACAATCCGGATTGGGTCCATGATTTTATGGGCATATTGCTGGATAAAAAGATACGTTTTGTCGAAGAATCTCTGAAAGGTGCGAAATTTGATCTTGTTGAAACCGGGGGTGGTGCCGGCAGCGACACCCTGATTTCTCCGGAAATGCACCGAAAATTTTGTTTACCTTACGACCGCCAGATTCACCGTAAACTCCATGAATTCGGGCATATCAGTACTTACCATACCTGCGGCGGTATGATGCATATTCTTAACCTCATTATTGAAAATGGAACAGATGCCTCTGAAACATTGTCGCCGCCGGGAACAGGTGGAAACATAACTGATCCGGCCGTAGTAAGAGAAGCATACAAAGATAGGGTAGCGATGATTGGCGGGATGGATCAGTTTAATATCCTGACGACCGGAACACCCCAACAGATTAAGGCCGAAGTCCGGCGTTTATTCGAAGGCTTCGGCAAAAACGGAGGGTATATTCTCTCTGCTTCGGACCATTTTTTTGAAGTGCCACCAGAGAATTTAAAAATTTATGCGGCGGCGGCTAAAGAATGCGTGTATTAAATAGATTATGGAACTTCTTTTCTATGAAATCAGATAGCAAGAGTGATGAAGTACAGCCCTTTGAACGCGATGTATTGCGTCGGTTAGCGGGGAGGTTGGCAGAGATTGCAGCCATGCCGATACAGACTCAGCGAATTAATCTGTGGAAAAGTTTTAATTCGCTGATGCCCAAACGTCCCATGGTGCTGGCCTATCCGGAGGGCGGCTGGCGTGAGTTATTGCCGGAATCTGTTTTGCAGTGCAGCAATCCTCTTTTGCGGGAGTGGGAACTGACCCTGCGTAAAACTATTTACCAGTTTGAGCATATTTATGATGACCAGCCTGTGACAAATTTCTTTAACATTGGTTGGGTTGTTGAAATAGGCGACTATGGTTTAAAAGAAAAAAATATCCGTACCGCGGAACTTGGCTCTTTTGGCTGGGAACCGCCTGTGAAAACAATAGAAGATGTGGATAAGCTGCACTTTCGGATGATTCAAGTCAATAGACAAGAGACCAACCGGCGGGTGCAATTAGCGAAAGATATTTTTGGCGACATCCTCAAGGTGCGTATATATGGCCCTTTATGGTGGTCGCTCGGTCTTACCGGAGAACTTATTAAACTTCGTGGTCTTGAACAGGTGATGCTTGATATTTATGAGAATCCGGAACTATTGCACCGTTTAATGACGCTGCTGCGCGACGATGCATTAAATATGCTGAACATATTTGAAAAAGAAGATATATTTTCGCTAAATTCAGGCCCGGATGATTTTGTGGGTTCTGCTGGCATCGGGGCAACCGATGAATTGCCGGCTCCTGACTTTGGCGGACATGTGCGCCCCCGGGATATGTGGGTATTGGGTGAAAGTCAGGAATTTGTCGGAATTGGGCCCGACCATTTCCATGAATTTGCACTCCAGTATCAACTCCCGATTCTTAATCGTTTCGGACTGGTTTGTTATGGATGCTGTGAGCCGCTGGATCAAAAGTTCGATTTGCTGATAAAACATATCAAGCGATTACGTCGTATTTCCGTATCGCCGTGGTGCAATCGAAAGATTGCCGCCGAAAAACTTGGCTACAAGTATATTTATTCATGGAAGCCGAATCCTGCGACGATTTGCGGTGGCACCGTGGATTATAAGCAGCTTGAACAGGATATTCGTGAAACTCTGGATATTGCCAAAGGCTGTTGTGTAGAGATTATTATGAAAGATACACATACCTTTAATGGCGATGTCCAGCGGATAACAAAGTGGAGTCAAATCGCGTCTCGATTGGCAGAAAATATAAAATAGCTGAAATTTATTGAAAAGTGGTTAAGTAGAGAGAGATGTAAAATGAGTGCGAATGAAAAAGCAACAGGGTATTTGATACCTCATACTCACTGGGACAGGGAGTGGCGGTATCCGATATGGAAAAACCGAATGCTTCTGATTGATTTCATGGAAGTACTATTAAATATATTGGATAATGACCCGGAGTATCAGTGTTTCCTGTTAGACGGACAATGTGTTCCTATAGAGGACTATCTTGAGGTTGCTCCCAAAGATCAGGAGAAAATATGCAAGTATATAAAAGAGGGAAAGATTTCCATCGGTCCATGGTATACTCTGCCGGATTTATATCCGCTTGACGGCGAATGCCTTGTTCGGAATTTACTTAAGGGTATCCGTCTTTCACAGAAATACGGCGGTTATTTGAAAGTCGGCTATAACTCTTTTGGCTGGGGGCAGACTGCTCAATTTCCACAGATATACAGTGAATTTGGTTTTGATTTTATTATTGCCGCCAAAAAAGTGTCGGAAAAGCGAGCTCCCCAGAGCGAGTTTATGTGGGAATCCCCGGATGGAACGCGTGTACTGACAAGTCGTCTTGGCAATTTTGCACGGGCGAATTTCTTTTTCAACGCCTACATTAAAGTTCGGTCTGGAATAGATTATTTATCGGATGATTTTAAATATAGCCCCAGTAATGCCGGCCTGGCTTATCACTCAGCCAATCCTGACGAACAGGATGATGATCATTTTCTCATCGAATCTAAAAAATCATATTATTCCCAATACCTGCTCGAAGGTATCGAAAAGGCATGGAAGGCAACTGATGATACGGTGTTAAAGGATCATCGCCTGCTGCTCAATGGGTGTGATTTTTCTTCTCCGCAGCCGGATTTGACACGGCTGTTAAAAGATGCAAACAAGATGCTGAAAGACAAGCAATTGATCACCTGTCGGCTTGAAGAGTATGCAGATAAACTGAAAACAGGTGTGGACAAAAATAAGCTGCACGTTATCAAAGGTGAGCTTCGGGATGGTCCGGCATGTGATTGTTCAGGAAACGCCTTGTCTTCCCGTATCTATATCAAGCAGCTTAATAAAAAAGCACAGAACCTCATCATTCGAAAGGCGGAGCCTTTTGCTTCGATTTTAGGAATGATGGGTAGGGGATATCCCTCAACCCTGCTGGATATTGCATGGAAACACATGCTGCAAGCGCATCCGCATGATTCGATTAACGGTGTTGTTCAGGATAAGACGGCCGATGATACAGTGTATCGGTTGAATCAGGCCGTAGAGATAGGCAAGGTTGTCTTTGAAAAGCTGACCGGCGACATCATTAAAATGATTGATCTTTCAAATTATGACGCGGAAGATATGCTGCTGGTGGTGTTCAACTCGCTTCCTTATCCGGTCAGTGATGTCATCAAAGTTTGTATTGATACTCCGCAGGATAAAAATGTCTGGAGTTTTGAAATCGTTGACTGTGACCAGAAGAAGTTGACGGTTCAGCATCTATCCCGGCAGGAAAAAGCCATTCCCGTGCACGATATGGATACACGGCCGTGGCCGCATTACATCGATAGGCATATCTGTTATGTGGATTGCGTGCAAATTCCGGCGACAGGATATAAAGTACTGAGAATTGTTCCCAAAACACAATTCAAGCGGAATTGGTTTTACCCGATTGAGATGCGAAAAGAATCTGAAGGGTTAATTTCCTGTGCGCCGAATCAGATGGAAAATGAGTATCTTAAAGTGGCGATCCTGCCGAATGGAACCTTGAGTGTTAAAGACAAAAATACGGGAAAAGAATATACAAATCTGCATTATTTTGAAGATACAGGAGATGTAGGTAATTATTGGAGTTATTATCCCCCGTATGACAATAAAACCTATAACAGCTTAGGTTCCGTCGCCAAAATCTGGTGTCAGGATAATGGCCCTCTTACGGCGACCTATGGTATTGAGATTGTAATGCAGTTGCCGGCTTCGGGTGCTGAACCATTATATGGTATTCAGGGGCCAAGTCGCAGGAGCGATGATGTTGTTGAGCTTAAAATTACATCATGGCTGACGCTTAAACGAGGCTCTCGACAAATTGACATAAAAACCAAAGTCAACAATACGGCCAAAAATCATCGGCTGCGAGTTGTGTTGCCGACCGGAATTAAGACTGAACAGGCCTGCGCTTCCGGCCATTTTATAGTTGACAAACGTCCTGCTACACCGGTATGCTCGACTGGTAAAGAGTATTATCCGGAGATGCAGACCCTCCCGATGCAGCATTTTGTGGATGTCAGTGATGGGAATGCGGGGCTTGCGGTAGTTCATAACTCCTTACTTGAATATGAATTAACCAATGACGAGCGGTCTCATCTGTATTTGACTTTATTCCGAAGCGTAGGAAACATGATATTGACCGGCTGGCGGTGTGTGCCGTTTTTCCCCCAGCAGCAGGGAAGTTATCTCCTTAGAGAAATGGAATACGAATACGCCATTTATCCGCATTGCGGCGATTTTGCCGAGGGTAAAGTCTATGAACAGGCGGAGAAAATAAATGTCCCATTGTCGCCGGTACAGACCTGTGCGCATACCCTTGGCCATTTGCCGCAGAAAATGAGCTTTCTATCAATTGAGCCGGAGAATCTGGTTTTGTCGGCATTCAAAAAGAGCGAAGATCGACAATCTTATGTGCTTAGAGTCTTTAACCCGTTGGACAAAACGATTAATGGAAAAATAAAAGTTTCGACCCCTATCAAAGAGGCCTATCTGCTCAATTTGAATGAAGAGAGAAAGTCTCAATTGACTGTTGGCGATAAGGATACGATTTCTGTCCGTGTTGAACATCACAAGATTATTTCAATGGAGTTTATTGTATGAACCCTGCAGTTAGTTTCTATGAAGATATAGTGAATAAAACCGTTATCTGGGCTGACGACTTTTACGGTTCTGACCAATGTAAGCATTTTTGCCACCCAGATTCAATACACAGCTTCACAAGGGCGTTTGGTGTACCACAGCCCAGAATGTGCTGTTTTTGCGACACGACAATTGGGGCAAATTTTACGCTGAACAAAACGGCCGAATCCCCGCAAAGAAGGGAAAGGTACCTGCTTAAAGTGGTCGCCGCGTGGCAGAATTGGAAATTAAATATTCATCCGGCGAAAATCATATTAAATGGGCATGTGATGCTGGAAGGCCAGCTTTTTCTCGAAAATGTGTGTAAAGGATGGCCGGGGATCTATTTTGATGTACCGCAGGAATATCTCGCACAGGAAAACACGCTGGAGATAACCAATAACAGCGGCGGCGAGAATGTGCTGTTGGTTGAGCGTGCAGAATTGCTGCAGCTTCACGATATAGAAGACTTTTCTGTGTGGTATTGCCCGGATTTTGTTCAGAAAGGAACGTCTTTTACCGTCAAGCTCCACCTCCTGAATGACTATCCGCACATCGCCGTCAAATATCCCAAAAATGTTCTCGAATTCAGCCGCCGCAAAGGGTGTGATTTTGTATTTAAAGCAAAGCAGCCTTCTAAAAATATCAAAATCGCATTTGAAGCCGAAAAATTAAAATGCTCGGCCGTAATTGGCGAAGTGTTCGAACCTCAGCAGGGACGTGAAGTGTTCATCGGTATGGATTGTGACGATATTCGTCAGGATGATACAAATGAAATGGATCGTACGCTTGAAAATTTTGCTTATACCCAAATGGGAAATTTCTTTGCGTTTCGTCCGAAACCGAATAGAAATTATCCCGCAAAATATCCAACAGACATTAAAAATTGGAAACGATGGATTGATTTCTGTAAATCACACGATATTAAATTTCAGTTTAGTGGTCTGCCGGTGCTTTCAAAAAAATCGTTGAATGCATTGAAAAAAGAGATCGTAACCCGCGGCGGAAAGGATTTTGCCGGATTCCAGATTCACGAACCCTACTGTATGTCGTTTAGTCCTGTTCTCGAAAATCCGAAAGCGATTAAACGTGCGAAGAATTTTGCTGAGAAAAAACGCACATATCTTGAATTTGTCAATTCACAAATTGATGAAATCAAATACGGCAAAGCCAAAATGTTTTGCGGCGACCCATCATTGCTGTGCGTATATTTGCGTGAAAGCAAGATAGATAGTATCCTGTGTGAACCGGTTAGCAGCAGTGCTCTTTTGTTTGGAGCGGCACGGGGAACGGGCAAGGATTTTGGCGCCCATCTGGCGCCGGATTGGTATGGCGGTTTTCCGCATGACCGAGAAGCGGTCGACCGTTTTTCTCTGCTGCTGGATCTCAATTATGCCTGCGGCGGCAAACACATTTACGTGGAAAGCACCGCCTTTAAAACAAGCTCATTTTCACGAAATGACTGGGAAGACAACTTCTGTAAAGACATACGAAATACCGTGCGGCAGTTTTATCGTTTTACCTGCATGGATGGTCGCATTGGCCGGCCGGATGTGCCGCTTGCCTTTGTATATGGCAATCTTGAGTCGATGTTCTGGCGGCAGGATGATCGAATCCCCGAGCTGGCCGACAGCGGCAACTGGGATGATGTAGTATGGGGCAAATGGCCCAATACGCAATATCGAAAGCTGTGGAAGGCAACCGATGCATGGCTGCCGCCGCTGGATTTTGATACGTTTGGGAAAAACGAGTCGCTTACAAAAATGTTTAGCGGCAGCCCGTATGGCCAGGTCGACGTGATTTCGCCGTATATTGATTTAAATCGCTATAAGGCCATTGCGTTTCTCGGCTGGAATACCATGGATGAGCGAATCTATCGTAATTTACTCGCGTACGTAAAACACGGCGGTAAATTATTTATTTGCGGCTGTCATTTCGACACAAGAACGGACTTTCAAGGCAACCCGAATCTCATACGGGATGGAAAATTGAGTCAATTAATCGGTGCTGATATTGCAGGTGCAGGGTCGAAAGTTTTTGGTAAATTCCGCACATGCAGACTGGAAAATATTTCGGCACAGCAGACGCAGGAATATTTATTTGAACATTCGATAGGCAGCGGCAAAGTCTATTTCTTCAATTTTTATGATTATCCGTATGACCCGCGTCTTGTGAAAACAATACGAGGTATTCTTGAAGGCATAGGTGACCAGCAAAGCAAATCCAGCCCCATTCGTATCGAAGGTGCAGCCAGAAAGTATATCAACTACACCGTCTGGAATGATGGCCATCAAAGCAAAATCTACCTGGCGAATGTGGACTGGCAGCATAAGCAGGGAAAAAAAATAACGATTTGCAATAAGAATAAAAAAATCGCCGTGACAATTCCCGGCGGGAAGATGCTATCAGTAAACTTGTAAAATGGTTTGCAGATAAAAATAAAATATTTTTTGAAATGAGGAATAAAATGGCAAATAAAACAGCAAAACACTTTCCTGTAATGGAAAATATGACGGTAAAAGAAGTCCGTGAATATCTCCAGACGAAAAAATCGATTATTCTCCCCATCGGTGTAATTGAACAGCATGGTTATCATCTTCCCTTGTATACGGATGCGTTGATTGCGACCCATCTGGGGCGAATGATTGGCAAACAGACGGGCATTCTCGTCGCCCCAACGTTCCATCAGTCATTTTCCGGCGGCGGTCTGCCGGGTACGATAAATATTTCTCCGGCGGTGATGTCGCTTGCGATCAGTGATACGCTTATTTCCCTTGTTTCACAGGGTTTTCGCAATTTTTATCTCTTTTTGTGCCATGGCGGCAGTGAAAATGCCCGTGCATTAAAGGATGCGATACAGGTTCTTTTGAGAACCAATCCTGCGTTCTCTGATGTAATGATCGTGCTTTCTGGTGTGTGGGATTTTGGCGCCGAAGCCGGCGGCCTAAAAAAGGCATTTGGGGAAGGCGACTGGCATGCAGGATGGTTTGAAACCTCATTTGTGATGGCTCTTGAGCCTGATCTTGTGCAGATGGATCAGCTTGAAACGGATCTGGAACCGTTACTAAAACTCCAAATCGAACATCCGGATAATTATCAGCATGCGGAAAAAATCGTGGATGATAAACTGGTTGTCCCGCGGATGTCGCAGCGTCCTGATATCAAAGTCGGCGTCATGGGATACCCGCATCGGGCTTCTGTGGAAATTGGTAAAAAGGCCGTTAAGGCTGTCGTGTCGGCGGCGTCGGCGAAATTCTCCGAATTAGATGCGAAAGCAGATGGTGTTTATAAGGAAATCCCCTTTAATCCTTTGCCGTTGATTTTTGATGTAGAGTGATATATAACTATTCCTCTTTAAATTTTGACTATATATAAAATAGAGGAAAAAATGTATCATAATCAACGATGGACGGCAAAGAAGATTGCTCAGCGAATCGCTCTGATAGAATCATTTGTATATCGCCGAACCTGTTTAATTTCGCCGTTTCGTTTTATGGCATTGGAAGATTGCCGACAGGAACCGCCGGTTGGGAACGATGTCGATGACCGTAACTGGCGTGTGATTGAACCCAATACGTATTGGGGGCGAACGAGTGAAAATTTTATATTGCGAACCTCATTCACAGTGCCCGCTGAGTGGGATAAAACCACTCCTGTGGCCTTGTATCTGCCCCTTGGCGAGCCTGGTGATTTCAGTCACCCCGAGGCCTTGGCATATATAGATGGATGTTCTTATGCTGCCTGTGATCGGCATCATCAGGAGATTCTCTTGCCGGACGTATGCAGGGATGGGAAGAGCCATCTGTTGTCTTTGCATGGCTGGACCGGCATAGGCGGATGGAACAACGAACTTAGAGATGTTCCCAATGAAAAGCTTCTGATGCGGCCGTGTGCGGTGGTCCAGATCGACCGGCCCACACGGGATTTTATCGCAGTTGCGCGCGTTGCTCTCGGTACCGCGGCCACTATAAAAGATGAATCCCCCGCAAAAGGGTTATTGCTCAATGCACTCGAAGATGCGTTCAAAGTATTGGATATTCGGGAACCGCTAACCGATGCTTTTTACAGAAGCATTCCGGAAGCTCACGCCTGTTTGAATGCGGGAATTGATAAAGCCGGTTCGCCGTTGGATGTGGATATTGTTGCGGCGGGACATTCGCATATTGATGTTGCGTGGCTGTGGACGGTAGCACAGACGCGCCGAAAAAGCGGCCGTACATTCCATACCGTCTTGCGGCTGATGGAGCAGTTTGACCACTATCATTTTACGCAGAGTCAGCCGCAGCTTTATGATTATGTGCGGCAGGACTACCCGCAGCTTTTTGAGGAAATCAAAAAACGTGTACAGCAGGGCCGGTGGGAAATAACCGGTGGCATGTGGGTCGAGGCCGACTGCAATGTCACCGGCTCGGAGTCGCTGGCAAGGCAATTCCTGTTGGGTCGAAATTTCTTTCGTGAACATTTCGGCAAAGAAACAGAGTCTCCTATTCTGTGGTTGCCGGATGTATTCGGCTATTCCGCCAATTTGCCCCAATTGATGAAAGAGGCGGGGCTGAAATATTTCTTCACTACGAAAATAAGTTGGAATCAGTACAATAGGCTTCCCTATGACAGTTTCATGTGGGAGGGCATTGACGGTACCAAAGTCCTGACGCATTTTGCCACAACCCCGGTCAATACGGAGTTGGCAATAAGTACATACAATGCGGCGGCAACGCCAGAACAGATGATCTGGACGTGGACAAACTTTCAGCAAAAGGAGCTTCATCAGCAGTTGCTGATGGTGTATGGTTATGGCGATGGCGGCGGCGGCCCGACGCGGGAAATGCTGGAAAATATTTGTGAGATGAAAAGTTTCCCGGGTGCTCCGCGAGTGGAATCGTCCAGTGCACATGCTTTTTTCAAAAAGCTGGAGGCTGCCTGTTCGGATCGTCTGCCAGTATGGAAAGGGGAGCTGTATCTCGAATTCCATCGCGGCACCTATACCACTCAGAGTCGCAATAAAAGAGAAAATCGCAAGGCTGAATTTTTGCTCCACGATACGGAATTTCTGGCGACGCTGGCCGGCCTTGTCGATAGCAAGTATCAATATCCTTCTGCTGCGCTGCGTAAAGCCTGGGAATTGGTATGTTTAAACCAATTTCACGACATCATCCCCGGCAGCAGCATCAATCAGGTTTACGTCGATTCGCTGGAAGATTACCGGCAAGTCAAAGAATCGGTTACAAAATGCCGCAATGAGGCGTTATCCGCGATTTCCAGCCAAATGGGCGGAGATATGTTAGTAGTAAATCCCGCCGGATTCCAATCCTCAGACCTTGTATTTGTGCCGCTGGAACTTCCCGAAGGCAAAGGCGTAAAGCGGCCGGATGGCACATCGGTGACGGTGCAGCCTGTTGCAAACGGTTCTCTGCTTGATATGAATAAGCTTGACCCATTGAGCGTTACGCCGCTGATGTTTTCAGGTAATAGGACGAGTAAATCTGAAAATAAGCTGATTGCAAAGCCGGAACTTCTCGAAAATGAGTTTGTCCGGATAGAATTCAGCAAAGCAGGCGATATCATCGGTATTTACGATAAAGCCAATGGCCGTAATGTACTGCCGAAAAATACGATTGCCAATCAAATCCAGGCCTTTGAAGATCGACCGCTTGCGGACAAAATTACAGGTTTGGGCGACGCCTGGGACATTGATATATTTTTCGAAGACAAGATGTGGACAAGCGATCCTGCCTTATCAGTAAAAGTGATCGAAACCGGGCCATTGCGTGCGACTCTGGAAATACGCCGTCGAATCCTGCACAGCGACTATGTTCAGCGGATTTCACTGACGCACAATAGTCCCCGGATTGATATTGATACGACAATCAACTGGTCTGAAAAATATGTTTTGCTCAAGAGTGCCTTTCCTGTTGAGGTCCTTTCTTCGACTGCCACCTACGAAGTACAGTGGGGCCACCTCGAAAGGCCGACCTATCGAAATACAAGCTGGGATTGGGCGCGATTTGAGGTGTGCGCCCAGAAATGGGTTGATTTGAGTGAAGGAAATTACGGCGTAAGCCTGCTGAATGATTGCAAATACGGCCATGACACCAAAGATAACGTAATGCGAATTACCCTGTTGCGCAGCACGAATGGGCCGGATCCGGATGCGGATCAGGGGCAGCACCAGTTCAAGTATAGTTTGCTTCCTCACGCCGGGAAATTGAGCGAAGTGACGCTCTCTGCCGCCTATACACTCAATGATCCGGCTATTGCATATGTCCCTGCCGGGGCGAATCATTCTGCAAAACAAGATATCCCTGCGATTAATACGCTTCTGAGAGCGGATAGTCCAAATGTGATTATTGAAACGGTCAAACATGCGGAAGATGGCAATGGAATCATTGTAAGGCTGTACGAAAGTCTTCGTAAACGCGGGACGGTGGTACTGACTGCCGGCTTTGGAATCAAGGAAGCTTGGCGAACAAACTTGCTCGAGGACAACCAACTCAGTTTAAATCATACGGATAATCAGGTTAAAATAGATGTCAATCCGTTTGAGATCATAACCTTGCGGCTGGTTCCCAAACGATAATGTTGTTAAATATACTCCAGAAATGAAAGCGATACAATGAGACTTGGCGGACCTGTTTTTGAGAAATATTCAGATCCCGATTCATGGGTACCGGCGGTAAAACGGCTTGGCTATAAAGCTGCCTATTGCCCTGTGGGGTTTGATGCATCCGATGATGAGATAAAAAGTTATCGGAATGCGGCAAAAGCTGCAAACATTATCATTGCAGAAGTCGGCATTTGGAATAACCCGCTGTGCAGCGATGAATCTGAGCGTAAAGAAGCCGTCAGTAAATGTAAAAAAGGTCTGGAAGTGGCGTCCAAAATAGGCGCCAAATGCTGTGTCAATATTTCAGGTTCTCGCGGAGCAAAATGGGATGGGCCGGATAAGGCGAATCTTACCGATGAAACATTTGATATGATTGTCCAGGTTGTGCGTCAAATCATCGACGATGTGCGGCCTTCCGGCACATTTTACACACTGGAAACAATGCCGTGGATGTACCCTGATTCGCCGGATGCCTATCTTCGGCTGATTTCCGCGATAGATCGAAAGGCGTTTGCGGCACATTTTGATCCCGTAAATATGATTTGCAGCCCGCATCGGTATTTTGCCAATGCTTCTTTTATCAAAGAATGTTTCGCGAAAATCGGCGGCTATATTAAAAGCTGCCACGCCAAGGATATCTTTCTCCATGATCGCCTGACGGTTTGTCTTGAAGAAGCAAGGCCGGGAAAAGGTTTTCTGGATTATCGTGTCTACCTGAGAGAACTTGAAAAATTGGATATTGATACGCCGCTGATGCTGGAACATTTGCCGGAGGCATCCGAGTATCAGCAGGCAGCAGCGCATATTCGCTCTGTCGCTCAACAGGAAGGACTGACGTTATGAACAAAAAACACTATGCAGTTGTCGTCACATCGAAACAGAATGCTGAATTGCTTGCGGTTTCCGATGATAAGCCGCTGGCGGAAGATGAAGTCCGCGGCCGAACGCTTTGCACTTTGATTAGTGCTGGTACGGAACTTTCATGGAATTATTGTGGAAATACCTTTCCGAGCTGCCCGGGGTATTCGGCGGTATTTGTTGTTGAGGAAGTCGGCAGCGCGGTTAAAGATGTAAAGATTGGCGACCGCCTATTCTGCCTCGGCAGCCATCGTTCATTTCAGCATGTGCCAATTGCAAAATGCGTACCGGTCCCGCCGACGCTTGCCAGCGAAAAAGCTCTGTTTGCCCGCATGATGGGTATTTCCATGACCACCCTTGCGACAACCACTGCGAAACCGACGGAGGCCGTGATGGTAACAGGTCTTGGCCCTGTGGGTCTTATGGCCGCATTGGTATTTCAAGTCTGCGGCTATAATGTGATTGGCTGTGAACCGGAAAAGCGAAGACGCCAGTGGGCCAATAATGTTGGCATACAGACCTTGTATGAATCCATACCCACCGAGGATTTGGCTATTGTCGGAAAAGTCGGATTAGTGGTCGAGTGTTCTGGCCACGAAGGTGTGGTTCTCGATGCGTGCAAGATGATTCGCAAACGAGGGGAAATCGTATTGGTAGGCGTGCCGTGGCGCCGCCGGACGGATTATTATGCCCATGAATTGCTGTCTCTGGTATTTCATAAATATGCGGTTTTACGCAGCGGCTGGGAATGGGAATTGCCGTTGCATACCTCGGATTTCCAGCCTCACAGCATATTTGGGAACTTTGTTGCGGCAATTAAATGGCTCGCCCAGGGTGCCGTAAAGGTGGATGGATTGTATGGCAAAGCTAACCCCGCAGATGCGCAAAATGTATATCAGTCATTGCTTAACAATACCGCACAGTCTCTGTGTGTTATTTTCGACTGGGAAAATGTGTGATATTCTGCGAAAGCGCGTTACTCGACAATAATCGCCTCAACAGGGCATTCGTCGGCGGCCTGCTGAACCGCATCTTCCTGTTCCGCAGGTACGACGTCGACAAGAACTTCCGCCATATTATCCCCCATGGTAAATACTTCCGGACAGGTGTCCACGCACAGCCCGCAGGCGGTACAGCTATCTTCAATTCGTACTTTCATGATCATTCCCCTTTGTTCTGTGGTTAATTTACTCTGTTATTGTAGCAAAACTGGAAATTGCTTTCAATGCAAAGTTCTAAGGTTTTTCTGTAAAAATAGGGTCGGAGAAAAATTTCTTTGCTGAAATCGGTGAATATCTGTTATTTTTATCTGCAATGAAGACTGAATACTACAAATGGGATCAGAAAAATCAGGATAAAATTATCCGATTGGCGTCAAAAATCCTCGATAATGGGGGATTGGTGGGGCTGCCTACTGAAACCGTCTATGGTTTGGCTTGCCGCGCAGAGCCGGAAGCTATTCAGTGGCTGGATCAGGTCAAAGCCCGTGCAGAAGGCAAACGCTATTCACTCCATCTGGGACGTGCAGAAGAAGTACAGCGGTATATCCCAAAAATGTCGATTCGAGTAAAATCACTTGTTCGTAAGGGACTTCCGGGACCGATTACATTGGTTTGCTCGCTGGATGATGAGCAGCTTGAACAGCAGCGGCATAGACTTGGCGACAAAGTCTTTAATATTTTATATGAAAATGGCTCCATTGGAATTCGAGTTCCAGACTGCCAGCCGGCGATTCAAATCTTATCTGAAACGGTCTGGCCGATTGTGGCTCCCAGTGCCAATCCATCCGGCCAGGAACCGGCGACTACGGCACAGCAAGTTCTGGAGTATTTTGATGGACAAATTGAGGCAATTGTCGATGGTGGTGCCGATGCCTGCCGATATCGTCAAAACAGCACCGTTGTGAAAATTGCTTCCGATAGAGTGGAGGTATTACGTGAGGGTGTATTAAAAAAGCAAGAGATTGAAACACTCTCGACCGCTCGAATATTGTTTGTTTGCACAGGAAATACCTGCCGCAGTCCGATGGCCGAAGCAATGGCCGCAAAATATTTCGCAAATAAATTATCGTGTAAGGTTGACGAGCTTCCTGTATTTGGATATATAATAGAATCGTTTGGTATTTCGGCTTACGATGGATGTCCAGCCAGTAATGAAGCGGTTCACGTACTTCAACACAAAGGATTGTCGCTGGAGCGGCACCGCAGCAGGTTTTTAAGCCGCCGAGATGTCCGGGATGCCGATATGATATTTGTGATGGGACGACATCATCGGGATGCAATACTGGCAATGGACAGTACGGCGTCAATGCGGACGTTTTTGCTGGATGGTGAAAATAATGACATTCCAGACCCTATGGGTCTTGGAGAACGAGAATACAAGGTTTGTGCGGATCGTATCGAACAAGCCGTTGAAAGACAGATGAAGGATATACTATGAAAATCGCACTGGCAACAGACCATCGGGGTGTGAAAACGGTTGAACAAATTAAAGCAATTCTGGCTCAATTGGGTCATGAATTTATCGATTGCAGCCACGGATCGGATGAACAGCCGATGGACTATCCGGATGGGGCGTATGATGCTGCTACCGCGGTGTCACAGGGACGCGCCAATCGGGCGATATTAGTCTGTGGAACGGGAATTGGCATGTGTATCGCAGCCAACAAAGTCAAGGGAGTTCGTGCAGCGTTATGTTATGATGAAATTGCTGCAAAGGTTTGTCGCGAGCATAATGATGCGAATGTATTGTGTCTTTCCGGAGATCTATTGGGACCGGCGATGCTGCAAAAAATGGTGGAAACCTTTTTAGCAACTGATTTTATGGGTGGACGACATCTCCGCCGAGTCAAGAAAATCCAGGCTATTGAGAATGGAATTGATCCCAAAAGTGTCACAACTCAGTAGTTTTTATGTATAAGTGATAAAAGCGGCTTTAGGGCCGCTTTTTTTATGCGCAAAAAAAGATATGCGGACTTTCCTTTTTTTGAATGTTTGCTATATTTCTGTGCATAGTAATGTGTTATAATTCCCATTCCGTGGGATTTCTGTTTTTTTACAGTTGAGTGTATTTTAAAGGTTTTAAGGAATAGCGGCAATGGCAGAACGGATTCCAAAACTTGTTATAATAGGCCCGGTTTATGTAGATATGGCTTTACGGTGTCAGGCATTTCTGTCTGCGGGCATGAAAACGGAGGGAACTTCTTTTTCTCACACGCCGTCCGGTTCAGGTGTAAACCGGGCGATTCAGGCGTCTCTCTGTGGATGTGACGTGTCGGTTATTGCCAAAGTCGGCGATGATTGCTTTGGTCAGTTAATTCGAAAAAATCTCGGTCAATATAATATTCATACGGAATTGATTTATCCTGTCGCGGCAATGAGTACAGGTGTTGCTATTACACTGGTTGATCCGCGAGGAGAAAACAGCGTTTATGTCTGTTCCGGCGCAAATCGAACACTTGGGCGTGATGAGGTTGAGTATGCGGCCGCCGAACAGCTTATTTCCACCAGTGATGCGGTTGTTATCTGCGATCCTTTGCCTCCGGATGCGGTTGTGGCGGCGGTACGAACGGCTCAAATCCATAAAAAACGAGTCGTTTTAGATGTTTGCCTGCCTCATCACAATTTAGAAAGTCTTAACGACGTAAATTGGCCGATGGAGTATTATAATGTGTCGGTATTGCTGCTCCGATTTGGAGATTTTATTTGTGCCAGTGAGCTGGGAGCTGGAGGGATAGCGGAATTAAAATCTGTAGGGACGTATCTGGTCGGAAAAGGTGTGTCGTGTGTAGTTATGACGCTCGGCTGGCGGGGGGCGTTAATCATAGATCGTCAGGGCTGTCGGCACATTCCTGGCATTGAACTGGATGTGGTCGATAATGGCGGTGCAGTAGATGCTTTTTGTGGAGCTCTTGCGGCATGTTATGCAACTGACGACTCTATAGATATGGCTGTGCGGTTTGCGGTTGTCGCCGAAACATTGACACGGAGCCGATTTGGAGTTCAGGATGCACTGCCCAAAAAAGAAGAAATACTTGTTTTGCTGCAGCAACAGCCGGATTAACGGAAATAGCGATAACCCTATTCTATCCCTCTCGAATGGCACAAAAACATAGAATTGACAGGAAGATTTAATAGGTGGGTGGAGAATTTTTTAGTGAAATTAACCCCTTCAACAACGAATAGTTCATGTCTAATCGGATTTTATTTTACTTTTTCAGCGTTAGGTTTTGGGCACGCGGGCCCTTTTCGCCGCTGACAATCTCATACAAGACTTTAGAGCCTTCATCGAGAGAGCGGATAGCTGTATCTGCAAAGCTTGTGTAGTGAACAAAGATATCTTCACCACTATCGCTAAGGATAAAGCCATATCCTTTTTTTTTGTCATACCACTTGACCGTACCTTCAGCCATAGTTTTCTCCATATAATATGAGATTACTATTAAGACTTACAGGGTCCACTAATGTGGAGTATGTAAAAGAAGCTTTTTTATTCTGTCGCAGGTTGTTCTGGGCAGAGCTTGCTTTTCATCAGACGACCCATTTTAAACTTTACGCTGCGTTTTGGGGGGACTTCCACGCGTTCCAGCGTTTTGGGGTTTTGCGCCATGCGACTAGCGCGAGTCCGTGTTTCGAAGATGCCGAAATCACGGAACTCTAACCGATTGTCCTGTGCCAGCTCCGCGATAATTTCATCGAGAAAAGACTGGATGACGCGTTTGACCAGAACCCGCTTGGCCTGAGACCCCTCGGAAATCCGATCAATTAACTCTTTTTTGGTGATGGTTGCCATTCGGATACCCTCACGAAGTATAAACCTGAGTTTCGATATAGTATAATACTTAACGATAGCGTAAAACCGCGGCTGTCTGCCGCTTTTATGATAACGCAAATCACTATACAGAATAGACTTCGAATCGGCAAGAGTTTTTTTAAAAGATTTTTTCTTTCTTTAAGGTATCCGGCTTGAGGCAAAATGTTAATAATCTACAAAAAAAGGATAGAATTCCTTGACCTGTGCCCATTTGGAGAGGATAATAATGTGTTTTATATATTTTATGGATGGCAAAATGAAAACGAAGCAGGTTGAAAAATATATCGTCAGCGGCAATCCAACAGTGGATACAATCTATCATAATTTAGAATGGATTGTCACCGCACTGGCCGGAACGCTGGTATTTATCGTATTTGTTATGCAGGTCTACCGCATTCCGACTGGGAGTATGGCCGAAACGCTGCGCGGATCGCATTTTCGTCTGCGGTGTGAACAGTGCGGCCATCGGTATGATTATGAGTTTTATCCGCGTGCTTTTGGGCTTGCTGAGAATACCGTTCCGCGACAGAATTTAGTGGTAATTCCTGCTGAGCCGCGATGCCCCAGTTGCGGCCATTATGAAGATACAGGGCTAAAGAGCAGGGTTGACGGGCGTTTTTATACATCGGAAGGCAAGCCCGCGCCGACTCGCGCTGTCAGTCGGGGTGACCAGATTTTTGTGCTGAAGTGCATTTACCAGTTTTTTGAGCCAAAGCGGTGGGATGTGATTGTTTTCAAAAATCCGGTTGAGCCTGCAATCAATTATATCAAGCGACTGATTGCGCTGCCGGGAGAAAAAGTCGAAATTGTCGATGGCGATATTTATATCAATGATGAGATCGCCCGCAAGCCGGAACATGTGCAAAATGAAATGTGGATGTGCGTTTATGATAACGACTACCAGCCTGCCCGACCCGGGCAAACACGATTCAACCGGCATGCCTGGAGGCAGCCGTTTGAGAATATGGATGGTGTGGCTTGGACGCTGAATGCCGACGGCCCGTCAGTTTTTTCATTAGATAGCGGCTCGCAGGACAACCTACAGGAGTTGCGCTATAATCCGGCGATTGGCAATGATTTTCGTGCAGTGTATGCGTATGACCCCTCGATGGGGTATGATGTACAGCCCGTTTGCAGTGATTTGATGTTGCAGTATTATGTGAAAATGGAAGATGCCGCGGGTATCGGCGCAAAGCTGAGCAAGTATGGAATCTCATACGAAGGAATGGTTCGTGCCGATGGCCGGATGACTATTTGCCGCATAGATAACGGCAGTCGCAAAGTTCTTGCTGAGAATACTATTTCAGAAACTGATAAAACAGGTATTCAGCGATTGCGATTTGCCAACGTGGATCACCTTTTGACGCTGGAATATGGGCAGAGTAAAGTGGAATATGATTTGGGCAAGAAAAAATTTGATGTTGGGATGGATCGACTGTCGCTTCCTGTTGCTTCAATTATGGGGTATGGAAAACTTCAGCTTCGCCATATCCAATTAATGCGAGATATTCATTATACTGACAAGCCGACTTATTTAACCGATCCTAAATATGGTATGCAGCGGGCATACGAAGGCGCTCCCTTGACGCTCAATCCCGATGAGTTTTTTGTCTGCGGCGATAATAGCCCCAATAGTTATGACGCCCGCATGTGGCGTGAGCCGACAAAAGCCAACCCCGGACAATCTTATCGGCAAGGCGTTGTCCCGCGGGATTACTTAGTTGGTAAGGCGTTTTTTGTGCATTTTCCCGGCAATTGGCGTTTTGAGAAAGAAAGCTGGCGAAAGATTCCCTATTTAGATGGTGCGCCGGAGCCGGACGGTATTAAGATTATCTATGGCGGACGGTAAACGTTCAAGCAAAGGATTGAAGAGCAATTAAAGCAATGGATGACAACACACAACAGCAGAATCGCGAGCCAAATCAGCCTGTGACGGACAACGAGTATTATTATGTGCCGCAGCGCAGTGAAACGCTTGAAGGGGTAGTCAATACGCTCGAATGGCTTCTGATTGCGTTTATTCTCGCGCTGGTTTTCCGTGCCTTTGGCGTTGAAGCATTTCAGATTCCAACCGGAAGTATGGCCGAGACACTCAAAGGGGCGCATTATCATGCCCGTTGTCTTCGCTGCGGTTACCCTTACGATGTCAGTGGAGACGACACGCTTTATACCCGTCCGGAGTGTCCTTCCTGCGGATATAACCAGCCGATGAATGCGGTGGGAAAAATACAGAATGGCGACCGTATTTTCGTTCTGAAAAGTATCTATCAATTTCAGGAACCGAAGCGATGGGATGTTGTGGTTTTTAAGAATCCAACGAATCCCCCGGTGAATTATATCAAACGACTTACTGGACTGCCCGGCGAAACGGTACAGATTATTGACGGTGATATTTTTATCAATGGCCGTATTCAGCGTAAACCCGTCAATGTGCAAAATGAATTATGGATGCCAATCTACGATAATGATTATCCATCGTCCGGCAGGATTGGGCAGTTTGTCTCAGATGATGCCGAGAATGAGCCTTGGAAACAACCATTTGAAAAAACGGCAAATAGCCGGTGGAATCTGAATGCCGATGGTCCTGCCGTATTTTCTTTGGATGATGACCACGGCGGGGCACATACCCTTGTATATAATAGTGATATTGGAAATGATTTTCACGCGGTGTATGCCTACAATAATGGCTTTTCACGTCAGAGTCAGCCGATGTGCAGCGATTTAATGATGCGGTTTTGGGTCCAGAATCATGGGGAAGGGACAATTGCGGTATGTCTCGAAAAAGATGGCATCCAGTATCTCGGTGAAATTCAGTTTGGTAAATCATTGGTTTTAAATCGTCGTGAAAACGATAAAACCGTCGAATTGGCTAAAACCGCGATTCAGCAGTCTTCGGATAATAAGGAACCCCAATATTTCGAATTTGCCAATGTGGATTATCGACTTGTACTGCGATTTGGAGCACAGCGGCTCAGTTTTGATCTGCCGGTACGAAAGCCTGCAAAGAAAATGCCGCCGAGAGTTGAAATTATAGGCTCGGGCCATATTCGCATAAATCATGTCGCATTATTTCGTGATATGTACTACATTTCCGCAGGGAACTTAAGGGCTACGCAAGATAAGCCGTTTACGCTTGAGAAAGATGAGTTTTTTGTCTGCGGCGATAATAGCCCCAATAGTTTGGATGCCCGCTTGTGGTCGGTAGAAGGCAAAGACCGTATGGGGCGGGATTTTTACCGCGAGGGTGTTGTTCCGAGGGATTATATGATGGGAAAAGCATTTATGGTGTATTGGTCGGATGCGTTGAGTCCATTGCCGAATATGCTGCCGATTATTCCCAACGTGGACCAGTTAAAAATCATCTACGGCGGCTCAGAAGCAGTGTATTGATAAGGCGGAAACCATTATTTTTGAGTCCTTGAGTTTTCGAGTTTCTATATTAAGAGATATTCTATGTCATGCAATTTTTTTTTTTTTAAAAAAAAATAAAAAAAGATGCAAAAATTTCTTCTCCTTGTC
>CAYTHV010000003.1:0-44029 GCA_964437685.1 uncultured Pirellulales bacterium
CTTCGCCGCTTCGGCCGCTTCCAGAGAAGATACCGGAACCAGCGTCTGTATCGCAAAACTATAAACCTTACGGGCTAATTCACAGCATTGGGGCGTCAGGCCGCCAACAATCTTGGGAATGGTCTTGGTCGTATATTTTTTATTGCCCGGATCTTCGCGTTCCGGCGAAAACGCCAGATAAAAATCCTTGCCCGCAACCAGACCGGTCGCTTCCAAAATCGGCTTCATCACTTCACGGGTCGTGCCGGGATAGGTCGAGCTTTCCAGCACAATCAACTGTTCTTTGCGAAGTGATTTGGCGATGGTGTGAGCGCTTTTTTCGATAAACTGCATATCCGGCTCGCGATTTTTAGTCAGCGGCGTCGGGACGCAAATTAAAATCGCATCGGCTTTTTTGATCTGCGACATATCGCTGGTCGCGGTAAACAGGCCGTTTTTAACCATCGACTTAACCTGCTCATGCGGAATATGCTTGATGATACTGCGGCCGGAATTGAGAATCTTAATCTTCTTGTCGTCAATATCAAATCCCAGCACCTTCACTCCGGCGGTCGCAAACTCCCGCGCCAGCGGCAGGCCGACATAACCTAACCCAAGAATACCAACAACCACCTGCTTCTTATCAATTTTCTGCTGCAACGTTGCCATAATTATCTCCGTAAGAAAAGATTTCGCTTGATTTCTTTGTTCATAAAAAAGTTTTACTATTCGTCATGATCTGCAAACGGCAGGCTTTAACCAATAGTCAATCATTATCGAAAGTGCGAGCTGTCTCTATCAGTATTTTTTTCAGTTCAGGCAATTCTTTATGCATTACATCCCATACAATATCGGGCAATATTCCGAAATAAACATGAATCAGCGTATTTCTCATATCCACCATATCGCGCCATGGAATCTGAGGGTTTGCAGCCTTAAAGGACTTCGACACTGAGCGCGACGCCTCGCCGATAATTTCGATATTACGAGCAACTGCATCCTGAGTCTTCATATCCTCGAGAAAGTCTTCATAAGTCTGCCCGGCTGTATATACTGACACTTTCTCAATAGCGTCCAGAATATCAAGGATTCTCAGGCGATCGTTACGCGACATGAATCAAGTCCCTCTTGACTTCATCTGCCAGCCGACCCCGCACGGCCGCCCAGGTCAATAAATCAACAGGCCTGCCAAGCAGCGATTCGAGAAAAGCTTTGCAGGTACAATATACCGCATATCGCGGCGTTTCAAACTCGACCACCAGATCAATATCGCTTTTGCTTGTCAATTCATCACGGGCGACAGAGCCAAATAAATCCAAACTCCGTACTCCGATGCGTTCTAATTGATCCTTATTCTGATTCAAAATTGCCAGAATTTCATGACGTGTAGCAGGAATTAATCCTGTTTTCTTACAGCCTTTTGTCATAAAATCATCTCCGGACTTCAAGAGGCAAAGTTAAGACTGATAAAATTCCAATACTGTCTTAGTCACATAATCTTTCATTTCATCCGTCAATTCCGGATAAATCGGCAGCGCGATGACCTCGCGGGCGGCCTTTTCCGATTCCGGCATATCGCCGGGCTTGTATCCAAGATATGCGAAGCATTCCTGAACGTGCATCGGGACGGGATAATAAATCTCACAGCCGATCTTGTTAGCCTGCAAATGTTTAAACAATTCATCCCGCCGGGGAATGCGGATCACATACTGATTGAATATCGTCTTACAATTGTCTGCGATAAACGGCGTCTGAATAACGGAGTTCTCAAATTTCTTGTTGTAATATGCCGCGTTTTTACGCCGTTTTTCCGACCAGCTATCCAGATGAGGCAGTTTAACCAGCAGCGCCGCCGCCTGAATCGGATCCAGACGGAAATTGCCGCCGATATACTTGTGATAATACTTCGGCTCACTGCCATGATTGCGCATCCAGACGAGCATCTTATACAGGTCTTCATCGCTGGTCACCGTCATCCCGCCATCGCCGATGCCGCCTAAGTTTTTGCTGGGAAAGAAACTAAAACACCCGCACGTTCCAATCGCACCGGCTTTCTTATCCCCATAAGCCGCTGAAATCGCCTGGCAGGCATCTTCAATCACCGCCACCGATGCCTGACTGGCAATCCGCATAATCGGGTTCATATCGGCAACCTGACCGTACAAATGAACCGGGATAATCGCTTTGGTCTTTCGCGTCATAGCCTGCTCGATCAGGGCCGGATTAATATTGTACGTTCGCGGGTCAATATCCACAAACACCGGCTTGGCCCCCACACGGGCGATACAGCCGGCGGTTGCAAAAAACGTAAACGGCGTGGTGATCACCTCATCACCCGCCCCGATTCCCAGCGCCATCAGGCTGGCCAGTATCGCATCGGTACCGCTGGACATCCCAACGGCATATTTACAGCCGCACAACTCGGCAACGGCTTTTTCCAATGCCGCAACTTTCGGCCCGCCGATACATACCTGCGAATCGAGAACTTCATTGATTTGCTTTAACACTTCATCTTTAATCGTCGCATACTGCGCTTTAAGATCCAATAAAGGGACTTGCATTTGACTCTCCATTTCAAGATATATAGATATAGGTAACAAATGAATATAAATCAGGCTTGAAATACTTGACTGACATTAAACGGTACGATTGGCTCGATACCAATCAATTGTCGCTTTAAGGCCGGCATCAAAGTCGGTTGTCGCCTTAAATCCAAATTCTTTCAATGCCCGACTGGTATCCAGACACCGCCGCGGCTGGCCATCAGGCTGGGTTTGATCCCAGATAATCCGGCCGGTAAAACCTGTCAGCCTGGCAATTTTTTCCACAAGATTTTTAATCGTGATCTCAAATCCCGCCCCGATATTGACCGGCTCGGCGCTGTCGTATTTTTCCGTTGCCAGAACAATTCCTTCCGCCGCATCCGGGGCATAAATAAATTCCCGGCTGGCCGATCCCGTTCACCAGCACTCGATAGCATCTTTGCCCGCATCAATTGCATCGACGCATTTTTTAATCAGCGCCGGAATCACATGGCTGCTTGACGGGCTGAAATTATCTCCCGGCCCATATAAATTCACCGGCAGCAGATAAATCCCATTCAGTGCATATTGCTGACGATAGCCCTGCAGCATTACCAGCAGTGCCTTTTTTGCCACACCATACGGGGCGTTGGTCTCTTCCGGATAACCGTTCCAGAGGTCTTCCTCCTTAAACGGTACCGGCGTAAATTTCGGATAAGCGCAAATCGTTCCGACCTGAACGAATTTTTTCAGCTTGCGAATACGAGCCTGTTCTATTAAATGCAGTCCCATCGCCATATTGGCATAGAAAAATCGCCCCGGGTTTTGACGATTGGCTCCAATCCCGCCGACTTCCGCCGCCAGATGCAACACCACATCCGGCCGCATCGTATCATACATCCGGGCACAATCCGCTTCTTTCGTCAGATCGTAATCTTCAATCAAGGGTATCAAAATATTCTGCGGGGTAACGCCGCGGGCAAAAAGCCGCTGTTGAAGATGCTTGCCCAAAAACCCCGCCCCGCCGGTAATCACTATGCGCTGTTGTGTTAAATTTAGCATAAGAAGATATTGATCCGTTTATGGATAATCGTTATATCAAAAATCAAATTGTAAATATCAAAATGACAATGCAAATTTCAAAAATCACTCTCACACGTGTGGCACGGTCTAACGAAGTTAGGCTGTGGCTGCTTATTGTCATTCCCGCGCAGGCGGGAATCCAGTTGTTTTAATTTTTTGATTTTAAATTTTAAATTCTTACTTGCCGTGTTCCTTCAGAATCCGCTCTTTCCTGGCAATCTCCCAGTCGGACTCCGTCATCATCTGGGCAAGCTGTTTAAATCCAACCTTCGGCTGCCAGCCCAGCATCTTCCGCGCTTTGCCGGAATCACCCAGCAGCAAATCTACTTCCGTCGGACGGAAATACTTCGGATCAATCTGAACAAATTTTTGCCAATCCAGCCCCAGATGCCCAAAGACCTCATCCAAAAATTGCCGCACCGAATAGGTCTGACCGGTAGCGACAACATAATCATCCGGCGTGTCCTGCTGGAGCATCAGCCACATCGCCTCCACATAATCGCCCGCAAATCCCCAGTCGCGTTTGGCGTCTAAGTTGCCCAGAAACAGCTTATCCTGCAAGCCCTCTTTGATGCGTGTCGCCGCACGCGTAATTTTTCGCGTCACAAACGTCTCACCGCGGCGAGGCGATTCGTGATTGAACAAAATGCCATTACAGGCAAAAACATTGTAGGCTTCCCGGTAGTTGATCGTCTGCCAGAAACTATAAACCTTGGCACACCCATAAGGACTGCGCGGATAAAACGGCGTCGCTTCGGTCTGCGGCGTTTCAACTACTTTGCCATACATCTCGCTGGACGACGCCTGATAAAATCGCGGCGGCTTTTTCATCATCCGCAGCGCCTCGAGCAATCGCAGCGTACCCAGTGCATCGACATTTACGGTATAAATCGGCTGGTCAAAACTAACCCGGACATGGCTCTGTGCACCAAGATTATACACTTCGTCCGGCTGTATATCATTCAGCACTGTTGACAAATTGCCGCCATCCGTCAGATCGCCGTAAATCAATTTTAATCTGGGCTGCTTGTGCGGGTCCTGATAAAGATGGTCAATCCGGTCGGTATTAAATGTCGATGACCGCCGAATAATACCATAGACTTCATATCCCTTATCCAAAAGCAGCTCGGTTAAATACGACCCATCCTGCCCCGTAATGCCGGTAATTAATGCCTTCTTCATACAATCCTTATTTCTTTCGCATCCATTTTACAAATTCCCTGAGTCCATCGGCCAGATGTGTCTTCGGCTGATACCCCAACTGACGCATCGCCTTATCCACATCCGCATAGGTCTGCCGGACATCTCCCGGCTGATCGGGTAGATGTTCAATAATCGCCTTTTTGCCCAATGCCGTTGAAAGTGCGGCAATCAGCACATCCAGCCGTACCGGCCGTGACTCGCCCAGATTATAAATATTGTATCCCTGACATTGATTCATCGCGGCGACAATACCATCGACGATATCATCAATATACGTAAAGTCACGCTGCATCGACCCATCCCCATACATTGGGATCGACTTACCCTGTTCGATCAACCGGGCAAATTTATGAATCGCCAGATCGGGCCGCTGCCGGGGACCATACACCGTGAAAAACCGCAGGCAGGTCATATCCATTCCATACAAATGGCTGTACGTATAACAAATCAGCTCGCCCGCTTTTTTTGTTGCTGCGTAGGGCGAAATGGGAAAATCCACATTATCCGTTTCTGAAAACGGCACTTTGGGATTATTGCCGTAAACACTCGAACTGGAAGCAAAAACAAATTTTTGTATCCCCGCCGCCCGAGCCGCCTCCAGCATCGTTACCGTACCGTTGATATTGGTATCGACATACCCAACCGGGTCGGCAATCGAAGGGCGAACGCCCGCCTTGGCCGCCAGGTGAACAATCACATCAAACTTCGCACGGCCCAAAATCGTCTCAACAGCAGCCTTATCGCGAATATCGCCTTCAACCAGTGTAAACCGCGGCGACTGAATCAATCCGGCAATATTCGCCCGCTTGATTGCAGGATCATAAAACGGATCAAAATTATCAAGACCCGTTACCGAATCGCCCCGAGCAATCAATCGTTCGCTCAAATGCGATCCAATAAACCCCGCCGCCCCGGTAACCAACACATTCATCTCACAACACCTTATCTATCACGCCCGTCCAATACAGTGATATTCAACTCCAAACCGCTTGACAAATGACGGCGTATAAAGATTGCGACCGTCAAAAATCAGCGGTTTTTTCAGCCGCTTGGCAATCTGGTCGAAATCCGGCGTGCGAAATTCCTGCCAGTCCGTAAAGACCACCAGCGCATCCGAACCATCCAGTACATCATATCCATCACCGACCATGCGAATCCGGTCGCCCAGCTTCTGCTTTGTCGGCTCCATCGCTTCCGGGTCAAAAGCGACAACCTTGATTCCCGCAGCAAGAAATTTCTCTATGCAGGAAATCGCCGGCGACTCACGAATGTCATCCGTGCGGGCTTTAAATGCCAACCCCCACGCGCCAAGCTGAACATCTGACCGACCCTTGAAATAGTCAATGATCTTTTCCGCAAATCGTGCCTGCTGTTTATAATTTACTTCCTGTACCGCCTGGGCAATCGTCATCGGAACACCAGCCTGATTACCCATATACGTCAGCGCCCGAACATCTTTGGGAAAACAGCTTCCGCCGTAGCCAACACCGGGAAACAAAAACGCACTGCCTATCCGGGAATCACTGCCCATCCCGGCACGCACCTGTTCGACATCGGCGCCGACTTTTTCACACAACATCGACAATTCATTCATAAACGAAATGCGCGCCGCTAGCATCGTATTAGCCGCATACTTGGCCATCTCAGCGCTGGCCGGATCCATAAATAAGATACGACTGCTTTTCCGCATAAACGGATTGTATAATTCCCGCATGATTTCCATCACCGCCGGATTTGTCGTCCCAATAATCACACGGTCAGGTTTCATAAAATCTTCGACCGCGGAACCCTCTTTCAAAAACTCCGGATTGCTGACATAATCAAATGGGACTTCCGTTTTCGACGCAATTAATTCGCTGACTTTTTTGTGTGTTCCAACGGGAACCGTGCTTTTTGTCACAATAATTTTATAGCTGCTCATCGTTCCGGCGATTTGCTCGGCCACTTTCAGCACTGCCGAAATATCCGCCGACCCATCCGCAGCGCTGGGAGTTCCAACCCCCAGAAATATCACTAATGAATTATCAACTCCCTCTTTCAGGCTGGTTGTAAAAATCAAACGTCCGGCTTTTTCATTCCGAGCCACAACCTCAGTAAGCCCAGGCTCATATATAGGAATAATGCCCTTTTTCAGAGCCTCGATCTTCTTTTCATCAGAATCGACACAGATAACGTGGTTGCCGCCATCAGCCAGACATGCCGCCGACACAAGCCCTACATATCCAACGCCTACCACTGATACTTTCATCAAATTGCTCTTTCAATCAGGTGATTTCATATCAAAAATTATATATACCTACACTCCGTGCCGGTCGGCTGTCCCTAAAAAGCCAGCAGATTCCACGTAAGAGCTTATTTAAAAATCACTTATCGAAAATCGTCATGGGTAGTGTTTATTATTTCATCTTTTCACTACCAAAAGACTACTCTAAATATCGGATATTTTATCATTCTTAGTTAAATACTTATTGTTAATATTGTTCAGATTTTGTCAAACTTAAAAATAATCAAACGTCTTATCGGCCCACAATTTACGACTCACTGTATCTGCAATACGTCCGATCATTTTCCCAAACTATTACTTCTACTAATTTACACGGTTTGAGTTTGGATTTCAGCGACTTCCAGGCAAACTTTGCGATATTTTCTACCGTTGGGTTTGTTTTCTGAAAAATTGAAACATCTTTATTAAGGTTTTTGTGGTCTACAATGTCTATAAATCGTTCTTTTACTATTTTCTCAAATGGTTCCAGCCAGCCCATTTTAGTTTTCGGCGGCTCAACCACCACTTCAAGAATATAATTATGGCCGTGTCCCGTCGGATTGGCACACTTGCCAAACAATTTATAATTGGTCTTTTTATCGAATTTCTCATTCCACAGCTTATGCATCGCCGCGAATTCAAATTTTTCCGTATACGTTACCATTTCCACTGTCTCCCAGGCGACGGATATCTTTCTAAACGGGCTGATTTCCATCTCCATTTTCCATAATCGTTTTGGTCCGCCCAATGCCGCCAGCAGCCTTTGTCTGGATTCCCGCAAAAGCTCAACCAGTTCATTCCACCCCGGCGTCTGCCGATTCCGAAACCACGCATTAAATCGCTGCTGATAATACGGGATCACCCATTCACGAACCGCCGCGTCAATTTCGGATACATTCACCACAAAACCCGTATCCGCATCGATTTTTGATTTCAGATGCACCCACAATGCCAGATAGAGCCCAATCCCTTCGGTAACCGGCTTTCCCGCGTAAGAATTTGCACCGGGAAATTCGTGCCGACCAAATGGATCGATTTGAAATCGTATTTGTCGCGCCAAACGATGCATTAATATCGTTCGCTCCGATGCATCAGCGCCATCACCTCAGACCGGCTTCGCGGATCGCTCTTAAAAATCCCACGCAGCGCACTGGTGACCATCATCGCGCCGGGCTTTTTAATTCCGCGGATGGTCATACAGCTATGACTGGCTTCCAGCACCACAGTGACGCCTTGCGGTTTTAGATTTTTCATCAGGAAATCCGCAATCTGCTCAGTCAGCCGTTCCTGCAACTGCAATCGTCGGGCAAAAGCATCTATAATTCGTGCCAGTTTGCTGACGCCGAGAACCTGTCCGGCCGGCAGATACGCCACATGCGCTTTGCCGATAAACGGCATCAGATGATGCTCGCAAATGCTGTAAAACGGAATATCCCGCAAAAGGACAATCTCATCATACTTTTCGTGAAAAACACTTTCCAAATGTTCGGCCGGCTCGTGCCGCATGCCATCCAGCAATTCCGCATACATCCGCGCCACACGCTCCGGCGTATCGACTAATCCTTCGCGATTCGGATCCTCGCCGACTGCACAAAGAATTTCCAACACCGCTTTTTCAATCCGCTTTAAATCAATTGGCTTATCTTTATTTTCCTGCATCTTTATCCTCGATCGGAATAATCCGAATTAAAACCACGCCATGCGCCGGTACATCCGCGGTAAAAGCCCCGTCGAAAACACCGAGGTCGCTTTGTCTCCACAGATCGCGAACCCGGCACTGTCCGGCAAAAGCAATATCTTTCCAGTTTATGGTTACTTTTTGCGAATCCCACTGATTCCGATTAAATAATCCCGCCGCACGTGAGCCATCTTCCATGGCCTTGGACCAAACTTCCGTATCATTAACTTTCGCGATCCGCTGCGCCTGCTGCCCCAGCAAATCCTGGTTGACCTCCAAGACTTCATCGTTCGCCAGCAGGTTAAAGGTAAACTCATCCACCTGTTCCAGCGGACAGCCAACCAGCAGCGGCGCCGACAGCAAACACCACAAACTGACATGCGTATATTGTTCATCCACAGTCAGTCGTGTCATACGCAATTGCGGCCCCCAGCCGGCCTTGCCAACAACCAGCATATCCGGATCATTCCATCGCCCCGGCCCGGCATACGGATACAACTCCGCCTGCTTAAAACCAATATCAGCCATGCTGACCCACGTATCAGTAATGTCGCCGGTTGTTTGCCAGCAATTGCCGCCGACTTCCGCACCCCATTTCCAGACCTCACCCATACCATACTGGCAAAGACTGTACACAATATCCCGCGGCACAGCATTCAATTTTTCACGCATCAGGGTATACGGACGTTTTAAATCCTCCAGCTTTTTTTGATCCGCCACAGTGCTGTACCCGCACCAGTCATATTTGAGATAATCGAATCCCCACTCCGCAAACCGCTCCGTATCTTTCTGTTCATTCTGCCAGCTTCCGGCATATCCCTGACAAGTCATCGGCCCCGGCGAAATATAAATTCCCGCCTTCAAGCCCAGCGAATGAATATAGTCCACCAGCCCTTTCATATCCGGAAACTTCGCGTTGGGAAGCAGATAACCATTCTCATCCCGCACCGGCCCGCCGATAATCGGGTCGTTGCAGTCCGGCTTCCGCATCCAGCAATCATCAATATTGATGTATGTCCAGCCATGATCTTTCAAACCGCTTTCGACCATTGCCCTGGCGCTGGCACGCACCTTCTCATCATCTACCGCACATCCCCAGCAGTTCCAGCTATTCCAACCCATCGGCGGCGTCAGACAAATCGTTCCGCCTGCGACAATTTTAAAATCGCGCTGCGCTCGGCCCGCCTTATTCTGAACAATCACCGTCGTTTTATATTCGCCTTCCTTCGCGACCTTGCCGGTAATCTGCCCGGTTTCCGCATTCAGCGTCAGCCCTTCCGGCAGCCCCTGAATTTCAAACGTCATCGGTTTTTCCCCGACGGCCGTAATCGTAAACAAAAATGGATTTCCCGGCCGCACACCAAAAATCTTCGGCCCGGTAATCCGCGGCGCCGGCCCCGGCTTGGGCGTCAGGATATACGGCTGAGCAACCGCCCGCGCAATCAACACAGGCTTTTCCCCCGCATACCGAATACACGCATTCGCCCAACCCGCAAGATTCGCCTGAATAGCGCTATCGCCGGACACAACCAGCCTCAGTACATCCACACCATTTACGTCCACTTCGACCGTCTTGGATGGATGTTCCGCTTTCATCATCCCGCTGCGCCACAGTTCTCTGCCATCGCCGTAGACAATAAACGTCACGCCCGCGGTCTTCTTCAAATCTTCGGACAACCCGGCATTATCATCAATCCCAACAACCGCCTCAAAACGCACGCCGGTTTTATTCAATTTGATATCACCGCGCCAGTCCGCACAGGTTCGAATTCCCCGGTCAAACTTTTTCCCGCCGATGGAAACACTTTTTTCCGCAGGGTTATTTTGAGGATATCCCGCTCCGCAATCTCCGGTTGTCAATTCATCCAGCCAGATTGTGGCCGTCGTCGGTTCGCCCTCCGCATACAGACTGCCGCCCAATGCAAAGATGCACCCCAGTGTCACAACAACCACAATTGCTTTACGTATCGTCATCGTTATCTTTTATGACTTTGCGGCAAACTGCGCCAGCAGCCGCACTCCAAAACCAATCGACCCCGGAGCCGACCCATCGTCCGCGCCCCAGACCGCCACGCCCGCAATATCCAGATGTGCCCATCGAACACCCGTTGCGAACTGGCTGATAAATCCTGCCGCAGTACACGCCGCACCCCATCGGCCGGCGGTATTCTTCAGGTCGGCGATCTTGCTCTTCATCAATTCCACATATTCATCATCGCACGGCAGATGCCAGATGCGTTCGCCCGTCGCCTTCGACGCCGTTTTCAATTCTTCGACCAGCGTTTCATTATTGCTCATTACCCCGGCCCGTTTCTGCCCCAGCGCCACAACACACGCCCCGGTCAGCGTCGCGATATCCACAATCGTCTTGCATCCCAGTTCTTTCGCGTAGGTAATCGCATCGCTCAACACCATCCGCCCTTCCGCGTCGGTACTATGAATCTCAACGGTCTTTCCGCTATACGTCTTAACAATATCGCCGGGCCGATACGCTGTCCCGCTCGGCATATTTTCCGCCGATGGAATCAGCCCGATCACGCGAGTCTTGGGCTTTAGCATCGCAATCGCCCGCATCGCCCCCAGCACCGCAGCGCCGCCGGATTTGTCAAATTTCATATCCTGCATCCCCTCGCTGGGCTTGATGCTGATGCCGCCGGAGTCAAACGTAATCGCCTTGCCGACCAGCGCAATTGCCGGAGCGTTCTTGGCTGCCTTCGCCGGTTTATACTCCAATATAATCAGTCGCGGCTTATTGATCGAACCCTGCCCGACCGCCACAATCCCGCCCATCTTTTTGGCCGCAAGCTGTTTTTCATCCAGTACCGTACAGCGAAGCCCAACCTGCCGCGCCATCTTTTTCGCTTCATCGGCCAGCGATTTCGGCGTAATCACACTGGCCGGACGATTCGCAATCGCCCGCGTAAAATTCTGCGAGCTGCCCAAAATCGCCCCTGCGGCAACGCCCTTGCCCGCCGCCGACACAAACGCCGCAGATGCATCCGCGATGACCGCCTTAATGACCTTGATATCTTTATCCTTTTTCGCCTTGTCGCTCAGATATTCATCAAAGCGGTACGCCCCGAAATACAATCCTTCGGTAATCGCCTGGGCGGTTTTCGCCGCATCCGATTTCTCCGTGCCCTCATGCAGACAAACGCACAGTGTCTCGGCTTTCAATTCCACCGCTTTTGCCGAGGCTGTCGTCGCCGCCTTACGCAGCGTATCCAAATCCGCTTTCTCCGCCTTGCCCAGCCCAATCAGCAAAACCCGCGACGCCGGAATTTTCGCTCCCGTATAAATCAAGCTGCTGGTTGCCGCTTCACCCTTAAAATCACCGAGCTTAAGCAGCGAGCCAATCGCCCCGCCCAATTTCTTATCCAGCAGTTCGGCCATCCCGGACAATTTGCCCTCAAAAACGCCAACCGCCAAAAGTTCGGTCTTGATTTTTAACGCATCCGTTTGTGTCGCTTTGACTTGAATCTGTGCCATAATTATGCCTTTTCTGTCTGTTCCTGTTTATGTTTCTTCTCCGCGCGAAAACGCAGATAGCTTTCGATAAATCCCTCAATATCGCCGTCCAGCATCGCGTTGACATTGCCCGTCTGGAAATCCGTGCGATGGTCCTTAATCAACTGATAGGGCTGAAGCACATAGCTGCGGATCTGACTGCCCCAGGCGATCTGTCCCTTGTTGCTATAGAGCTTGGCCAATTCCGCATCCCGCTTTTGCTCTTCAAGCATGTACAGTTTGCTTTTGAGCATCCGCATCGCCTCGGCTTTATTTTTATGCTGGCTGCGGTCGGCTTGACATTGTACCACAATTCCGGTTGGGTTATGGGTAATGCGCACCGCCGAGCTGGTCTTATTGACATGCTGTCCGCCCGCCCCGCCGGCACGATAGGTATCGATCCGCAAATCCTCATCGTCGATTTCAATCTCGACATCGTCATCATATTCGGGCATCACATCTACCGCAGCGAAGCTCGTATGCCGCCGCGCGTTGGAGTCAAACGGACTGATTCGCACCAGCCGATGCACGCCGATCTCGCATGATAATTTCCCGAACGCGAACGGCCCGGCTACCCGCAGCGTAATCGAACGGATTCCGGCCTCTTCGCCCTCGGTGATATCCATCTCCTCGAACGTATAGCCGTTCCGCTCAAAATACCGCGTGTACATCCGCAGCAGCATCGCCGCCCAGTCGCAGCTTTCCGTCCCGCCCGCTCCGGCGTGAATACTGAAAAAGCAGCTCCGCAAATCGTCCGGCCCGCTGAGCAAACCGGAAATCTCGATTTTCTCACATTGTTTATCTAATACACCCAAATCATTCGCTATAATTGCCAGCGTTTCGGCGTCATTTTCCTCCGCCGCCAGCTCGAACAGGTCTTGAATGTCGCGGATGGATTTTTCCGCCGCAAGGACCGGCTCGATGATGGACTTTAACGCGCTGATCTGAGAAACTACTGATTTGGCGGCTTCCTGTCGGTCCCAGAAGCCCTCTTGAGCCATTTTTTGCTCAAGTTCCTGACGTTTGATAAGTTTGGTGGGGATGTCAAAGCCAGTCCCGGATGTGGTCTATCCGGGCCGCTAACGTGCTGATCCATTCACGAATTTCTGATTTTTCCATTATTTCCCAAAAAAAATAAGAATTCCATAACTCAAAACTAACGGCTAAAAACACAGGCCTAATTTTACCCCTTAACTCCTTATTATGCAAATACTTTTCCAATCCTGCCCGATTCCCTATTTTAGCTTTTTTGGTTGAAAAATTTAGAAATTGGGTTTGTGTTGAAAAACAAATCCTCTCCGTCAGCCTCCCGCTTTCAGCTAATGATGTTGAAATCACAACCATTGTTGTCTCCTTCTTTTGCCCATATTCAATTTTTATACGCTGATTTCTCAGTAGAGGGAAAAACGCTCCCTCCATATATAGGGGTGAAAATGGGACTTATGAATTATTTTTTTGAGTTTTTTGAATGTTCGGGTTTTGTAAGCATTGGCCGGAAAAGGAGAAAAAATTTTGTGGACTTTTTTGATTTTTTTGTAAGTCAAAAAAGATTGTCGGATATTGCATATCTAAAATAGAAACCACAGATTTCGTCGATGAACGCAGATTTAACTTTTTCGACAGGATTAACAGGATATACAGGATAAAATTCTACCATGAAGTGCATGAAGCTCAGGACGTGGATTTTATTATTTAAAGAAGTCGGGAGTCAGAATTCAGAAGTGGAATTTTCCTGCTTTATGGGCAAAAAATATCTTGTATAAGAAAAAAGATAAGGGTAAAATCATGTCCAAAATTGGGAATGGAAAATTATTTGAAAAACAGAAAAGGTTAATTATGGCAATACCTGATTACCAGACAATTATGAAGCCGTTTTTACAATATCATGTGGATGGACAAGAACATTCCTTTCGAGAAACTGTCGAAAAATTAGCAGATACATTTGGACTTACGACTCAAGAAAAGAAAGAATTATTGCCAAGCGGACAGCAATCAATATTCGATAACCGTGTCGGCTGGGCTAGAACCTATCTTAAAAAAGCGATTTTAATAGAAAGTCCACGAAGAGGTTATAATAGGATTACACCCAGAGGTTTGGATACTTTAAAACAAAATGCTACGAAAATTGATACAAAATATTTGTGTCAGTTTGAAGAATTTAATTCCTTTCGAAATTTAAAGAACAAAAAAACAGAAGAACCAGAAAATATAGTAACTAATAAAACACCACAAGAACTTTTAGAGTCTGCTTATCAGAAAATTAGAGAAGATTTAGCAGATAATTTGTTAGAACGGATAAAAACTTGTTCGCCGTCTTTTTTTGAACGACTTGTTGTAGAAGTAATCGTTAAAATGGGATATGGTGGAACTCGGCAAGATGCTGGCAATGCTATCGGAAGGGCAGGCGATGAAGGCATTGATGGGATAATAAAGGAGGACAGGCTTGGACTTGACACCATATATATACAAGCTAAGCGATGGCAGAATATTATAGGTCGACCTGAAATTCAAAAATTTGTGGGAGCCCTAACAGGACAACGAGCTAAAAAGGGGCTGTTTATAACTACTTCAGATTTCACATCAGAAGCAAATGAATATGCCTCTAAAATAGAAATCAAAATAGTGCTTATTGATGGTGAAACACTCGCGGACTTGATGATTGAACATAATGTTGGAGTATCCGCTATTGATACATATGAACTGAAAAAAATTGATTCGGACTATTTTGAAGAATAAAAATGATATATCTGCCTTTTAAATAGAATTAGAAATATAGACAATTTTTTTAAATGTAATTAAAATGAATAAAACGTGTATCTTATTTTTTGTCGTGTGTTTGTCGGCCGCGTGTTTTGGGCTGCAATATAATATGGATGAAGCCCTTGGGACGGATGCGAACAGTATTACCTATATTACCAGCGATGCCAATGGGTTTTCGCCGCACCCGCCGGAAAATGCGATTGTGGCTATCGAATTTCCCCGTTCGGTCAACTGGTTTTCCACCGCCACGGTGGTTGCTCCCAACTACATCCTGACCGCGGCACACTGGAAAACCATCTTGAAAAGCGACTATCCCAAATGGCCGCTGGGCTACAAGCTAAAACGGCAGGGTCAACATGTTCTAACCACGGAATATATGATTGTCGAAGAACAGCATCATTTCGGCAACGATATCATGGTTTGCCGCATCAAGAAAACCAACCCGGCGGATCCCAATTTCAACCCCCTTACCTGGCGGACACTTGCCGACGCCAACTTTACCGAGATCGCCGAATTTTACGACAAAAGAAATGACGTCGGCAAGACCGTGACTATCGGCTGTTTCGGCAAGATAGAAAAATACAACAAGACCTGGTGCGACTGCTCGGCGGAAGAACGCAAGAAAATCAAACACATCCGGATTCCGGGAACATTGCACTGGGGCAAAAATGTCATCAACCAGTGTACCCTGCCCGGGGCCAAATCGCCAATGATCGGTTTTCATTACGATCCCATCGGTGGCAAAGACTACATTCGCTTTGAAGCGTGCGGCACCGAAGGCAACTCCGGTTCGCCGTGGTTTATTCAGGATGACGAAGGCGAATGGAAACTGGTTGGATTTTTTACGACCTGCTATACCGGCCCGCGGCTGTGCGTCAATCGCAATCTGGTTAATGCGATGATCGATTTTATGAACAACGAATAAATAAAAAGGGCGAGCCCAAGGACCCGCCCTTGAACTATCACACGATGCAGCTTATTTTCCGCCGTCGTCGTCCTGCGAGGTATTTCGGTTTTGACGAGCCATCGCGACTGTGCCGGTGCGCACCATATTCTTGATGCCGTACGGCCGGCAGGAATCGATAAAGGCTTCGATCTTGCTTTCCGGGCCGGAGACCTCGACCATCACGTACTTTGGGCTGATATCCACCACTTTGGCGTTGAACATCTCGATCAAGGCAAGCACTTCCGGGCGTTTATCCTGCGGACAGGCGATGCTGATCAGCATCAGGTCGCGGGTGACCGTATCCAGCCCCGCAAAGTCCTGCACCTTAACGACCGCGATGATCTTGGCCAACTGCTTGCGAACCTGTTCGACGGTACGGTCGTCGCCGATAACGACAATGGTAATCCGTGACAGGGACGGGTCTTCGGTACGGCCAACCGCCAGCGAGTCGATGTTAAACGCCCTTGCCGCGAACATTCCGGCCACATGAGCCAGAACGCCGGGCTTATTTTGCACTAATGCACTCAGTATATGTTTCATTGCTAACTCCTGATATCAAAGCTTAATCCCGCTCGAAGCGGTGTTGTTATAGGTCTTGCTACGCCATTTCAAAAATGTCCAAACCGCTCATTTCGTCCAGGCTCTTGCCTGCCGGAACCATCGGCCAGACATTCTCTTCCCGTTCGACGCGGAACTCAACCAGACACGGACCTGTTTCCTTGAGCATCTTCTCGATGGTTGGGGTAACGTCTTCCTTTTTATCGACGGTATAGCCAGTCGCACCAAACGCACGGGCCAGATTGGCAAAGTCCGGATTCTGCAAATAACTGCATGAGTACCGCTTGCCATAGAAGAGTTCCTGCCACTGACGCACCATACCCATATAGCCGTTGTTGAGCAGGCATATCTTGATCGGCAGGTTGTACTGCACGGCGGTCGAAAGCTCGGTTAAGGTCATATTGAATGAGCTGTCGCCGTCGATGTCGATCACCGTCTCAGTGGGATGAGCCAACTGCGCGCCGATTGCCGCGGGAAGTCCAAAGCCCATTGTGCCGAGGCCGCCGGAGGTAATGAACCTGCGGGGCTTGCTGAATTTATAGAACTGGGCCGTCCACATCTGATGCTGGCCGACGCCGGTGGTGATGATCGCATCGCCGTGCGTCTGACGCCAAAGCTCTTCAATGACCGCCTGCGGCTTGATGGCCGCGGAATTTTTGTCATAGCGGAACGGGTATTTCTTCTTCCATTCGGCAATCTGCTTAAACCATTCTTCACGCGGCTGGAACTGAACTTCCTTGGCCATTTCGGCAAGCACTTCTTTGGCATCGCCGACGACGGGAATATCCGTTGCGACATTTTTGGAGATACTGGCCGGGTCAAGGTCAACATGAATGATCTTGGCATGCGGAGCGAACGATTTGAGGCGGCCGGTCACACGGTCATCAAAACGGGCTCCCACGGCAATCAGCAGATCGCACTTCTGCACGGCATAGTTGGCATAGGCCGAACCATGCATACCGAGCATATCCAGCGACTCGGGACGATTCTGGTCATAGGCGCCGAGTCCCAGCAATGTCATCGTCACCGGGATATTGGCTTTCTGCGCCATCGCACGCAATTCTTCAGAGGCATTGGACGCAATCACGCCGCCGCCGACATACAGCACGGGACGCTTGGATTCGTTAATCGCCTGCGCCGCCATTGAAATCTGACGCGCGTGGCCGCGGGTACGATTGCGGAAGCCGGGCAGCTCGATGGGCGTCGGCTCCGAAACCGGAATCTGCGCAATCTGCATATCCACCGGCAGGTCAATCAGCACCGGGCCGGGACGTCCGGTTTTGGCGATATAGAACGCTTCACGGAAAGCCTGCGGCAGATCCGCGGGATTTTTCAATATCATGTTGTGCTTGGTAATCGGCCGGGTGATGCCGGTCATATCCGCTTCCTGAAAGGCATCATTGCCGATCAGCTCAGTTCTCACCTGGCCGGTGATGGCCACCATCGGGATTGAGTCCATCATCGCGGTTGCGATACCCGTAACGAGGTTGGTCGCGCCTGGACCGGAAGTGGCGATGACCACGCCGACTTTGCCGCTGGCACGGGCGTAAGCATCCGCCATGTGGCAGCCGCCCTGTTCGTGGCGGGGGATGATAAACTTAATCGGGGCATCATAGAGCTTGTCAAACAGCGGCAAGACCACGCCGCCAAGGTAGCCGAATATCACTTCGACACCCTGTTCCTTGAGAATATCGACAATAATCTGACTGCCCTGCTTTGTTGCAGGCGCCGCAGCGTTTGTTTCTTTTTTGGTCATCTTGTTCTCCTGTATACTTAGCTCAATATTATCTGCGATGGATTGGGGCAGGCCGGATACCTTTCCGAGTTGGTCAAACAACGGAAGGACCGCAGCGCCAAGATACCCAAATACGGTATCGACACCCTGTTCCAAAAGAATGTTGACTATAGATTGACTGCCGAGGATTGTCGGCAACGGGGGCACGGCGGCACATCCGCCGTAAGCGGTAGGAAACTTCATTGCTATTTCTCCTGAAAAGCATATTATTATCCCGGTCGCCATAAGGTTCTTGGACTTTTCAGCCAACCAACAGGAATGCTCCGAGCATTCAAGCCAGCCGGGCCGATTTATTCGTCCGACTTATAACGCCAAAACCACACACTTAGGTGTATCTCAGGCGATTCGCTAAACTTTTAACCCAGCGAATCAGGAAATCATTATATCTATATCGACAGATTTGTCAAGGAGAATGAATGATAATGATATATTTAAAGACAACACATGTCTTGTACAAGATAAGCGATACCTTACTATATGCTGCTTGCAAATCTTCGAATAATTCGTATTATGCCGCCCTTTGGGAAGTGTAAGATGCTTAGAAAATGTGCTGATTATTTAAAATTAAACCGAACGTTTGTGTCGATTGCCATCGCCGCGTTTACGATGGCAGCGGGAGGCAGTATCTTTCTTGTCGCCCAGCCTTTTATCATCAAAAGCATGCAAGGCACGGACGGGGATGTCGGCACATCGATGGCATCGTATTTCACAGCCTATGTATTCGCGTGTTTGGGGGTCTCTTTTGTCATCGGCCGGTTTAACTCCAAACGCTCGGCCCAGATCGGCGCCGCCGGGTGCGCCGCAGCGGTATTCGGTATCGCGGCAACGATTATTTATGTTGAGCATGTAACGCACCCAATATTGATGTTCAATTTATGTTCGGCATTTCTCGGAATCTTTACGGCGTTATTCTGGCCGCCGCTGGTCGGCTGGCTCTCGGCAGAGCATGAAGGGGCCGACCTGAACCGCCGCCTCGGGTCATTTAACCTGGCCTGGTCGTGCGGAGGGTGGATCAGCCCGTGGATCGGCGGTATCCTTGTCGCCGCCAGCACATATTTGCCGATCTTTATTACCGCTGTTATTATGGTGCTGTGTTTTGTCTCGCTGCGATTTGCAAAGAATCCCGGGCGGGCAACACCCTCGCCCTCTATGGACTCCGAGATCGGCGAGACTGTATGCAGCAGCCAGCTTATCCGTTTTAAATGGATCGCCAGAATCGGATTAGTCATCGGGTTTATCCTTGTCGGTCTGGTGCGAAGCCAAATGGGGCTGCTGTTTAAATTCCAACTGGGCTATTCTGAATCTTCATACGGCATTGCGATTACCCTGATGGCCTTCGCTAATTTTATTATCTACTGGATCGCCGGCCGCATTCATGGATGGCATTACAAGAAATGGGTGTTTGTGGTATCCGAGATCGGACTTGCGGCAAGTATGATCCTTATTCTCTCTTGTAAAGCCCTGTGGATACTGCTTGCGGCAGCGACCATCGTAGGAATAACGGAAGCTGTTTTGTACACCGCACATTTATTTTATGGCCTGACCGGATCCAAACGTCGGTCCTCGTTTATGGCAATTCACGAATTGCTGTTGTCAGTCGGTATTGTAGCAGGGTCTTTCGTCGGCGGTCATTTAAGCGATTCTTTCGGACGCTATATGCCATACTGGTTCGGGCTTGCGGCCATCGGATTCGCAGCAGCGATCCAGCTTGCCGCATGGTTTGCTATCCGGAAAGAACCAGAGTTTCAGACTCCGACATGTCTCAATAACACCTCAACAATAGTCTAATATTCCCGTTTTAATTATAGGACGTCGAGTCGCAATAGAACAATGAATTTATGACTTGCTCTATCTTTGTGATTTTTAAAATATTCTTTTATCCTTAAGTTTTCTCAAAAAAGACATTCCAGAACAACTTTACATCTCTTCATCTTATCATTAAAAACTCTCATCGGGAACCTGGAAACTGCTTTTTTATAAGACTATCGGCGGCATTCAGATTCAATCGCCATTTTTGGTGCAAGAGTAAATTGTTTATTAGACTTTATGGGTCATAGTGTTGTTTTGGAAAATAAGAAGACACCGCAAGTCTTGTTATGTCGACGGCTCTTCTTGTCGAACAACCGAATGACAGAGTTGATACCGTCTGCGGGCGCAGGATGCCCGCCGTAAGTGATGAATCTATACATAATGGATTGTTATGTTCGATCTTTTTGGAAAACACGTTTGTCCGATCGGCGTCGATTTAGGCAGCAGCTTTCTGCGGATGGCGCAAATCGCGTTTAATGGCCGCGGGCCCTATCTGCACGCGGCGGCAATTTCTGCGCGTCCGCAGGATATTGAGCCTCAAAGTCCGGCCTGGCAGCGATGGGCCGTCGACGCCATTAAAGATTTGCTTCATACAGGCGGTTTTAAAGGTAAAAAAATTGTTACTGCGCTGCCCTCGGACGACCTGTTCATCGATCAGATCAAAGTCCCTCGCGGAGCCATGAATAAATTGAATGAAGCGGTATCCTCGCGCGTTCAAAAAAAGCTGCCGTTTTCACCTGATAACGCAATGATCTGTTCGGTTCCGGTGGAAGTGGCAACGAAAGGTCCCGAAGTGGATGTCATCGTCATGGCCGCCGAGCGACAGAAAGTCGACAGGCACCTGGCGATTTATGAATCCGCGGGAATGGAAATTAATGGAATGAGCGTATGGCCTGTGGCTCTGATCAACAGTTATCGCCGATTTTTCTGTCGGCGCAAAAACGAACAGGATCGTATCGTCATCCTGATGGATATCGGCACCCGGCACTGCAATGTCGTCATCGGTCGCGGCGGTGAATTGCTTTTCGCCCGTGTGATTCCGACCGGCTATGTACAGCTTAGCCAGGGGCAGATGGTCCAGCGGCTGATCGCCGAAGTAGACGCCTGTTGCCGGTATTTTGAGACCATCGCGGGCAAAGTACCCATTGAACGGCTTCTGCTGATGGCGGGTAAAAATGTAGATAAGGGAATTTGTGATAAAGTTGCGGACCTGGCCCAGAAAATGCAGATTCCGGCACAGGTCGGCGACGTTTTGTCGGCTATCGATATCAGCCAGAACCCCAATTGTTCGGTCGATCGGCGCAACAGCAGCGTCGATTGGACAACGGCTTTCGGTTTGAGCCTTGAAGGCGCCGGAAAAAATTAAAAAAAGAAACTAAAACTTACGAATTATTTCGAGGTTTACTATGGCAACAATTAATTTTGTACCTAATGATTACATTCAGCAGCGACAGTCCAGCCGGGCAAATCTGATGTACCTGACACTGCTTGCGGCGCTGCTTGGCGGCATCGGGGTAACCTTTTCCATTATCAAGATGCGCCAGCGGGCGGTCAACGTCGAACTGGACACGGTTAACGCTCAGATGATCAAAGCCAAAGAGCAGATTACCCAACTGGAAGAATTAAAATCCAAAGGCAAAACCATGATGAAAAGCATGGTGATGACCGCGGAACTGCTCGAACCGGTTCCACGCAGCGTCATCCTGGCATGCCTGACCAATAATTTGCCTTCGGGCGTATCGCTGCTGCAAACCCAGATGAAAGAAAAAGAAAATAAAGTTCCAGTACAGGCTCCGCCGGCGGCGGCTTCCGGCGCCAAACCCGGCGCCAAGACAACACAATATCAGGCCGCAGCGGCCAAGAAAAAAACTGTTGCGCCGGAAACTAAAACCATTCTGGAAACCACACTTGAGATCGAAGGTATCGCTCCCAGCGATATCGAAGTCGCCTCTTTCATCGCCAATCTCAGCACCTCGATTTTGCTGGACAACGTTGAGCTGATACAATCCAAAGAAGAAGATGTCGAAGGAGTCAAGTTTCGTCAATTCCGTCTCCGCACGCTGCTTAAGCAAAACCTGACGCTGACGCGGGACGACATTTCAAAAATTCGCAAACAACGAGAAGAGACTATTTAAGGGGGCGAGTAAGCTCCGATTGAAAGGATATTCCAATGACCAGCGGGATTCGACATCTTATATTTTTTGCGTTAATTATCGCGATGGCCTATATCTCCTGGGCGTATATGATTAAGCCGGCCAACGCCGCCCTGGCCCAGGAAAAGACCGCCACCGAGCAAAAACGCGCCAAACTGGCGGAACTGGAACGAGCCAAAACCACCGCCAGCGACCTGAACGAACAACTCACAAAAGTGGAAGAAGCCATCAAAGTATTTGAAAGCAAGCTGCCTCCCAAAAGCGAAATTCATACCGTGCTGGAAAATGTAACGCTGATCGCACAGAAAAACGGTCTGACTCCCAAGACCATCAGCGCCATGAAGCCCTCGGTCAGAAACGGGTATATTGAGCAGCCGCTGAAAATGGAACTGGACGGCGACTTCAATTCCTATTACACGTTTTTACTGGAGCTGGAACGGCTTGATCGTATTACCAAAATTCGCGAACTGTCGCTGAAGAAAAAATCCCAGTACGAAGGACAGACCGAAGCGACATTCGTGATGAGTATTTTCTTTATGGATTCCAAAAACTGAATACAGAAAGGATAGAGCGATGCTTTCATTTTTGAAAGACGGACAAACCATACCTGCAGCCGCTGAAGCCGAACAAAACGGCACAGAGCCTTCTCTGACCAGGCAGGAAGATTACCTGACCGTAGCCGGTCACGGGAAAAAACTCAAGCAAAGCACCATACTGCTGATCGCGCTATTTGTCATCGGCGGCATCGGCGTATTCCTGATGGTTAAAAAAGCGACACCGTCGCAGGCCAACGCCGCCCAGGCGAAAGACGAGCAGGCGGAAATTGAATCCGCGATTGCACAGTTAAATGGAATGCAGTCGGAAATGAATTCCCAGATGAAAAGCGTAACCGGAAGACTGAATCATCTGTCGGAAGTCGGACAAATCGAGGTTAAGGATTTAAAGAAAAATCCCTTTATGCGTGAAGCCGCCTCCGCCGACCTCAGCGCCGACAATCCGGGACAACTTCAGCTTTTACAGGCACAGGCCTACAAACAGGCCGCAGGGTACACGCTGTGGAGTATTACCGCATCGCCCAAAGGCGACTGCTGCATGATTAACGATACGCTTCTCTATACCGGAGACAAAATCGAAAGTTTCACTGTGACACAGATCGGAAAAGAGACGGTAAAGATCGAACGCGACGGGGTCAGCATTGAATTAAAGATGAACTGATGCGAAAAATTTTCGGAAAAAAACAGGAAAAACGTATTGAGGAATACGCGGCGGTCGTGGATCTGCAGGCAGGTCAGACTGAACTGGCGCCGGGACTGCGAATGCTTTATTCGCCGACCGCAACCATCAAAACGCATGTCCGCGATCTGGCGGATATTCTGCTTGAAGCGCAGATGCTGACATCCGAACAGATTGAAACCCTGCGTAATGAACAGCAGCGAGGCACGGTTGATCTCGACAAATACCTTCAGAAACTGGGCATCGGCAAAGACGATGTGCTCAAGTCCAAAGCCAAACTTTTTGGATTTGAGTACCGCAAAATCGCGCCGGCCGATATCAGCAAAGAGATTTTCGATAAGCTCGAATTGAATTATATTCGTACAAACCTGCTGATCCCCATTGCCATAACCGACGGCGTGCTGACCGTCGGGGCAAGCGATCCTTCCAATGTATTCGGCATTGACGACGTCAAGCGCCATGTTGGAATGCCGGTGGACGTCGTGGTCTGTTCGGAAGAAGACATTCGATCCATCTGCGACAAATTTGACGAAAGCAAGCTGAACTACAACGTCAACGAACTGATGGGCGACATGGGGGAAATCGAGGTCGTCGAAGACATCAGCGAGGGCAACGCCGAAGACCTTGAAAAAAGCGCCGGCGAATCGCCGGTTATTAAGTTTGTCAACTATCTGCTGAGCAATGCCCTGCATGAAGGCGCCAGCGATATTCATATCGAGCCGAAAGAAAAGTATACCAAAATACGCTACCGTATCGATGGTATTCTTTTCGATACGACGCAGGCGCCGGCCAAAATGCATCCGGCGATTGTCTCGCGTTTGAAAATTATGGCCAAGCTGGATATTTCCGAACGGCGTATTCCGCAGGACGGCAAAATCGCCGTGCTGATGGGCGGCCGCAAGGTCGATTTGCGCGTCTCGGTACTGCCCTGCAGCTTCGGCGAGAAAGTGGTCATCCGTCTGCTGGACAGCAAGAGCATCATGCTCGGCCTGGACAAGAGCGGAATGGAGCCGCGCATTCTCGATGCGTTCCTTGAACAGATTAATCTGCCGCACGGCATTTTGCTGGTCACAGGGCCGACCGGTTCCGGTAAAAGCACCACGCTGTATTCGGCGCTGGCACAGATTGACAGCAACACCATGAACGTTTCGACGGTCGAAGACCCGGTCGAATACAACCTGGAATACACCAACCAGGTGCAGGTCAATGAAAAAACGGGGATGACGTTTTCGGCGGCGCTGCGCAGCTTGCTGCGTCAGGACCCCGACATTATTATGATCGGCGAAATCCGCGACGGGGAAACCGCACGCATCGCCGTCCAGGCGGCTCTGACCGGCCACCTGGTACTCTCTACACTGCACACCAACGATGCGCCAAGCAGCGTCTCGCGAATGGTGAATATCGGTATTGAGCCGTATTTGATCGCGGCATCGCTCAATGGTATTCTGGCGCAGCGACTGATTCGCCGCATCTGCAGCAACTGCAAAGAACCCATGGCGGCGCCGGAAAATCTGCGAAAGCATCTTGATCGCGCTGGAATCGATCCCTCAGAATTGCTCCACGGCAAAGGCTGCGACCAGTGCCGCAACAGCGGCTACGCCGGGCGAGCGGGTATTTTTGAACTGCTGGTGGTCGATGACAAATTCCGCGAAATAATTAATAGCGACACGTCGGTAAACAGTATGCGAAAGGCGTTTGCGGCTTCCGGCTGGCCAAATCTTTTCGAAGACGGCCTTGCCAAAGTGAAAAAAGGCGTTACCACCATCGACGAGGTGCTTCGTGCAACGGAAGTCTCCGGCGAATTGGGCGACGATATTGTAAAATAATTGAATTTTGAATAGTGAGAACGACTATGTTTAATGTGAAAGAAATGCTTGCATCGGCGATTCGAAAGGGAGCATCCGACATACATATCAATACGGAAATGCCACCGATTATGCGTATCAACACGGAGCTGGTCGTGATGGATTTACCGGAAGTAACGCAGGAAATCGCCAAACAAATGGTTATCCAGATGGTCGGCGAAGATAAGTTCGCGGCGTTTGAACAAAAACGCGATCTTGATTTTTCAACAACCATTGATGACGGCAGCCGTTTCCGTGTCAACGCCCACTGGCAGAAAGAAACCATTGCCATATCATTCCGTGCCATCTCCAATAAAATTCCGGATATCGACAGCCTGCATCTGCCGCCGATTGTTAAAGAGTTGACGGATCTGCCGCGCGGACTGGTCCTGGTGACCGGACACACGGGTTCTGGTAAAAGTACGACACTGGCCTCGATGATCAATGTCGTCAATCAGAAATATCGCAAACGCATTATTACGATGGAAGACCCCATTGAATATATGCTTGAAAACAAATCCTGTATGATCGAACAGCGAGAAATCGGATCGGACTGTCCGACATTCGCCTCCGGATTGAAACACGCTTTGCGTCAGGACCCGGACGTGATTCTCGTCGGCGAAATGCGCGACCTGGAAACCACCAGTTCGACGATCACCGCGGCGGAAACCGGTCACTTGGTGCTGTCCACGCTGCACACTATTAACGCTTCGCAAACCGTCGAACGCATCATCGATATTTACCCGGCCAGCCAGCAAAACCAGATTCGGGCGATGCTGTCCAATACGCTTCAGGCGGTCATTTCGCAAACCTTGTTCAAACGCGCCGATAAGGCCGGCATGGTGCCGTGCGTTGAGATCATGCTTTGTACCTCGGCGGTACGCAACTGTATTCGTGAAAATCGTATTTACGAAATTCCCAATATCATCGAAACCTCGCGCCGCATGGGAATGCAAACCATGGATTTCAGTATTCAGCAGATGTATATGGCCGGATTTGTCGAGCGGGATGAGGCTATCCTGCGATCGAGCAATCCAGGCAAAATGGAACGTCTCCTGCCGGCAAAACCCGGACAGGAACCGTCGGCAGTGCTGGCGGCGGCAACGGCGGAATAATCAAGGAGAAGTACTATGGCGGTACAAATGCAAACCATGACCAAACCTGCCGGAACGCCGGCAAAATCAGGAACCAGCGTGCAGAATTCGATATCCAGTTTCAGTATTGAATTCGGGCCGAGCAAGAAAGATATTCTCAACTTCACCAATCAGCTTGCGGTAATGATACGAGCCGGTATCAGCCTTCAGGAATCGCTGGAATCCATCGGCAATCAGATTCAAAGAAAGAAATTTCGCATCATTGTCATGGATCTGAAAAACCGGATTGAGGCAGGCGAGAGCTTTTCACAGGCGCTGGCGCAGCACCCGGAAACATTTACCAACCTGTATATCAATATGATTGCGGCGGCAGAAATTTCCGGCTCGCTCAGTTCCATGCTTCAGCAGCTTGTCGGCTACCTGGACCAGGAAGCTGAAACACGCAGCCAGGTCATCAGCGCGATGGTTTATCCTGTCATCATCGGCGTAATGGCGGTAACTTGCGTCACATTCCTGTTAACATTCGTGCTGCCGCGATTTTTAGTGGTTTTCGCCGGCAAAGAACATCTGCTTCCAACGCCGACAAAACTAATTATGGCCGCCAGCGGAGGTTTACGCCACTACTGGTTCATTGTTTTCCCCGCCATCGGGGCGGTGGTCATGGGATTCTGGTATTTTACCTCCAAAACCGATCTGGGAAGACGGTGGTGGGACCGAACCAAGCTCTATATCCCCCTGCTCAAGTCGCTGTGCCGCAGTTTATATATCACCCGAAGCATGCACACCATGGGCGTACTGACCAACGCGGGCGTTCCGATTCTGGATACCATTTCTATCACAGCGCAAATTACCGGCAATGTGCTTTATGAATCGATGTGGAAAAGCGTTTACGAGTCCGTCCGGCAAGGCAAGAAAATCGCCGCCAGTCTGAGCGCCTATACCCTGATGCCCACCAACGTTGTTCAAATGCTTCAATCCGGAGAAGAATCCGGTACACTCGGCGAAGTCCTCGGCGACATTTCCGAATTTTATGCTCGCGAATTAAAGACCACGATTAAAACCGTAACCAGTATGATCGAGCCGATCATGATCGTCCTGATGGGCGTACTGGTCGGCTTTATCGCGATGAGTATTATTCTGCCCATTTTCAAAATGTCAAGCGTGGTTACAGGGAAGTAAAAAACAAAGAACTTTTCAAGGAGTTCTTACGATGGTTACAAAAAGAAAAAGTGAAGGATTTACACTGATTGAAGCGCTGATGGCGGCCATGCTGATTGGTCTGGCGATTGCCGCGCTGGCCGCGTCAAGCGGAGCGTTCACAATGTATAACGCCGCCGGCGTCGATTTGAGTACCGCGGAGTTTCTCATTGAGGAAGTCCGCGAAATGACCGCCCCGCTGCCGGTCGTAGACGCGGTAAGCGGCACCGCAACATTTGGCTCTGAAGCCGGCGAATCGCTCGCGACATACGATGATATTGACGATTGGAATAATCGCTCGTATTGTCCGCCCATTGACGTAAGCCGAACGGAAATGCCGGAGTTTGACGCTTTCACCCAGCAAATTACGGTTCAAAATGTAACCACAGCCAACCTGACACAGACCGCGACCAATCACTCAACGGATTTGTACCGGGTTACGGTAACAATTTCCAAAGCAGGCGTGCCGATCAGCACATCAAGCTGGATTCGGGCAAAATATTAACTAAGAACTACCCCAAGAGGTTCTTAACCATGAAAACAAGAAAAATAAAATTCGGCTTTACCATTATTGAAGTATTAATGTCGCTGGCAATTCTGGCGATGCTGATGGCCGCCGTGGCAACCGCATTTGACGCTTCGATTGTCAACTTCCAGGCCAACGAAGGCATTTCCAGGAATATGAATACCGCGCGTGCGGCATTGCTGCGGATGACTACCGAATTACGCACCGCCCAGGGCGTAGCGGTTATCGGTACAGGGGGCGACCCCGACAATACCCAGTGCAGCTTGATTACCAGCGAGAATCTCGATATTACCTATCGTTACGCCGGGGACGAACAAATTCTCTATCTCGACGACAATACCAACGGTAATAGTTACTTGCTATGCCGCAATGTAACCGCCATCACATTTAATCGTGCAATTGTTCCCAGCAACCCTACTGCCATTCGAAATGTCAGGATTGCATTGTCGATCGAAGACGACCTCGGCAAAAACAGACAGACATTAGCTGCCGCCGCAGTAATACGCCGCAACCTGAACTAAATCGATTGTGTTCTGCAACCAGCGGGGAAATTCACCCCAGATAAAGATATTACCTGTCTTGTATTGTAATTATCCACTAAAGACAAAAAGAAAGCAGCGGTAAGGAGGGAACCGCTGCTTTTAAGTCCAGGCTATTAACCTGGCTTTAGGAGGAGGAGGGTAATGTTTTATTGTTCTGTATATGATACGATAAACACCCCTTTTAGTTCAAGGATATTTATTGAAAATTATTCAAATCTTTATTTTTATCAGTATTTTCCCCACTTCCAGTACTATTTTTACGTATTTTTTTTTCTATCGGGGATAATCCCAGAAGAACAACTATGGCCAGGATAGACGCCGCAACAGATAATCCATAAAGCCTTGCTCCACAAGCAATTCCGACTGCTGTAACCAGCCATATGGTAGCCGCGGTCGTTAGTCCATGGACGTTACCCTGCTGGTGAATCAGGACGCCTGCCCCAAGAAAACCTACGCCGGTTACTACGCCCTGAATAATACGGGTCTCTGCGTCAGGATTTATACCGATATGTTTTGAAATCAGTGTGAACATGGCAGCCCCCATACAAATCAGCATATTTGTACGTAATCCAGCCGGTTTCTTATGTATTTCGCGTTCCAACCCAATCGCCGCACCCAGCAAAAGAGCCACAAGCATTGGCATAAGATCCTGAAAACCACCCTGACACGTTATTTTTTGAATCCAATTCGATAATTCGCACATTTTGACCTCATCTTTGTTTCGTTGATTGATATATCGTCAAACATATTTCTTAATATAAAGAATTGCGTTCTATAGCTTCACTGCCTGATTCTACAGTCCGATTTCCGCATCCGTCAGATAACACGGCGGTTCATTGAACCAATCGGGCAGTTCACCATAGCCGGACGGACAGCGGAAATTGCCTTTGCAGAGGCTAAACCATTTGCACTTTGCGCAGCGAGCGGCGCAGTAGGTCTCTTTATTACGCAAAATCCGCAGCAAAGGATCGGATTCGTTATCCCAAATTTGGCCAAACGGCTTTTCGAGTACATTGCCGAGGGTGTAATTCCGCCAAAACTGGTCGGGATGCACGGAACCATCCCAGGAGACCGCGGAAACATTCTGGCCGGTACGGTTTCCGCCGGAACGAGTAAGTAATTCTTTAGCGGCTTCATAACCGTGATGATTTTCGTGGCTCATCCGCAACAGCAAGTACGGCCCATCCGCATGGTTGCCGACGGTTAGAACTTCTTCGGCACAATCTTTATAGACACTTTCGGCGGTGCGGGAAATAATTTCGTCCAAAGCAGCGCGAATCTGGGCAGCGGATGCCGGATGCAAATCATCCGTCGCGGCACGTCCTGTACGGATAAGGTGGTAAAAGCAAATCCGCCGGACGCCATGCCGTTCAGCAGTTTTAAATATTGTGCCAATTGTATCAATATTTTGCCGGGTCATTGTAAATCGCAAACCGGTCTTGAGTCCCGCATTCTGACAGGCTTCAATCCCCCGCAGGGCCGCATCATAGCAGCCCGCCGCACCGCGGAACTGATCATGAATTTCTCTCGTGCCATCCAGCGAGATACCAACATACGACAGACCGACCTCGGCAAGCCGTTTGGCGGCGTCCTCGGTAATCAGCGTGCCATTGCTGGACAGAACCGTCCGCAGCCCCAGTGAGTGTGCAAAGGTCATCAGCCGAAATAAATCCTTGCGGAGCATGGGTTCGCCGCCGCTAAACAGCAGCACAGGACAGCCGTATTCGGCGACACGGGCAACAAAGTCCTCGGCCTGCTGGGCAGTCATTTCCACCACGCGGGATGCGCAATCTGAATCGCTGTAGCAATGCACGCAGCGCAAATTGCATTTGGCCGTGCAGTTAAAAACCACAATCGGCTTATTGGTTCGCCTGTGCGGATAGCGAAGCTCATCCGACGCCCCCGCTTTGTCGCAATAGAGTTTTGAAATATTAATCATTTTGATTTTAACTTTTAGATTTTTTTGCTATGGCTTCGACCAAACCTTCGGCGGTGTGAATCTCCGCCTCAAGGTGCACTATCAAATCCAGCGATGCAAGTTTTTTTGTCGTTTCCGGACCAATGGAAGCCAGCTTGACGCCGGAAGACTTAACAATTTCAATCGGGATATTCTGGAAAAATCCATCCACCGTTGATGAACTGGTAAACGTAATCCAATCCACTTTGCCGTCGGCAATTCGTTTAACAAGGTCGTCTCTATCCGCATCCGGCTGGGTTACCGCAACAGTTGTATAAATTCGCAAATCTTCGATCCCCGCGCCCTTGCGACGCAAATCATCGCGCAGTTCATCGGTCGCCATCGCCGACCGCAGAAGCAGGATATTGTTCCGCCGCAGATCATAGTTGGCAGCTAATTCTTCGGCCAACGCTTTGCCGGTAAATACCGACGGCACAAAATCCGCATGGATGCCATATTGCAGCAGAGCCTCAGAAGTCGGCAGCCCGATGCAGGCGATTTTGGCATGCCCAAATGCCCGGCTGTCTTTGCCCGCCTTGTGTAATGCTTCAAACGCGAAATCCACGCCGTGGGAGCTGGTAAAAATAACCCATTCATAATCCGACAACTCACGGATTGCCCGTTTTAATTCGGGACTATCCACCTGCTTTTGGAGCTGAATGCAGGGAAAGTCAATGACGCTTGCCGCCTGTCGCTCCAGCAGATTTCTGAATCGGTGATTGCCCGCCTTGTCGCGGGTGATGATCACAGTCTTGCCAAACAATGGCTTCGTCATAAACCAGTTATTCAACGAGGCGTTTTCGGCGGCTTTACCGATGATGACAATCGCCGGCGCCGCAAGCCCTTGTTTCTTACAGATTGCATCAATTTTGCTTAAAGTCCCCTGTGCCAAATTCTGATTCGGCAAAGTCGCGTTTTGAATCACGGCAGCAGGCGTGTCGGCGGACTTGCCCGCGGCGATAAGCCGGTCGACAATCTGGGCAAGATTGCCCATCGCCATATACAGAACAATCGAACCATCGAATCGCGTCAGAGAGTCCCAGTCAATCGCGTCGAATTCTTTGTCCGCCGCCGGATGGCCGGTTACAAAAATCACCTGTGAACTCGTATTGCGGTCGGTCAGAAAGACACCACTGTATTCCGCCGCCGCGATGCCCGCGGTAATCCCCGGCACCATTTCAAAAGCAATACCTGCTTTTTGCAGTGCCGCCGCTTCTTCCCCGCCACGGGCAAACAGCATCGGATCGCCGCCTTTGAGCCGGACGACGGTTTTGCCTTCGCTGGCTTTTTGAATCAGGAGTTCATTGATCTGTTCTTGCTTGGCGCCGTCTTGTCCGCCGTGTTTGGCGACAGAAATGGTCTCCGCGTCGGCGGGAGCATGCTTCAGCAGTAAAGCATTCGCCAAACCGTCATAGATCACACAATCCGCTTCAGACAAGCAACGGACAGCCTTGAGTGTAATTAATTCCGAGTCACCCGGGCCAGCTCCAACGAGATACACATACGGTGTTTTCACTTTATTGTCCCTCCAATATTTCTTTTGCGCCATTGGCGATCATTTCTTCGGCGAGCGTATCGGCCACTGTTTCGGATTGGTCAAATGTACCCGCAATGTCTTTTCGCAGATACTCGGTTCCATCAGGATAGGAAACGAACGCGGAAAGAGAGAGCGTGTCGCCGCGTTTATCTCCATAGACACCTATCGGCGCGTGGCAGCCGGGGTGCAGACATTGAAGAACCTTGCGCTCGGTGAAAACAATCCGCCGCGTATCGACATCGTCGAGATTTCGGACAAGATTTATCGTCTGCGTATCATCCGCCCGAGCTTGTACCGCCATCGCACCCTGTGCCGGCGCGGGCAAAAACTCAGACGGCTCCAGCATAAACGCGATGCGATCTTGCAATCCGAGCCGAATCAGCCCGGCCGCGGCCATCACCAGCATATCATATTTACCCTCATCAAGTTTTCGCAGGCGGGTATCGACATTGCCGCGAATCGGCTGGATATTCAAATCCGCCCGAAGCTTAAGCAATTGTGCCTGTCGGCGGAGGCTGGAGGTCCCGACAAAAGTTCCCGCGGGAACGCGAATCATCGAGCCAATTTTCAACCGCGAAATCACGCAATCGGCGGGATTTTCCCGTACAGGCACAGCGGCAATGGTCAGCCCCGGCGTTTGGGCCGTCGGCAAATCCTTGAAACTATGGACGGCGATGTCGGCTTTATCATCCAGTAATGCCTGCTCCAGCCGCGAGGTAAAAAAACCGGCCCCCTCAAGTTTCCACAGCGGGTCGTCGGTATTCTGATCGCCCTTAGTAACAATCGTGACAATCTCTATCGCAAGCTGCGGCTGATACTTGTGAAGCATCTGCACCACCAGCTCTGTCTGAGCGACAGCAAGCGCCGAGCCGCGGGTAGCAATACGAAGCGGTTTCATCAGGCAATCCTCCCTATGGCGGATTCCAGCGGCTTACCATCAAAATTAAGGTTAAAACAGGCAATGTTCATTTGCAACAGTCTATCCGATTTAAAGTTATCTTTCAATGGATAGATTGTAAAGAGCGAGCAACATTCCTTTTTGCCGATCGGGTCAGGACATTATAATTGCTCATGTCGAACGCCTGTCGCATACTATGTTATTGAAAATACCAATATGCAAATTTGACGCGTATGAGAAAAAAACCTTATATTTTAATAGTATTAGGGTTGGCGGCTTAATCTTTTGCCAACTTGGCGGCGGCGCGGCGGGCGACGTGTTCCTTGACCCAGCAGAAGATCGTCGGGACGATTAAGAGGTCAACCATCGACAGCGTCATTCCGCCGAAGGAGGGGATTGCCATCGGAACCATAATATCGGAGCCGCGGCCAATCGACGTTAGTACCGGAAGCAAGGCAAGAATAGTCGTCGCGCTGGTCATCAGCGCGGGCCGAACCCGACGAGATGCCCCGATAATGGTTTCGCGGCGGATCGCCTCAATGGTTGTCGGCTTTTCCGATGCGAATCGCTCCTTGAGATAGGTCATCATCAGCACCCCATCATCGGTCGCCACGCCAAACAAGGCCAGAAACCCAACCCAGACCGCAACGCTCAGATTATAGGAGTGAATGTTAAACAGTTCCCGCAGCCCAATGCCAAACAGGGTCACATCCAAAAACCACGGCTGCTGATAGAACCACATCCAGACAAATCCTCCCGACCAGCCCGTCAGTACCGTCGTAAAGACCACGCACGACCAGCCGAAACTTTCAAACTGTAAATACAGAATAATGAAAATGATCACCAGCACAATGGGGATGACAAACATCAGCGTCTTTTGGGCATGTACCTGATTTTCCCATGTTCCCGAAAACGTATAGCTAACCCCGGCGGGCAGGGTTAATACGCCGTCTTTGATTTTCTGATCGAGGAAACGCCTGCACTCCTGAACCACATCCACCTCGGCTATGCCGGACTTTTTATCAAACAGCACATAGCTGGTTAAAAAAGTATCTTCGCTTTTAATCATCTGCGGGCCGGGCTTGTATTCCAGATGGACAAGCTGGCCAAGTGGGATTTGAGCGCCGCCATCCATGGTGGGGACTAAAATTTTATTGAGTCCTTCAACCTGGTCGCGCAGCTCACGCAAATAACGCACCCGAACCGGGTAGCGTTCGCGCCCTTCAACGGTGGTAGTGATGGGTTTGCCGCCAATGGCGATTTCGATCACATTCTGGATATCATCGACGCGCAGACCATAGCGGGCAATCGCCGCCCGGTCAATACGCAATTCAATATAGGGCTGTGCGACAATCCGGTCGGCAATCACCGCCGACGGCTCGACGGAAGGAACCTGCTTAAGCTGCGATTCCAGCGCAAGGCCCGCCTGTTCAATCGCCTCCAGACTGGGACCTTTGACCTTGATACCCATCGGGGCACGCATTCCAGTCTGGAGCATGACGATGCGGGTTTCAATCGGCTGCAGCAGCGGAGCGCTGGTTACGCCGGGAAGATGGGCGACCCGCACGATTTCATCCCACAAATCCCGCGGCGTTTCAAATCCATCCCGCCATTGACGAATTACATTGCCTTTGTCGTCCAGAACCACCCTGCCATCTTTGTCAGTTTTATACTTAGGCTTATAATTAATAACCGTTTCAAACATGGATATCGGCGCCGGGTCAAGAGCGCTTTCCACACGGCCGATCTTGCCGACAACCGAATCAATCTCCGGCATCAAAGCGATGGCCGCATCAATTTGACTTAACTGTTCCGTCGCTTCGGAAATCGAAGCATGGGGCATCGTGGTCGGCATATACAAAAAGGAACCCTCGTCCAGCGAAGGCATAAATTCCTTGCCCATCCGCGACCAGATGACAAAACCGCTTATCACCATAATCGTCGGAAAGGTCAAGAACAGCAGTTTATGCCGCAGACACCAATCCAGCATCGGCTCATAATAACGAATAATCAGAATAAATGATCCGATGATAACGCCGACAATCACAACGACCCAAATCATATTGAGCAGCAGGCCGTAATCCAGCCCTATCGGCATCCAGTCATCCGTGAGCAGAACAACCAAAATCAGAACCAGCAGATAATCCATCCAATTCCGCCGCGATCTTTTGCCATCGGAAGCGCGTGTCGCGGTAAAATTTCCCTTTCGGAAAAAGTAATACGCCAGCGGCGGGACGACCAACACCGCCAGAAATACCGAGGAAGTCAATGCCAGTGTTTTCGTATAAGCCAGCGGCTTGAATAATTTGCCCTCGGCTCCGGTCATCGCGAATACCGGCAGGAAGCTGATGACCGTTGTGGAAATCGCGGTAACAACCGCACCGGCCACTTCACGAGATGCGTCAAACACCAGACGCAAACGATCTTTTTTCGGATCGCGTTCCAAATGCTGGATAATATTTTCGCAGATGACAATTCCCATATCGGAGATTTCGCCAATGGCAATGGCGATACCGGACAACGCGACGATGTTGGCGGCAACGCCGAAAAACTTCATCCCGACAAAAGTAATCAGAACCGCCATCGGCATCAGCGCCGAGATAATCACCGAACTGCGGAAATTGCGCAGCAGCAGGATAATCACAATGGCGGTAATAATGATTTGTTCGTAAATCGCAGCGTTGAGCGTACCGAGTGTTTCATAAATCAGACCTGTGCGGTCATAGAACGGCACAATGGAAATCTGACTGACCGTACCGTCGGGCAGTGTCTTTTTGGGAAGCCCCGGGGCAATTTCGGCAATTTTGGCTTTGACATTTTTGATCGCGGCCAGCGGATTTTCGCCGAAGCGGACAACGACTACGCCGCCGACAGCTTCGGCTCCGGCTTTGTCCAATACGCCGGTACGCAGCGCAGGACCAAGGCCAACTTTAGCGATGTCTTTAATGAGGATCGGGATATTTTCACGAACACGGACAACAATTTGCTCAATGTCTTCCACGGATTTGATAAATCCAAGCCCGCGCACCATATAATCGACACGGTTAATTTCAATCGTGCGGGCGCCGACGTCGCGGTTGGACTCCATCACCGCCATAAAAATATCGTTGAGTGAAATACCCGCGGCAGCCATCGCATCCGGATCAACATCAATTTGATACTCGCGGACAAATCCTCCGACAGATGCCACCTCAGCAACTCCTGCGGCGGATTGCAGTCCCAAACGAACAGTCCAATCCTGAATGGAACGCAACTCATGCAAGTCCCAACCGCCGGTTGGGTTGCCTTTGGCGTCCAGACCTTCCAGTGTGTACCAGAAGACCTGCCCCATTCCTGTCGCATCAGGGCCGAGTCTGGGAGTCACACCGTCCGGCAGCGTCCCTTCGGGCAGGGAACTGAGGCGTTCGAGGATTTTCTGGCGGGTCAGGTCAAACGGAACCGAATCATCAAAGATGACATACACACTCGAAAAGCCAAACATCGAGGTACTGCGGACGGTCTTGACGCCGGCAAGTCCCAGCAATTGCGTCGTCAGCGGATAGGTAACCTGATCTTCGATGTCCTGCGGACTGCGGCCCATCCAGTCGGTAAACACGATCTGCTGGTTTTCGCCGATGTCGGGAATGGCATCGACGGCAATTGGAAACCGCGGCAGCCAATCGATCTGCCAATCAAATGGGGCGAATACAACGCCTGCCAGCAAAATCCCCAGCAGGCATATCATCACAACGAACCGGTTGTTCAGACAAAACTCCAGCACATTGGATAAAAATCCGCCAGACTCACTACCATTTGGCGTTAGACGTTCAGCCATAGGATGCTTCCACAAAAAGACTATTCGGATGTTTATTGTTTAAACTGCGGCAGGTCTTTAGCATATTTTTCCGGGTCTTTATTGAACTGGTCAATGCAGCCGGGACAGCAAAAATAAACTTTCTTGCCTTTATACTCAACAAATATGTCTTTATCGATCGGTTTATTCATAATCGGACATAGCGTCTGTTCGCCTGCGACAGCAACCGCGGTTTCAGCGGCTTTCTGACCTTCAGCGGCAGTCTGTTCGGCCGCCCTGGACATGTCCATTTGCGGCATTGGTTCTGCTTTTTTCTTGCAGCCCTGAATGCCGATTACTCCGGCAATCATTGCAACGACCATCACTGCCATTAGATTCTTCATTATTTTTCCCTTTCTATTTAGTTTTTATTTTCTGGTTTTGAAAATTGCGGCAACAGCGGTAAATATTTCTGCGGGTCCTGATTGAATTCATCTATGCAGCTTGGACAGCAAAAATAAACCCGTTTTCCCTGATACTCCGTAAACACGGATTTATCAATCGGATTGCCCATAACCGGACACAATGTTTGTTCCGTCTGTGCCGCCACGGGCGCATCCGGCGTTCGGGTCATCATTGAGGGCATCGCCTGGATTTGAGCCGCAGAGTCAATTTTAAACGCACCATGGGTAACAACGGTTTCGCCCTCCAGCAGGCCGGATTCAACGATATAGTAGTCTCCCGCTTTGGGGCCCAGTGCCACTTCACGTCCCAAAAATGCCGGATGCTGCTCATCGCCAGCTTTGACATAGACGACCGCTTTATTAAGCTTTCTGCCGGTAATCAGCGGCGCCGAGGCGGGAATCACCAGCGGCATTTCGGCGGGCACAGAGGCAGTCTGGTAGCCTAAGTCTTCGGCCTTAACTAACGCCATCCCGCAGATGTCACATGTGCCGGCGGCATCCTTGATGACTTCGCCGTGCATGGGGCAGATGTATTTGCCGGCCAGCGAGGCATCCATCACTTTGCCATCCTGCGTAACCTGTGAATCGACAACTCCTCGAACAAACATTCCGGGCTTGAGCTGCCCATCGGAATTATTCACAACCGCGCGAACCGCAACCGTTCGAGTCATTTCATTTAAGGTTGGACTGATAAAACTAATCACTCCGGAAAATGTTTTGCCCGCAAGTGATTCGGTGGAAAATTCCACCTTTTGACCAAAACGAAGCCAATTCAAATCGGATTCATAGGCCTCCAGCAGAAGCCATAATTGAGATAAATCCGCAATCATGTAAATCGGCATGCCGGTTTGGAGGTACATCCCCTCGTTAGCCATTTTATCAATCACTACGCCGCCAAGGGGGGCGGTGATGGTCAGATGATCCAGCGTCGTACCCGAAGATTCGATCTGTTTGATCTGGTCATCGGTAACGCCAAGCAGGCGGAGTTTTTCGCGAGCGGCTTTGAGCGTGCCTTCGACAGAGCGGCGAATCAGGTCGGATGCAGACTGGCCGACTGTCTGGGCGGATTTTAAGGCCTCAATCAGTTCCGTCTGGGCACTGATGAGTTCCGGACTGTAAAGCTCGACCATGTGATCGCCCTTGCGGACGGACATCCCGGTGTAGTCAACAAACAGCCGGTCGATGCGGCCGCTCGTCCATGCGGTAATGGATTTGACGCGGCTTTGGTCATAGTCTAATTTGCCGATCAGTTTTATCTGGGTTGAAACCTGCTTTCTCTGGACTAAAGAGGTCTTAATTTCCATCAATTTTGTCGCTTCGGGGGTAAACTCGATGGTACCGACCGTTTGGGATACTGTGCCGCCGACAGGGATTAAATCCATGCCGCAAAGCGGACATTTTCCCGGGTGATCCTGATGAATCTGCGGGTGCATGGAACAGGTCCAGAACGTTTGTTTCTGGGCTTCGGTTTTGGTCTGGGCGGGCTGAATTGGGTTCGTTTTTATTTTTCCAATCCAATACCCAGTTGCAAAAACCGCAATTATCAGTACTAAAAAGCTGATTTTGATTTTTCCAGCGGCTTTGAATTGGGTTCGTTTTGAAAAAAAGGAAAAAGGTAAAGGGTAAAGGGTAAAAGTGTGGAGTCGCCGGAGGCGATGAGAGGATAATGTCCCTTCGCCGTTGCACGGCACTCTCCCTTGAAAAGGATGAGAGTTTTTGGACAATTGGGTTCGTTTTGTCATTTTGTATGCCTCCTGCAATACTCCTCAATTTTTCAGGGGTTTTCTCTCCCCTAAGCTGTAACTCTACTTTATAGAGGAAAGAGTTGTTCGATAAAAAGTAAACATTTTAATAATTTTTTAATTCATTTTACTTCTTCAACTGGTAACAAGGACTGGCCGGTCATCATTTCCAATTCAGCCTTTTTCTGGAGGTAGTTTGTCAACGACCGTTCATACATCAACTGAAATTTCAGAAGCTTTTGCTCGGCATCGAGTAATGTCATAAAGTCAACGGTATTTGTCCGATAAGCCTGCTCTGTGACCTCAATCATTTCTTTAGCTTTGGGGATGAGGACATTTTCGTAAAGTCGTATTTTTCGTAAATTATCCTCCATTTCATAGATAACCTGTTCGGACTGGGCGATAAGGTCAAATTCCATCTGCTGCTTTTCCCGCCGAGCCATCGCGGTTTCCGCCTGAGCCTGTTTGACGCCGGCACTGTAGCTTTCTACCCAAATTGGCAAATTAATAGTTACCATCGCCATGACAGGGTTTTGCATCCCGGAACCCCGGTTGGGCATATTGTCAACCTCAATCCCCAGCCCCACATCCGGCCAATAGCGTTTCTTTGCCAGATCCACCGTTTTGCGGGAGGCTACAATCTGCTGCTGCATCGCAGCCAGTTCCGGATTGGCAGAGCGGATTTGCTGAGCAATCTGGTCGGCAGAAATTTCAACGGCTGCAAATGGATTTTGTTTTGGCCAGGGCAGGTCTTTCCCCGCAGGCTGATTCATGATCGCGTTTAGCTGTGCGACAATCGGTTTGCGCATCCGTGTCATACTTATCAAGTCATCTTCCATTGTCGCCAGCTCCATCTGGACACGAATCACATCAGGATTTGAGCCGACAGCGATGCGATATTTTTCACGGGCGACCTGTTCAAAGTGTTTCATGATTTCCAGATTTTGCGAGGCCACATCAACCGCTTTGGCAAGATAGGCAAATTCATAAAAAACACTGCTGGTTTGATAAACCAATTTCACTTTGGCCGCCTGATAGCGATGATGAGCGGCTTTGGCCTGTGCGGCGGCGGCATCGGTGCGTGCCTCCAGTTTGCCAAACCATGGAAACATCTGCATAATGGTATAATCCTGCTCACGAGGACTATCACTGTGTTTCATTTCTTCGCGGAGAAAATAACTAAATGTAAATTGCGGATCGTCGAGTGAGGCGGCCTGGGGGATTTGTTCCAGAGCAGCTTTCCATGAATTAAAGGATGCCTGCAAACCGGAATTATTCATCGCGGACTGATAGAGATAATCATTGAGGGTTTGAGGGATGTTGGGGTCCGTATCAGCGGGTGGTTCCGCCTGGCAGATCATGCCGATTACCACTAAGAAGAGGATTAATAATCTATTGCCGCAATTGTTCATTTTAACCTCCGTGTATCATCAAGTTTCGCTTGATATCTCAATCCACAATAGCCCGGCTGTCCAGATTTGTCAAAGGAATTCATCAACAAGGCGATTGTGGCGCAATAACAAACATCCGAGCCAAACACTCCTGCGATTGACTCGGATACATTATGATATCGCTATTTTTTGCCGCTCTGCAACAGGGCTACAACGTTGCCGGGGAAATAAGCTTAAGCGTCTGGAGACTTTTCAATAGGTCGCTTTTGATTATCGGCTTGGTCAGGTATGCATCGCACAAGCCATGGAAAGCATTGCTGATATTCTTTAGGTCGCCCAGCGCCGTGGTCATAATAATTTTCACGCCTTCCGAGGACAGAATTCCCTTATCCTCTTCCAACTGGCGGATTTTCTGGAGGGCTGCATGGCCATCCATCTGAGGCATCATGATATCCAAACAGATCAAATCATACGGTTCGCCGCATTCCAGCGCAATGTGTACCGCAGCAACGGCCTCTTTGCCGTTGATGGCAATGTGAGTCGTGCCATAGCCGCCCAACAGTTTCTGAAGCAGAAAACGGCAGGTGAAATCATCTTCCACAATTAAAGTCTTCACTTTATTACTCCTTCTTTTTTGTTATTCCGTTCTTATTCTTGCCATCGCCTCTTTAAGATGGTTGAACTGACATTCCAATTTACCGCAACTGTCACCGGCCGTTTTAAAATCGCCGTCTTTACAGGCCATCTCAATACGGGCCGCCAGTTCTCGGAGAGCTTCACCGCCGACGTTGGCCGCGGCTCCTTTAATGCTGTGAGCAACACGATGGAATGTTTCAACATCACAGGTTTCCAATGACTGCTTGAGCGACTCAATCTGCTTTGGAATATCATCAAGAAACACTTCTACTATTTTTTCGGCCATTTCCCTGTCGCCCATCAGCCTATCTAAAAATCCAGCCTCGTCGAAAATCACTTGATTCAACTCTGCGGATTCAACAGACCCGGGGAGAGATTTATTTTTTTGCTGCGCCGGATGTTTACTTTCCCCGGATAGCCACAGTTCCAGTTTTTCAGCCAATATTTTGAGCGTAATCGGTTTTGAAATATAGTCGTCCATCCCTGCCTGGAAACATTTTTCGCGGTCTCCCTGCATTGCATGGGCCGTCATCGCGATAATGGAAACATTGGGATTATGTACAGATTTCGAGCCGCGGATTTGCTTCGTGGCCTCCAATCCATCCATTTCCGACATTTGAACATCCATCAGCACCAGATCATACGCAATCGCTTCGAGCGCCTTAACCGCTTCCAGGCCATTGGCCACCGCATCCACGCGTAAGCCCAGTTTTTTGAGCATACCGACGGCAACCTGCTGATTGGTGATATTGTCTTCCGCCAGCAAGATGTGTATCGTCCCGCTGTGAACCTTTGTACTGTATTCGGAAATCACCTGCGGGATTTCGGATTGAGCCGCACCCGACATCGCTTTTGTCAGACAACTATATAATTCCGAAGGACGTACCGGCTTGGTCAGACACGCCGCAAAACCGATCTCCGCAAGTTCGCCGCTACCGCCATACTGTCCCAGCGAAGTCATCATCACCAGGCATATCCCTTTGAACCGCTCATCCTGCCTGATGGCACGGCCGAGCATCAAACCATCCATCTCAGGCATCTGCATATCTGTAATGACAACGTCAAACGGCTCGCCGGCTTCTTTGGCCTGAGCCAGCGTCTCCAGCGCCAAAGCTCCACTTGAGACATCCGATACAACCGCGCCCCAGGATGTCAGCCGTTCAATAAGAATTTTACGATTTGTCAAATTGTCATCAACGACAAGAATCCGTTTGCCGCAAATTTCAACGGGTATCTTTCGCCTGTATTCCTGTTCGGATTGCAGCGACAGACAGATCGTAAACCGAAATTCGGAACCTTTACCCAATTCACTGCGGACGCCGATCTGACCGCCCATTTTTTCGGCAAGCTGCCTGGAGATCGCCAGCCCCAGCCCTGTACCGCCGTATTTACGGGTCGTCGAGGCATCCACCTGGGTAAACTTTTCAAACAATCGCTCTGTTTTATCTGCCGGAATACCGATGCCGGTATCGCGCACTGAAAATTGAAGCATCACATCCTTGTTCGTTTTTGATACCGCCTCGACACATACTGCAACTTCTCCCTTTTCAGTAAATTTGATCGCATTCCCCGCCAGGTTGATCAGGATTTGCCTCAGACGGCCGGGATCGCCTCGCAGGCAGGATGGGACATCGGGACTGGCTGCGCAGATAAACTCCAGCCCTTTTTCATGGGCTTTGATCGCCAGCATCCCGGAGATATCCTCCATGAGATCGCGAATATCGAAATCCAGAATCTCCAATTCGAGCTTGCCGGCTTCAATCTTTGAAAAGTCAAGAATATCATTAATCAGCATCAGGAGCGTTTCGCCGGAACGCTGAACAATCTGGGTATACTGCCTCTGTTCATCGGTCAGTTCCGTATCCAGCAAAAGTCCGGTCATTCCGATTACGCCATTCATCGGGGTACGGATTTCATGGCTCATATTAGCCAGAAATTCGCTTTTAGCAACATTGGCCATTTCCGCTTCGGATGCCATCCTGTTGGCATAAGCCGTTTGTTTTTCGAGATTGCGATTGAGCGCTTCGGCATCGACCAGCGCTTTTTGCAATTGTTCCTCGGCACGCTTACGGTCGGTGATATCCGTATCGGAACCGCAGCATCCCAAAAGATTTCCGGAATCATCAACCATCGCAACACCATTGCTGCAGACCCATACTACTCCACCATCTTTAGTTTGGATGGGATTTTCTAAATTATAAAAACTCCTTTTCTGCATAAACGCTTCAAACACAACACGCTTAAAATGTTCCCATTCTTCTTCCGGATGGAGATCATAAAAGTATTTTTTGCCAACCAGTTCTTCCGGTTTATAACCCAAAACCGCCTCCGCCATCGGGCTGACATACGTGAACAATCCCTTGATATCAACCTCCCAATGTACTGTCCGGCTATGCCTGGCAAGCTGGTCAAAACGTTCATTTGCCCGCTGGATTTCCTGTTCAGCAAGCTTACGGTCGGTAATGTTGCGTATAATACCCACGGCATGCCAGCCGTCTTTAAGCTGAATGACGGAAAGTGACAACTCGACGGAGATTTCTTTTCCATCTTTCCTGCACGCTTTCAATTCAAGGGTCTTGCCTATCGCCCCCCCTTGTCCGGTTTGCTGAAACATTGGGAACGCCGCATGGTGTGCCTGATGATACTGCTGCGGTACAATAAACTGATGCAGCATTTGGCCTGTCGCTTCCTGAGCAGAGTAGCCCAAGATGCGTTCCGCCGCCGGATTCCAGTATGAGATTTGCCCCTGCGGATTCATCATCAGGATCGCATCCTGTGCCGAATCCGTAATGGCGCGCATGCGCGATTCACTTTCACGCAACGACTCTTCGGCTTGTTTACGGTCGGTGATGTCAAGATAGGTTCCCAGCACGCCGACAATCGCCCCCCCGGCATCCCGAAGCGGAAGTTTGCTTGTCAGCAGGTGAATCCGCTCTCCCG
>CAYTHV010000003.1:44129-53395 GCA_964437685.1 uncultured Pirellulales bacterium
CCCCCGGCATCCCGAAGCGGAAGTTTGCTTGTCAGCAGGTGAATCCGCTCTCCCGAAGGCGTTGTCTGCGGCTCTTCAAAAAAGAGTCTCGCTTTTTCGCCCTCGATCATCGCACGGTCATCGGCCCGGTAAAGTTCGGCTTGCTCCCGCCAGCCCATGGCATAGTCGTCCTTGCCGATAATGTCTTCGGGTTTCTCAAACCCGGCGTCTCGGGCAAACTGCGTGTTACAGCCAAGGAACACCAGATTTCTATCTTTCCAAAAAACCCGCCCCGGGATGGAATTAAGAACCGCCTCAAGAAGCTCACGCGATTGCCGCTGCATCTCCTCGGCCTGCTTGCGCTCGGTGATATCGAGCATTGCACCCACGATACCGATCATAGCGCCATTGGCGTCGCGGAACGGCGCCTTTTGAAAGATAACACTGCGGCAAGAACCGTCGATGTTGGTGACCTGGCCTTCATAAACCTGTTGAGTTTGATTTTCTAATATTTCCATATCCGCCCGATGATAGCGTTCGGCCAGTTCGCGCGGAGCGACCTCGAATACGGTTTTGCCGATAATATCCTCACGAGGCAATCCGAGGTACTTTGCAAAGGCCGTATTGCACCCCAGATAAACGCCCTGGCAATCCTTGTAATAAACCGGCGCGCTGATGGCATCGAGAACCGTTCCCAACAGCAGCCGTTGCTTGCTCAATTCTTCCTCGATTTGCTTGCGCGCGGTAATATCCCAGATGATTCCATTCACTTTTTCCGGCCGACCCAGATTGTCACGAACCAGCATCCCTCGGGAAGAGATATATTTAATACTGCCATCCGGCCAGACAACACGGTATTCCGGTTCATAAGGCACGCCCTGCTCAATGGTTCGGGCAAGCGACGCCTTAAGATAATCACGATCATCCGGATGTACTACATTGAAAAGCTCTTCGGCAGTTCCTTTGAATGTCGCCCGATCAATACCGAGAAGCCAGCACACCTGATCGTCAAAGTGCCGTTTATTATCGGTCAAATCCAGGCACCATACGCCCATCTGTGCCGATTTCAGTGCAAGATCAAGTTTTGCTTCATTTGCACGCAAGGCGTTTTGAGCCTGCTTGCGAACAGTAATATCACGCCATGAGGCAAAAAGCACCAGCTTATCGTCACTATGCAATTGGGTAATTGCCACATCAACCCAAAAGTCCGTCCCGTCCAGACGACGATGCAGCCACTCAAAGTGAATAGAACCGGATTGCATTGCCGTACGCATTTTAACCAAAGCCTGCTCTACCGAACAGGTTCCATCCGGTTGAAATTCCGGAGAAAGATGGCCTGGATTTAATCCAATGATTTGCTGCCGAGTTCCTCTTAACATTGCCGCGGCAGCATCATTGCATTCACGAATCACGCCATCAACCAGTATCATGTAGGCATCAGGCGATTTTTCAAATAAGTCGTGAAAACGCCGCTCGCTCTGCTGGATAGCCGTAAAAGCGCCGACCAATTGCTTTTCCGCACGGTCGCTGATTGACCAGAGCATAACCAGTATGCCGCCCAGAAACACCACCACCAGACCTAAGCTCTGATACAGGTCAATCTGCGCAGCCTTAGTTTCCATGGTTACATCACGCAGCACAAAAAGGTCCATTACATTATTTCCAGCCGCATCGGGTATATAGATCACTCCCCCGTCAAATACCTTACTGCCTTGGCGCAAATGGAAAGCGTCCTTTTCTGCATAAGCGCTGCAGCCTATAGTAAACCAACTGACCAATTCATCGGGAGTCGCCGCCAGCGACTGATGACTTACCACAAGCTCTGAAAACCGGTCCCATTGCCCGGCATAGCCAAAGGCTTTCTTGCCCGCCTCAAATTTCTCCCCGCTGGTATATTCTTTGTGAATGACGGCGACAACCTCAACACCCATATCCTCAACCAATTCATCGACCAGGCACTTAGTCTCCACACCCAGCTCCAGATAGCCCATGACCTTGCCGTCCTGCAGCCAGGGCCGCACACAGCGCAGCGTGAATGTTCCCAGCGGACCAAGTTCAACACCCCAGGCATCTTGGTCGGAACTCTCCGCCGTCAGCATCGTGAAACGGTCAATCCGATCACCATACCGCTGCGGCTGATGCGCCCGCAAAAAACAGGTGCGGTCAGATTCTACAAAATAAAAATGGGTAATGTCGTATTTGTTCTTCAATTCCTCGGCAATCGGCAGTGAAGCCGCCATCAGGGCGTCTCGGTTACGATTTCCGAAGGCTTCCACAATCGCCGGGTTGCTGGCAATGTGGTCCAATTGCATTCTGAGCAACTGAACTTTGTTGTCGATATCACTATTCCACTCTTTTGTAATCTGCTCTTTGAGCCGCTGGACCTCATGGCGAAATTCATGTCGGGAATGCAGATAATGGTACGCAACAAAGATAGCCAGTCCAACCATCGCTGCCGACGCTGCCGGGATAATAATCCATTTCTTGACTTTAAGACCCGCCAGAGAATGCTTTCGGTTATACTGCTTGATTGCAATGAAGCCCAACCCGACAATCAGAAGTATTCCCATCGCATTTAGAATCGGTTTTCTGCCGGCGGCGTTGACCTGTGCCTGCCAATTTTGGACCTCAATGTCGATTCCGACCAACATCATTACCTCACCGCTCTGTGGATCGAGGATGGGCGCTATGGCCGACACGAATGTTCCCCATTCGTCGGTAAGGGGGCCTTCGGTAAAGGGACGCCGTGTCTCAAACCCATGGAAAAGCTCGGCTGACGCATCCTCGTATAATTCACCCGGTTCCGCTGGAGGCTCACCCTTCGCCGCGTCTCTAAATTCCACATCCATGCCGAAGAGAATGTTATTATTTCGCTTTCCCATCAGATAAAGCCAGCGGACATTAGGAATCATCTTCCCGCTGGCGGCCATTTGCTGACGAATAACATCGTAAGCCAGCAGACTTTTGTCCGCTGCTGTAAAAGTAAGCTTTCGAGTCAGCTCAGGATTGAGTGTGCGGGCAATCTCCGTCGCCTGACTCAGCATGCGAGAGCGCATCTGGGCATCCTCATTCCTGCTCTTTACCTGGCCTGTCCAAAACCCACCTATTAGAACGAATACCGAAATGACAACAAAAACGGTCACCCCTGACAGAGTATAAGACTTTGAGACATTCTGTTTTAACAGAAAACCGCCCTGTGATGGCTTGATCGTACTATTTGAGCCTAATTGCGTCATAGCTGTATTCCGTGTACTATTTTCATATTTCTGTACAAATCGGAATGATGAGGGGTTGACTTAACAAAATATCCGTACTTTTACTGATGCAGTCAAGGTTTTACCCCAATATCGCAATCAGCCGCCTCCGGTTATTTAACTCTAAAATCCGCGCAAAACAAAGGGCCGATAATATCCTGGCGATTGCTACTATTTGAAAAAACAAACAAGCTGCTGCGAAAGGACGTCGGCCATCAACATCAATTTTTGTTTTTTAAAGTCATAGACCGAAATGGCTTCCGTATATTTCTGCTCTTCGGGAAGATAGTGCAATAGCTGATTCTTGTATTTTTGCAGCAGTTCCTTTTGAAACATCACACCTGCCTTTTCGCAAAACAGAGCCATGTAAAAAATTTCCTGCTCGACTAAATCCTGGAAAAAGTGACTGCCATAGGATAATTCAGGCATAAGATTTCCGCCCGGATAGGAAATTTCGCACAGCATCGACATCTGGCTGATTTCCGAAAAACGTACCGGCACCCCCAGCGACGGCGTTGAAGTCCCCCACCGCCCCGGCCCCATCAGCAGAGTAACACCTTTTTTGCGATCACAGAATTGGCGATTGATTTTGCCGATCAGCCGGGCGACATTGCATTTGCCCTGTTCGGGCAACTGCAAATACGCAGCCGGATCGACAAACACTATCCGATCTATGGTTTCGGTGATGCTGCCGCCCATGAAACCGCCCTGTGTCTGAAACAGAATCTGTTCCGATGGAAGCGATGGAGGTATCTGCACTTTCGCCCCAAGTCCGCGCGTTTGCAGGGGACGACACTGAAGCAAATTGATCTGTGGCGGACGATCCGCTGCAAAATTCAGTGTGAACTCGATATCCACAGGATAATCGTAAATGCGTTCCAGCGTTTCCAGCAAACGACGCATCAGAGGTGTAAAATCCGTCTCCATCAATAGGCGATCAAAAGTCACCACCCATAACGGCCGACCATGGATACCCAACTGTTTCATCCGTGACGCAGCCTGCTCATCCTCAACGGCAAATAACTCCGTATTCCAATCCGGATTTTGTGCCAGATATTGATTGAACGGAATCGCTTCGAGCTTGTTGTCCTGAATATTCAGCACATCCATCGCATGCTGAGAGAACTGCCGGATGTTATCCATAGAAGATTGCGGATGCAGCAGCGGCTGATCGAGAGCAACCAGCCGCGGATAATCATCGTCAGGACGATCTACGGCGCGCGTACCCAGACCGGCGACAATACGGAGCATTCCGGCTTTGGGATCCAGCGACTGATTCCACACAAACGTATTATAGGATACGCCAACGCCGGCAACATCGGGGAAAAAATAAGGACTGTGATGCGTTCCCGAAACACGCTGCACCAGCAGGGCCATTTGCTCATCCATCTGGTCCAGGCCGCGCTGCCGACGGTACGTCAAAGCGTCTTCACTCATCGTACTGGCGTAAATGGTCCGCACCGCGTTTTCAAATTGTTCATAGCGATCTTCGGGGTCGCCCTGATTGACCAGAAATAAACTTTCGTATTTGCCGGCAAATGCATTGCCGAAATTATCTTCCAGCAGGCTGCTGGAACGAATAATAATCGGCGATTGTCCGAAATATTCAATCATCTCCTGAAATTGTTCGCGTATCGCCGGAGGGAATTTGCCCTTGAGCAATCCCTGCGATAATTCTTCCGCCCGGGCGAAATAACCTTCGGGCGTTTTTTGCTCCATGCGCAATTTCCAGAGACCATTTTGAACGATATAGGTATGAAAAATATCCGAACCGATATGAAACGAATCATGCGTTTCCATCCGGCTGCGCCAGTCGAATGAGGTATCCTCCATCAGGATTTTCCGGGACAGGAGCATTCCAACGGCTTTGCCGCCGATAAAGCCAGTGCCAATCATTCGGGCTTTGATATCCAGTAAATCCTGAAGCGTTAAATGTGCATTGACCAGATTGAGCATCCGATCCTCACGGCAGAGAATCAGACGGCACAGTTTATCCACAACCTGTTTTTGTTCCTGCTCGGATGACGGCTGAGTGAGCAATTCTTCCGCCTGCAGAAATAATTGATCCCAATAATCAAGTTTACGGCGGGTTTGCGTGCGTGCCCTATCCGAAATATACGAAAATAAACGCGCCGCATCGACACTATTGGTTACGGGAGTCATTTGTGTGCCTTCATCCCGATGCGGCAGGTACATCGTCGGCGAATACCGATTCCAGACTTTCAGCGGATGGATATAGACCGTTCCTTCAAGATAATAGACATCCGACAGCAATTGCGTCGTCCCGCGAATGCGGGCGACTGTCTGGTAGGAATGATAATCCCGCAGCAACGCAAAATAGGCAAGCGTATCCAATTCATACAGATAAGGACAAGTGACCATAAAAAAATTGCCGACCATCAAATCCGTCGCCCATGCCGTCAGCAAATCCGACAGGCTGTCAAAGACATAAAAGGCGCCTTTGCCATATTGCGAAATAATGCTGTGTACCTGAGTGGAAAAAGTTTCAAAGCCGGTATCGGCATCCAGTTCGATAATCGTCAGGCCCGGCTGCGGTTCCAGCAATGGGGCATGCTGCGCAAACCGGATATAAATCATCTTGCGATGTTCCTGAATCGCCCGTGCAACGTAAGGAATCACCAACTGCTTGTAATGACTGATATCATCAACCTGCCAGACGACATTGTCACCATACTGAAATCGGCCAAACATCTCATCCAGATGATTCAATCCGGAACTCGGATAGGGAAATCGTTCCATAGTTTGCCTCTTACCCAATGATTTGCTCTTATTTTCTTTGCTATAATAAAAAACCCCTCGCCATCCGGCAAGGGGTTTTTTGAGAATTCAACACATTTCTGATTTGCAGAACATTTTAGACAACGCCCTGAGCCATCATGGCTTTGGCAACTTTGAGGAAACCGGCAATATTCGCTCCGGCAACCAGATTGCCCTTGACGCCATAGGCTTCCGAAGCGTTGACGCACTGGTCATAAATCGCGTTCATAATCAACTTCAACCGATTATCCACTTCATCAAATGTCCAGCTCAAACGCATCGAGTTCTGGCACATTTCCAGGGCGCTGGTGGCAACGCCGCCGGCATTGGCCGCCTTAGCCGGACCAAATGACACGCCATTATCGAGGAGGATTTCAATCGCTTCGGGCGTCGAGGGCATATTGGCCCCTTCCGCAACAGCGATACATTTATTTTTGACCAGTGCCTTGGCCCCATCGGCGTCCAGTTCATTTTGAGTCGCCGAAGGCAGAGCGACATCGCACGGAACCATCCAAATTCCATTGCAACCGTCAATATATTTGGCGCCCTTGCGTATATCGACATACTGTTTAATACGTCCGCGTTCAACTTCTTTGATCTGCTTGACCAAATTCAAATCAATCCCCGCTTCGTCAACAATGTAGCCATTGCTGTCGGACATCGCTATGGCTTTAGCGCCGAGTTCATGGATTTTTTGAACCGCATAAATTGCCACATTGCCGGAGCCGGAAACGACAACCTTTTTACCTTTCCAGTCCGTTTTGCGGTCTTGCAACATGCGTGAGGTGAAATACACCAAACCGTAACCGGTCGCCTCGGTACGAGCCAGAGAGCCGCCGAAATCCAGGCCTTTGCCCGTCAATACGCCGGTAAAGACATTGGTTAATCTTTTGTACTGGCCGAACATATAGCCGACTTCACGTCCGCCTACACCAATATCGCCGGCCGGAACGTCGGTATCCGCATCGATATGGCGGAATAACTCACTCATAAACGACTGACAAAAACGCATCACTTCATTGTCAGATTTGCCTTTGGGATCGAAATCGCTGCCGCCCTTGCCGCCGCCGATGGGAGTGGTCGTCAGTGCGTTTTTGAAAATCTGTTCAAAACCAAGAAATTTGATAATGCCCAGATACACTGAAGGATGGAAACGAAGACCGCCTTTATAAGGCCCAATGGCACTGCTGAACTGCACGCGAAAACCGCGATTGACCTGAACATTGCCTTTATCATCAACCCACGGAACCCGGAACATAAGCTGACGCTCCGGTTCAACAAGCCGCTCAAGCACCTTGGCTTTGGCAAACTCAGGATTTTTTTCAACCACAACCTGAACCGATTCTGCGACTTCCCGGACGGCCTGATGAAACTCAACTTCTCCAGGATTGCGGGCAATGACTTGCCCCATAATGTTGTCAACAAATTGTGTAGACATTTTTTTTCCTTTTCTAAATCAACGTTTTGGGTTCTCATTTCTTTACATGCACTAATTATTCAGAAATACGCAAAATTGCCTTCATGCTATATTTTAGGAAAAAACGATACTTGCGACCTTAATTTGCGACACCGTTTATCTTTAACTATCAAAGAACACTTTACAAATTATAATTTTTACTTATAATACTTCTTATGTATCTGAAAGCAAATAAAGTTCAGTAATACTAAAGATAAGATTTTGTTATGAATCTTGACACTGCCAAATTATTCTGCGACTTAGTCGAATTGAAGAATTTTTCCCGTGCCGCAGAGTTGCACAGCGTCAGCCAGTCCGCAGTCTCCCAGCAGATTGCCCAGATTGAACTGGACCACAAAATCCAGCTTTTTGACCGAAAAAAACGGCCTATTGAGCTTACCGTGGCAGGCGAAGTTTTTTATCGAGCCTGCAAAGACATCCTTGAACGCTACAACCAAATGACCAGCGAGTTGACCCAGCTAAACTTGTCTTCGTGCAAAATCCGTCTGGCCGCGATCTTCAGTATTGGAATGCACACCCTCCAACCCTATATCAAGCGATTTATTTCCATCTATCCAGACATCAACCTGTCCGTCGAATACAACGATGCCAAGGAAATTTATGAAAAACTCCTGCGCGGCAGTATTGATATCGGCGTTGTCGCTATGCCCCGTCGGGATCGCAACTTACAGGTATTTCCCTTTGAAAATGAACCCCTGATGCTGGTTTGCTCTCCGGACCATCCTCTGGCCAACTGTACCGAAGTCGATATTCATCAAATTCAGGACGAAAAGTTTGTCGCCTTTGCCCTTGACATCCCCACCCGTTCTTTGATTGATTCCATTCTTGCACGTTATGGGATAAATATACGGATAACGATGGAGTTTGACAATATTGAGACCATTAAGCGGGCTGTCGAAATCAGCACAGGTATCAGCATCCTTCCCAAGTCATCACTGCGAGCGGAGCTGGCCACGGGTTCGCTGAAAGCGATTTCTTTCTCCAATGAACACTTTTATCGTTCCACCGGTATTATCATCCGAAAGGATCGCGCGCTCAGCAAAGCCGCACGGCACCTGATTGAGCTGATGCGTAAAGACTTTGAGACTGAAGTATGAAGATAGAAGCAGTTATTTTCGATCTGGATGGCACACTAACCGAGCCTATTCTTGATTTTGACCAGATACGAAACGAAATGGGTCTGCCTGCGGGGATTGGCATTCTCGAGGGGTTAGAAACAATGACTCCCGAACAGAAACGCCGGGCAGAACAGGTATTGCTGGACCACGAAGATAAGGCCGCTCAAAATAGTAAATTAAACGATGGGGCGAAAGAGATTCTGGACATATTGCGTCGGCGAAATCTTCCTATTGGCCTGCTGACACGCAATTTGCGAAGAAATGTCGAGTTGGTTGCCGCCGTCCATGGCCTTCATTTTGATGCAATTGTTGATAGAGAAGATGGCCCGGTGAAACCAGACGGCTTCGGCGTGCGTCTTCTATGTGAGCAATTCGGCGTTCATCCGTCTCAGACGCTGGTTGTCGGCGACTTCCGCCATGACCTTGAAAGCGCAAAGAACGCAGGAGCTATCGCGGTTTTAATTCGGACTCATGCTTCCTGTGGCCAATTTGCCCATCTTGCGGATTTTACCATTGACCGGCTCGAAGAGCTGCTTACAATTATTGATCGAGAATAATGTTTTGTAGAAAAACTGCATCTAAAGACCCCGGAGGGGTCGTAATACAATAGCCGGGGGTGTAAACCCCCGGAAAAAGGATTTCCTGAGTTCTTAAGCCCCG
>CAYTHV010000004.1:0-50319 GCA_964437685.1 uncultured Pirellulales bacterium
CAACATCGGCCTCTCGGAAATTGCGGTGTTTGCCGCAGGTGCCAAGGCAGTCAAGATTCTGATCAGTGGTCGTCTGGGTGGCGCTGAAATCGCCCGGAGTGAGGTCCAGAAACTGGGTTCAGTTCCGCTGCAAACATTGGATGCCAATGTGGATTATGGCGTTGCGACGGCGGTAACAACTTTTGGCTGTATCGGTATCAAAGTGTGGATTTATAAAGGCAAATTCGGCGAAGAAATTACTCCGATTGTTCGCAGTGGTGGTGGAGAACGTCGTCGTCCGTCGTCGCGCGGCGGTAGTGGCGGTAGTGGCGGTGGCAAGGGTGGTCCTCGTCGTACGCGTCAGGATGCCAGTCATGCCAGAGTTGCTCCATCGCAGACAGAAGGCGCCAGCGCGGTAGTGGAAGAAGATAAACCTGTTGAAAACAGCTAAATAATAAGCAGTCTATCAAGGGAAGTGAATTATGGCATTAATGCCTAAAAGAGTTAAATACCGTAAGCAGATGCGCGGCAAAATGCGCGGCAATGCTTGTCGGTGTAATTATGTAGCTTTCGGCGAATGGGGGCTTCAAGCCGTCGAGGGAAGCTGGATTACGGGTCGTCAGATAGAGGCCGGTCGTGTTGCCGCGACGCATTTTCTCCATCGCGAAGGAAAAGTGCATATTCGGATATTCCCAAACCATTCGTATTCGGCCAAACCCCTGGAAACTCGTATGGGTAAAGGTAAAGCGGAAGTTGAAGGCTGGGTAGCTCGCGTTAAGCCCGGAACTGTAATGTTTGAAATCGGCGGCGTAGATGAACAGGTGGCGAAAAAAGCGCTGCTTCGTGTGGCACATAAGATGCCGATTCGGTGTCGTCTTGTAACCCGTAGGCACACTCTCGGATAGAAAGGAAAATCATGAAATCTTCTCAAATTCGAGATCTGCGAAATGACGAACGTCAGGAAAAGCTTGGCGAGTTGAACAAGAAGCTTTATGAGCTTCGGTGTCAATCGGTAACTGAAAATCTACCGAATCGACATGCGATTCGCAACATCCGCAAAGATATCGCCCGGATTAAGACTGTTATGCGTCAGGATCAGTTAAAGGTTTAGTAATCGACTATGGAAAAAACAAAAGTTAAAACTCAGCGTGCCGTGGTCATCGGCAAAAGCGGCGATAAGACGATTAAAGTACAGATCGACTTCTTGGCTCGCCATCCTAAATACGGCAAGTTTATGCGTCGTAGAACGCGCTTTGCCGTGCATGATCCAGGCAATATCGCCACTGTTGGCGATGTCGTTGATATTACCGAGTGCAGACCGATCAGCAAGAACAAGAGCTGGCGTCTGATGAACATCGTACAAAAGGCAGTCATAGAATAAAGGGGCAGCCGTGATACAGCAGGAAACAATGTTGGAAATCGCCGATAACAGCGGCGTCAAAGAAGCGCAATGTATTCGCGTTCTTGGGAAAAGCAGTGCACGTAAAGGCAAATATACGCGAGTAACCGCGTCGGTCGGCGATATCATTTGCGTCGCGCTGAAAAAGTATCTGCCAAGCTGCCAACTGGACCGTAAAAAAGTATACAAGTGCGTTGTGGTTCGGACAAAACATCCGATTCGTCGTCCCGACGGAAGTTATGTTCGGTTTGACGGCAATGCGGCGGTGATCATAGACGCGGAAAACAATCCCATTGGGACGCGTATCTTCGGGGCCGTTCCCAGAGAATTGCGGGATAAAAATTTCATGAAAATTATTTCGTTGGCCAGTGAAGTAGTCTAAGGCCTGCATCAGGATATCAAGATATGGCAAAACATATTAAAACAGGCGATACAGTACAGGTTATAGCCGGCGACAGCAAAGGCGTTACCGGCAAAGTTCTGCGAGTGATTCCGGACAAGGATCGGGTTTTGGTTGAAGGCGTTAACCTAGCTCAGAAGCATGTTCGACCTTCTCAGAAAAATCCGCAGGGTGGCCGCATTCGTGTGGAAAAGACGATCCATATCAGCAATGTGCTTCCTGTCGATCCGAAGACTGGAAAAGGCGCCCGGGTGAAGTTTATAACCGATACCAAGGGCGTGAAGAAACGCGTCAGCAAAAGCGGTAGCGAAATTAGTGTTGTGACGAAAGCAACAAAAAAGAAGTCGTAACAAAAGGGTGAATAATGGCTCGCTTAAAAGATATATATAAGAGTAAGATCGCCGCGGCGATGAAAGAAAAATACGGCTATTCCAGTGCGATGGCTATCCCTCGCCTGCAAAAGGTTGTTATTTCGATGGGATTGGGCAAAGCAATCCAGGATAAGAAATTCATGGACCTGGCGGTTAAAGATATGACTACGATCAGCGGTCAGAAGCCATTGATCTGCAAGGCCAAGAAAAGTGTGTCAAATTTCAAGGTTCGTGAAGGTGAAAAGACCGGCCTGAAAGTAACCCTTCGCAAGGAACGAATGTATGAGTTCCTGGATCGACTGATCAATCTTGCCATTCCCCGTGTTAAGGACTTTCGCGGTCTTAACCCGAATGGGTTTGACGGAATGGGCAATTATTCGATGGGGTTGGAAGAACAGAGTGTGTTTCCTGAAATCGATCCAGCTAAAATAGAACATCAGCAGGGAATGAATATTACGTTTGTAACGACGGCCAAAACGAACAACGAGGGACGTGAATTGTTGCGGTTGTTTGGGATGCCCTTTAAATCATAATCCGGTCTGATAAAGTCAGGCCATTGGAGTAAGTTATGTCAACAAAGGCGATGGAAAATAAGTGTGCGGCAAAACCCAAATATCGCAGCCGTGGATATACGCGGTGTCAGATATGCGGACGTGCCAGAGCGGTTTATCGGAAGTTTAAGATTTGCCGTATTTGCTTCCGAAAATTAGCCAATGATGGGAAAATTCCCGGTGTCAAGAAGTCCAGTTGGTAAGAAACAAAATGAATCTAAGGTTCAATATGTTTGGAGTAAATGAATGAGTCTGAGTGATCCGATTGCGGATATGCTAACACGAGTCCGGAATGCCGGCCGAGTCGGCAGCCGGGATGTAAAAATTCCCAACTCGAAAGTATGTCAGGGTGTCGCCTCTGTCTTGAAGCAAGAGGGTTTTATAGACGACTATGACAGCATCGATGACGGGAAGCAGGGGATTTTGCGGGTCAAGTTGAAGTATTCCGCGACCGGCGAGCATCTGATCAACGATATCAAACGCATGAGTAAGCCCGGACGGCGCGTTTATTGCCCTGTAGCGGATTTGCCCAAAGTGCTCGGTGGAATGGGAATCTCGATTGTTTCTACCAGCAAGGGAATCGTAAGCGATAGAATATGCCGCAAGGAAAATATCGGCGGCGAATTAATTTGTACGGTGAGCTAAATGAGTCGTATAGGAAAAAAACCCATAAGTATTCCCGGCGGCGTTAAGGTTGAACTGAGCGGCAAGACGCTCAAGGTCACCGGTGCCAAGGGAACCCTTCAGTTAAACGTTAGTCCTGAGGTAGCCGTCAAAGTTGAAAATAACCAGGTCTTGGTTGTTAATGAAGACGAAAGCGTCCGGTTCAAAAAAGCGATGCATGGAACCACACGTGCCTTGATCTTCAATATGATTGAAGGTGTTACCAAGGGGTACCAGAAAGATATTCAGATTTTCGGTACCGGTTATAACGTCAAAGAGCAGGGTGGAAAACTGTTATTGAATGTCGGTTACTGCAATACGGTTGAAGTGCCGATCCCCAAGAATGTCAAGGTTGAAATCAAGACCGCAGCGACAAAGGGTAATGATACACCGGCTCTGTTTTCCCTGACAAGTACCGACAAGCATGCCTTGGGACAATTTGCAACTGATGTTCGTCGTGTTCGTCCTCCGGAACCCTACCAGGGTAAAGGGATTCGATTTGCCGATGAGCATGTTGTTCGCAAAGAGGGCAAGGCGCTGGCGTCGGGTGGATAGTAAACAAAAATTGATTTTACGAGCGGCATAATTGCCGCCTGAGAAGATCACAGGAATAACAAAGCTATGTTGAAAGCACGAATTGAAAATTGCAGAGCCCGCAGAAATTGGCGGTCACGTAAGAAAGTTTTTGGGATGCCTGAACGTCCTCGCCTGGTGGTGTTCCGTTCCAGTCGCCATATTTACGCCCAGATCATTGACGACGTTGCCGGCTTGACGCTTGCGTCAGCCAGTACCGTGGCCAAGGGCGTAAAAGACGGAATGAAGAAAACCGGTAATCGTGACGCTGCGACGGTCGTTGGATCGGCGCTGGCTAAGCGGGCGATGGAAGTCGGCATCAAAGCCGTTTGTTTTGACCGTAACGGATACAAGTTTCACGGTCGGATCAAGGCGCTGGCCGATGCCGCACGTAAAGCGGGCTTGGCGTTTTAAACATGAATGTAAGAGAATAATAAACCAGTATCAGGTTTTGGATAACGGAGAGTTAAGTTGGCTGAGGAAGCAATTAGATCAGAACAGTACGGCGAGCAGCAGCTGGAAGATACCGTTGTGAAAGTCTATCGCAATGCCAAAGTGGTCAAGGGCGGAAGACGATTTAGCTTTGCGGCTTTGGTTGTTGTTGGCGATCGCAATGGTACGGTTGGATATGGATATGGCAAGGCAAATGAAGTCCCCCCGGCTGTTGAAAAGGCGATCAAAGACGCCAAAAAGAATCTGAAGAAGATCACGGTTGTCAATGACACGCTGCCGCATGAAGTGCGGGGTAAATGTCGTGCGACGGATATCATTATGCTGCCGGCCAGCCCGGGCACAGGTGTCATTGCGGGCTCTTCCGCGCGGGCGATGTTGGAATTAGCCGGTGTTCATAACGTGTTGACCAAGATATATGGCAGCCGGTCGCCCAAAAATGTGGTGAAAGCCGTGATGGCGGGTCTTTTGAAACTTCAGGACAAACAGACCATCGAATCGCTTCGTGGCGTACAGATTGAAGCTTAAACTAAGGACGTAAGTACGATGTATATACATGAAATTACAGCAATTGCCGGGGCGCATAAAAAACGCAAACGAGTTGGACGCGGCAAAGGCAGTGGACACGGCAAAACCTGCGGACGCGGACACAAGGGAGATGGGAGCCGTTCCGGGTTCTCTATTCCGCTGACCTACGAAGGCGGACAAATGCCTTTGTTTCGTCGTATTCCAAAACGCGGGTTTAACAATGCGAACTTTACTACGCGGTATGAGGTCGTAAATGTTTCGCAGTTGGATCGCCTCTTCGACGATGGCGCTGCCGTTGGAGTTCAGGAGATGGTGCTTGCCGGTCTTATTGATAGTCCTGCCAGCCGTATCAAAGTCCTGGGCGACGGCGAATTGTCCAAGAAACTTAACGTAACGGCCCATAAGTTCAGTAAGAGTGCCGAACAGAAAATTTCCGGTTGCGGCGGAACCATCAAGGTCGTAGCCTGAGGATCATAACCGAAAAGGATTTTCAGATGCTGGGTACAGTTGTTAATATCTTCAAGATTCCGGATCTTAGAACCAAGATTCTGTTTACCGCTGCGCTGTTGTGTATCTATCGCATTGGTTTCTATATTCCGGTGCCGGGTTTCAATCAGGAAGCTATTGCGGCCCAATCAAGCCAGAAAGATTCCAGCAGCCCAATGAGCAGGGCGACAGATTATCTGGAAATGTTTACCGGCGGAACGCTGAGCCGAAGCAGTTTGTTTGGTTTGGGTATCATGCCGTATATTTCGGCATCGATTATCCTGATGCTTCTTGGCGAAGTGTTGCCTTCCCTGAGGAAACTCAGGCAGGAAGGGGCCACCGGATATAAGAAAATTCAGGAATATACCCGATATCTAACTGTGCCGCTGTGTATCCTGCAGGCGATGATGTACATGCGGATGTTTATGAGCGGCGAAGGGTATATTTATGCTGGTATGGAGTTTTGGACAATCCTGATGGGTATCGTTGGGATGACCGCGGGCACGCTGTTTCTGATGTGGCTTGGCGAACAAATTGATGAATATGGCATCGGCAATGGTATCAGTCTTTTGATTATGGCTGGTATTCTGGCTCGCATGCCAAAAGCGTTTATGGATGTCTGGAAAAATACCGAATTTCAGGTTGGCGTGTCAGAAGGGAAATATGGCCCCGGAACACTGATTTTCCTGATTGCGGCATTTGTTTTTGTTGTTGCTGGTGCGATTCTTATTACACAGGGACAACGTCGCATCCCCATCCAGCAGGCCAAGCAAATGCGTGGTCATCGGATGTATGGCGGCCAGCGTCATTATCTGCCTTTGCGGGTTAATCACGGTGGTGTGATGCCGATTATCTTTGCCTCCAGTTTGATGATCTTCCCCAATATTATTGCCGGTTGGCTCAAGAATATGTTCCCCGGATCGCAGTTTGCACGACTTTTTGATGAGGCTTTTCAGCCGACATCTTATACATATACCGTCGTTTATATTGTGATGATTTTTGTCTTTGCGTTCTTTTGGACAACGGTTCAGTTCCAGCCCAAAGATATGGCCAAAAATCTTCGTGACCGCGGTAGCTTTATTCCGGGTCTTCGTCCGGGCCAGCGAACTGCCGAATACCTGGAAACAGTAATGATTCGGATCACGTTCTTTGGTGCCGCCTTTTTAGCGATCATTGCAGTTATCCCGAGTCTTGTTTCGGGTTTACTGGGTGTTAATTATGTGGTTACATCTTACCTTGGCGGTACGGGATTATTGATTGTCGTTAGTGTTTCGCTGGATTTGGTTCAGCGGATAGAGGCCAACCTGCTGATGCGCAATTATGAAGGTTTTTCTGAAGCTGGCCGCATCAAAGGGGCGTACCGATGAGATTGATATTGCTTGGGCCTCCCGGGGCAGGCAAGGGAACGCAGTGTAAAAGGATCATTGAAAAGTTCAATATTGTCCATTTATCCAGCGGTGATATTCTGCGAGCGGAGCGTTCTGCCGGTTCTGAATTGGGTAAAAAAGCCCAGAGCTATATGGATTCTGGCGCATTGGTTCCGGATGGTCTGATTATTGATATGATGGTTAAGGCAATGACCAGTGCTCCTCGCGGCTATGTTTTGGATGGTTTTCCTCGGACAACTGTTCAGGCCGATGGATTGGATAAGGCACTGGCAAAAGCGGGTGAGAAAATTAATGCGATTGTTAATCTGGTTGTAGATGATCAGTTAATTCTCCCACGCATGACAGGTCGTCGCAGTTGTCCCAAATGTGGGGCGGTCTATCATGTTCAGTCGCTTAAGCCCAAAGTGGATGGTCAGTGTGATAAAGGATGCGGCTCGCTTGTACAGCGGGTCGACGATACACCGGAAGTTGTCGGAAACAGATTGAAAACCTATCATGAGCAGACTGCTGCGGTGGTAGGATATTATAAATCCAAAGGCGCGACGATTTTGGATGTCGATGCAGCTTTGGATGTTAATCAGGTTACACAGGCTGTTTTCAAAAAGCTGGACACCCTGAGTAAGTAGGTTGTAACGATGGCGATTACGCTGCGAAGCAGCCGTGAAATTCAGATGATTCGCAGGGCCGGAGCGGTCGTTGCGAAAGTTCTTTTAAAACTTCAGGAGTTAGCGGCGCCGGGGATCAGTACGGCGCAACTGGACCAGTTGGCGACGGAATTAACCTTTGCCAATGGGGCAATTGCTTTATTTCGAGGCGTTCCCTGTCCTTATGGCGGCAAGCCGTTTCCCGGTGCGATCTGTGCATCGATAAATGAACAGTTGGTTCATGGGATTCCGTCTCCAAAAGTGATTCTTAAGCAAGGCGACATTCTTAGTATTGATTTTGGAGTCAAATTGAATGGTTATTGCGGCGATGCGGCTACAACCCTTCCAATTGGATCCATTTCGCCTCAGAAGCAAAAGTTGCTGGATACGACCCGACGCCTGCTGGATATTGCAATTGAGAAAGCAGCCCCGGGAATTCGGTGGACTGTGATAGCCGCTCAAATGGAACAGTGTGCCAAACAGGCGGGTTTTTCTGTTGTGCGGGATTATGTCGGACACGGAATCGGAACTGAAATGCACGAAGATCCGAAAATTCCAAATTTTGTCAGTCGGGAATTTTTGAGAAATGACTTTGTGCTGCAGGAAGGGATGGCGTTGGCAATAGAGCCGATGGTGAATATAGGTAAACATACTGTACGCACCCTGGCTGATGGATGGACGGTGGTAACTCAGGATGGGCTTTGTTCAGCTCATTTTGAACATACCATCGCGATAACAAAAACCGGTTGCGAAGTTTTGACGGACGGAAGCGAACCGGACCAAGAGAAAGTGGTAAAGTAACGATATGCCAAGAGAGGACTCAATCAGAGTCGATGCAAAAGTGATTGACGCTCTCCCCAATGCGATGTTTCGCGTGGAGCTGGAGAATGGTCATAGAATCCTGGCGCATGTATCCGGAAAAATGCGTATGCACTTTATTCGGATTCTGCCGGGTGATAAAGTGATTGTGGAAATGAGCCCTTATGATTTATCCAAGGGCAGGATTATTTTGAGAAGTTAGGTGAGATTATGAAAGTACGCAGCTCGGTAAAGCGAATTTGTGAAAACTGTAAGCTGATTCGACGCAAAGGCGTTTTGCGTGTGATCTGTTCAACCAATCCGCGTCATAAACAGCGTCAGGGTTAAGCGATAAAACGATTTTAGAGAAATACAGGAGACGATATGCCTCGTATTGTTGGTGTGGATATTCCGAATGATAAGCCGGCTTGGGTTTCGCTGGCGTATATTCATGGTATCGGCTATTATTTAGCCAGAAAAATTTTGAAAGAAGCGAACATCGATCCTCAGCTTCGTGCTGGAAAGATGACGGAAGATGAGGTCAGTCGAATCAGCCAGATTATCGACCGTGATCATATGGTTGAAGGTCAGTTGCGTCGTCAGATCAATCAGGATATCTCCCGGCTTCGCGAAATCAACTGTTATCGCGGGATTCGGCATAAACGCGGCCTCCCGGTTCGCGGCCAGCAGACACAGAGCAATGCCCGCACCCGTAAAGGTAAACGAAAGACCGTGGCCGGCAAGAAGAGCGTTAAAGAAATGCGCTAATCGATATAAGGCGAGTGGATTATAAACAAAACTCAAGCGAATTGGGATTGCAAGAGAAAATGGCTAAAAGTATCAAAAAGAAAGTTAAAAAGAACGTTATCCGCGGTATCGTGAATATTAAAGCAAGCTTTAATAATACATTGATATCGATTACGGATATGGATGGAGCAGCCATATGTCAGGATTCCGGCGGATCTGTCGGCTTCAAGGGATCGCGTAAAAGCACTCCTTTTGCGGCTCAGAAAGCCGCTGAGAAATGTGCCAAAAACGCGATGCGAGTCGGCCTCCGTGAGGTGGAAATTCGCGTTAAGGGTCCCGGTTCCGGCCGTGAGTCGGCTATCTCCGCGATCCAGCAGGCTGGACTTCGGATTTCGTCGATTGAAGACGTGACCCCGATCCCGCACAATGGCTGTCGTCCGCCGAAACGACGCAGAGTATAACAAATTGAAATGAATATTAACTGATTTAATATAACACAAGGAATCTGAGCGAATATGGGACGTTATTTACAAGCCTCATGCAGACTTTGTCGCCGCGAAGGAATGAAACTGATGCTCAAGGGTACGCGTTGCGAAACCGCAAAATGCGCCGTTGAGAAACGTCAGAAGAGTATGGCTCCCGGCCAGCATGGCTGGCGAAAGGGACGCGGTAGCGATTATGCCGTGCGTCTCCGTGAAAAGCAAAAACTCAAACGGTATTATGGTCTTTTGAACAGCCAGTTTATGAAGATATTTGATATGGCTGCCAGGGGCAAAGGCGATACCGGAAAGACATTCCTTGAGTTGCTGGAACGGCGTCTGGACAATGTGGTGTATAAGCTGAATTTTGCCCCATCCAGAAAAGCGGCAAGAATGTTAATTTCCTATGGTCATGTCTGTCTGAATGGTCGTCGTGTTGACATTCCGAGCATTCTGGTTAAAGTTGGCGATAAAATCACGCTGAAGAATTCTGAAAAGAGTCGCAAGCTGGTGAAGGCTCAAATGGACAGCAATCCCAATTATACGGTTCAGGGGTGGTTGCAATTTGATGCCGGCAAGCCGATGGGGACGGTGGTGGCGCTGCCGACCCGTGACGATGTTCAGCTTGCGGTAGAAGAACAGCTTGTTGTGGAATTCTGTTCACGATAAAACAATAGTACTTAAGGCGGTGCGGATACCAGATAGCGTCTTGAAAAGATACCTGTCTTTTCAATTGCTGAGAACATCCGTCAGCCAGCAGGGAGCTAAAATATGAGAATTACCTGGAGAGGTTTGGAGTTACCGACTCGTATTGTACGTGATGTTCAGATTTCAAATGAACGTTACGGAAGATTCATTGTCGAACCCTTTGAACGCGGTTTTGGTACAACGATTGGTAATAGTTTGCGTCGTGTATTGCTGTCGTCACTGGAAGGCTATGCGGTAGAGTGGATCAAAATTGTCGGCGCAGATCATGAATTTGCGACGATTAAAGGTGTTATGGAAGACCTTACCGACATCGTGCTTAATGTCAAACAACTCGTTGTTCGGATGCAGGATGAGATGCCCCGCACAATGAAAATATCGGTCAACAAAGCCGGAGCGGTAACTGCGGGGATGATCGAAAGTGATCCTGCCATTGAAATCATCAATAAAGATTTAGTTCTGGCGACATTGACGGAAGATGTCAAGTTTGAGATGGAATTGGGTGTTGGAATTGGCCGTGGCTATTCATCTGCCACAGAGCGCATCGCCCAGAAAGACCGGTTTGACCAGGAAACCGGCATGATTGAAGTAGATGCCATCTATTCGCCTGTTCTTCGCGTTCGTTATAAAACAGAAGATACGCGTGTCGGACAGCGGACTAACTACGACAAGCTGATTCTTGAAATCTGGACCGATGGGACGATTCTGCCGCAGATGGCGATGGTGGAAGCTTCCAAGATTCTGCGGAAATACATCAATCCATTTGTGCAGTACTGCGAAGTGGAAGAAGAGACCGTAGAAAGCGAAACATTAACGGCGGAATCGCCCGCAGTGACGGCTGATAACAACGACCTTGCCGCGAAAATGGCGATGCCGATTGAGCAGTTGAATTTAACTGTACGTTCAGGCAACTGCCTGGAAGCGAATAGCATCCAAACTGTTGGGCAGTTGGTTTCGATGAATGAAGCAGAGCTGATGAAGATTCGCAGCTTTGGCAAGACCAGTCTGCGTGAAGTTCGTCAGAAGCTTAGTGATCTTGGGCTGTCGCTCGGAATGGGCCAGTAAGTTAGCCGTAACATTTAGACATTAACCGTATTGTAAGGATTATCAAATATGCGTCATTTAAGAGACAGAAGACGTTTGAATCGAACCAGTGAACATCGCAAGGCGATGTTGCAGAATATGGCTTCTTCGTTATTTGAGCACGGAACGATTTCGACGACCATCCAGAAAGCCAAGGAAGTTCAGCGGTTTTCCGAAAAGCTGATCACCAAGGCCAAACAAGGTACTCTGCATGCTCGTCGTCAGGTTATTTCTGAGCTGCGCAACCGCGGTATTTATGTTTTAGAAGATAAACAGAACGTCCGCAAGGGAACCGTTGTCGGCAAGCTGTTCAGCGATATTGCTCCTCAATATCTGGATCGTCCCGGCGGTTATACCCGTATCATCAAGCTGGCCAAGACCCGCCTTGGTGACAATGGTCAGTTGGTATTGCTCCAGTTGGTAGGGCAGGAGAAAAAAGCCTGTGACCGAAAAGAAGAAGAAAACAGCCAAAAAAGCTGAATAATACTTCGAAATAAAAAATAAAAGCCCGATGAATGAGATTAAATCATCGGGCTTTTTTTGTTTCCATTAGAAATAAAAGAGCAAAAATCAAAATTAAGGAATCGCCTTTGGTGATAGATCATTTTTCGAACAGGGAGGGTTCGGCTACATTGGGCAGCCCCTACGCCGAACATGTATTCTGCCGATGGGGTGGGGTGGCTGTTCGGGAGTCGGTTTTTCTTGCCTTTTTGGGGGAGGGGGGATATACTCCGCCGAATTCGAGATTCTGCGCGGATGCGGCTTGTTCTTGGCCAACTTATCATTGCGTTTTGTGTCTTTCGCACTTTCAGGGCATTGGTATGCCTAAGTCTCTGTGTTCCGTAGGCTTACGCCTATGGCTATGAATGTTTTGTTCTTTCGGGACTTATTCTGGCAGCGCAATGATAGATGGTATTGGGTACAAAGCCTTTCTCGCTGAATCCTGTCAAATTTCAGTATATAATTTAGACAAGGATAATAAAACGATGATTACTATCAATGAGAACTTTTTGAAACTGAAAGCGGGGTATTTATTCCCCGAAATCGGCCGGCGTGTCGCGGCATACGCGAAAGCCAATCCCGTTGCCCGGATTATTCGTCTGGGTATCGGCGATGTGACTGAGCCGCTGCCGGAAGCGGTGGTTAAGGCCATGCACGAAGCGGTTGACCAGATGGGCAAACGCGAAACATTCAAAGGCTATGGGCCGGAACAGGGTTATGATTTTCTCCGCAAGACCATTGCGGAAAATGACTATGCTTCGCGCGGGGTAACTATTGACCCCGATGAAATTTTTGTCAGCGATGGGGCCAAGTGCGATACCGGCAATATTCAGGAAATTTTTGGGCTTGATAATATTATTGCTGTAACCGACCCGGTGTATCCGGTTTATGTGGATACGAATGTGATGGCCGGGCGGACGGGCGAGTGCGACGCCAGCGGACGGTATGGGAAAATTGTCTATCTGCCCTGTACGGCGGAAAATCAGTTTGTCCCGGCGCTGCCGAAAGAAAAAGTTGATATCATCTACCTGTGCTATCCCAACAACCCCACCGGTGCAACGGCAACGAAGGCGCAACTCAAGGTCTGGGTGGACTATGCACGGAAAAATAAGGCTCTGATTCTGTTTGATGCCGCGTATGAAGCATTCATTCGGGACGCATCGCTGCCGCATTCGATTTATGAAATCGACGGGGCGAAAGATGTTGCTATCGAGTTTCGCAGCTATTCCAAAACGGCGGGCTTTACCGGCGTTCGCTGCGCGTTTACGGTGGTGCCGAAGGCGCTCAAGGCCTATACCAAAGACGGCGCCGCGGTTGAGGTTGCCCCGATCTGGAATCGCAGACATTGTACGAAATTTAACGGCGTAAGCTATGTGACGCAGCTTGGTACTTCGGCGGTCTATACGCCGCAGGGCAAACAACAGGTTCGCAAGATCATCGACCTGTATATGTCCAACGCGGAGACGATGGTTAACGCTTTGACAAAGATGGGTTATACCGTTTTTGGCGGGCGCAACGCCCCGTATGTGTGGCTGAAAACACCCAATGGCGTTGGTTCGTGGGAGTTTTTCGATATGCTGCTGAATAAGGCGAATGTTGTCGGTACGCCCGGAGCGGGTTTTGGCGCAGCGGGCGAAGGCTACTTCCGTCTGAGCGCATTTAATCAGGCCGAAAAAGTCAAAGAAGCATTGGAACGGATCGCGAAACTGTAGAAAGTGAATAGTTGATAGTCTATAGTCAATAGTAAAATGAGCCGCTCCGCGGCGACTGCTTAACTATCAACTTTTTCATCCATGCTATGGTTTCTGAATAAATATGGCGGACACGATAACAGCTTACATTGGTCTTGGCTCCAATCAGGGCGATCGGCATTTTTATATCCAGTCGGCGACAGAAATGCTGTCGCGCACGCCGGGAGTACAGATTGTTCGCAAAAGCAAGCCGCGGGAAACGCAGGCGCTGTCGATAGCGGGCAGCCAGCCGGATTATCTCAATGCGGTTATTGAGATTCGGACGCCGCTGTCGCCGTCGGTGCTGCTTGCGACATTGCAGGAAGCGGAGATTCGGCTTGGGCGGGTGCGGGCGGAAAAATGGGGAAAACGCACGATTGACCTTGATTTGCTGCTGTATGGCGGCCGGATTATTGACGAGCCGACGCTGTGTGTCCCGCACCGGCAACTGCATATGCGAAGTTTTGTATTGGATGGGCTGGCGGAGTTATGCCCTGACCGAGTGCATCCGGTTCTGGGACGGACGATTGCTACGCTGGCCAAACGGCTGAATGGACAGAATTTTGCGTTCAGTCTGGCGCGGCCGCAGTTGGTTTCCGTTGCCGGTCTTATCGGCGTGGGCAAAACGACGCTGACACGAGGCCTTGCGGAAAATTGGGGCGGCGATGCTATTTTTGAAGAATATGACAAGAATCCGTATCTGGCGCAGGTTTATGCGGGACGCAAAGATCTGGCTCTCGATTCGGAATTGTATTTTTTATCCAGCAGCGTTCGGCAGCTTTCAACCGAAACGCTGACGGCGGGGCGGATCTATGTGAATGATTATGTGTTTGAAAAGGCTTTGATTTACGCCCGAAGCTGGCTTGAGGCTGGGCAACTTGCCGAATATGAGGCGATTTATCCGGAACGGCACAATCAGGCGGTTTTGCCGACGGTTGCGATTTATCTGGAAGATACGGTTGAACATTGTCTGGAGCGGATTCATCAACGCCATCGGCCGTTTGAGCAGGGGATCGAGCCGGAATTTTTGGCTCGCTTGCAAGGCTGGTATAATGAGCTGTTTGAAAACTGGACGGTGTGCCCCGTGATTCGGATTCGTGCGGAGGAGTGCCGAACACCCGAACAGGTGCAGGCACTGGCACAAGAAATTCGCTGCTATCTGGCGACAAAGGAAAAAGACCTATGCAGTTGGTTCATACCATAAAAGAAGTACGTGATGCGGTTGCCGAGGCGCGGCGGCAGGGCAAGACTGTCGGCTTTGTGCCGACGATGGGGGCACTGCATGCCGGACATGGTTCGCTGATTCAGCGGGCGCGGGGTGAGTGCGGATTTGTTGTGGTGAGTATTTTTGTCAATCCGACGCAGTTTGGGCCGAATGAGGATTTTAACAAATATCCGCGGACGCTGGATGCGGATAGCAAGCTTTGTGCGGCGATGGGGGCGGATTGTATTTTTGCACCATCGGCTGAGGAAATGTATCCGCAAACGAATATAAGCTGGGTGGATGTTGAAAAGCTGACCGAAGGACTGTGCGGAGCATCGCGTCCGGGGCATTTCCGCGGGGTGACGACGGTTTGTACGAAGCTGTTTCATATTGTTCTGCCGGATGTGGCGTTTTTTGGGCAAAAAGATGCCCAGCAGGCGGCGGTGATCTGCCGGATGGTCGCAGATTTGAATTTTCCGATGCGGGTTGAGGTCTGCCCTATCATGCGGGAGTCAGATGGGCTGGCGATGAGCAGCCGGAATCGGTATCTGTCGCCGGAACATCGAAAGCAGGCGATTTTTCTGCATCGGGCGTTAAGCCATTGCAGGCAACAGGTTGAGCAGGGGATGGTTAAAACGGCCCAATTGGTCGAGCAAATGACGGCGGTGATTGTAGATGCGGGTGTGCAGGTGGAATATGTCGCCATTGTAGATACGAAAACACTGAAAACAGTAGAGGTCATACAGGGCGATTGCCTTGTGGCGGTGGCCTGCCGTGTGGGGACAACCAGGCTGATTGATAATATGCTTATCTTCTTGAACCCGCTTCGGTTTCAGCTATAATAGTTCGCCGTCGATTGAGGTTTGTTTATAAAGAAAGATAATTAGATGTTTTTAAAAGTGTTAAAAGGAAAGCTTCATCGTGCCCGGGTTACTGGGTCGCAAATTGATTACCCCGGTTCAATTGGCATTGATTCGGATATGCTCAAGGCGGCCGGGATTAATGTCTATGAGGAAGTGCTTGTGGCCAATGTGACCAATGGCCAGCGGGTCGAGACGTATGTGGTGCCGGCGCCCGCAGGCAGTCGGGAAATTACGGTGCTTGGCGCTGCGGCCCGGTTCTTTGATCCCGGCGATATTATTATCATTATGAATTTTGCGTATGTTACGCCGGAAGAACTGAAGGCACACAAGCCGAAGGTTCTGGCCTGCGATGAAAATAACCATTTCAAGATGATGAGCTAATCGAGACTGATGCATCCAGAGCTTTTTGAAATCCCGTTTATCCACCTGACTGTTAAAAGTTACGGGACAATGATGGTTATCGGGTTTCTGGTCGCGATGTGGGTGCTGCGCCGAATGGCTAAACGTGCCGCGTTGAACCCTGAGACGTTTTCCAATGCCGCGCTCTATGCGTTGATTTCCGGCATTATCGGCGCAAGGCTGTTTTATGTGATTCATCACCACCAGCAGTTTCAGAATAATTTCTTTTCTGTGTTTTCTGTCTGGCAGGGCGGGCTGGAGTTTCTGGGCGGAGTTATTTTGGCGGTGGCGTTTTTGTTCTTTTACCTTCGCAAAAACAAATTCCCGCTGCTAATCTGTTTTGATATCTTTGCGGTTGTTTTGATGATTGGTTCAGGATTTGGCCGGGTCGGCTGCCTGATGAACGGCTGCTGTTACGGACGAATTACCGAATCTTCTATCGGCATCCGATTTCCTTATGATTCTTTTGCTTACAATAATCAGGTGTTTCCCGATCCGCAGCGGAATCGTACTGAGCCGCATTTGAAGATTGATGATTCATTCTTTGGCTGGCTGTCCGATGACGGTAAGACGTGGATACAGGCCAAGCCGGAAGATAAATACAAGGCGATGCTCAAGCCGTATAGAATGCTTACCGATGAACAAAAAGAGCTCGTTACCACGGGCCCGTATCGGTGTCTTAAGGTGCTTCCGACGCAGCTTTTTGACAGCGGCTATGCTCTTTTTCTGGCGGGAGCGATGTTTCTATTCTGGCGATTTTGGGCGTCGGATCGTCCGGGGCTGACGATGGCGATGATGATGTGGCTGTATGGCTTGTGCCGGTTTTTCATTGAGACGCTTCGGGATGACAATCCGTTTGAGTATGCCTGGTGGACGATTTATAAAGGCGGCACGATTTCGCAAAATATCAGCTTGTATATGATTATCGCCGGGGTTTGCCTGACGTTGTTTTTCACACTTAAAAAGATGTCAAGCACAACAGGGCGGGCGAAATAGCACATTATTGGATAGTTGATAGCGTTATTTTGTGAGATAGGACATCTTTTTACGCCGCAATCGCCGATTTTTATAATAGTAAAATTAGATATAAAATAGCCTGTATATATTTTTGAAATTCAGGCGAATTTTTCTTGCAAAAAGGCTTTTAAAATATACAATTATCCATCCCTTAATGGGTTTTAAAGAATTTAATACTGTTTCCGAAAGTAAAGGGAAGGTTGATTATTGTATGATTAAAGTGAAGTCTCGTACTGGTGAGTCCGTTCAGCAGATGATTAAGCGGTTCAAGAAGATGTGTGAAAAAGAAGGCCTGATCCGCGATATCAAGAAGGGTGGTTTCTATGAGAAGCCTTCTGAGGTAGGTCGTCGCAAACGGAAAAAGTCAGAACGCATGGCGCGGATTTTCAGCAGCAACCCCGCCTAAGACTTTTTATGATGGATTTTCCGCCGGACAGTGAGCTTGAGGAAAGCGCCCTGTCCGGCTTTTTATGCGCACTGGTCGGGAGATGAATCGAAGACCTATGCAAAGCAATAACCCCAGATGTTTGTTTGTCAATCCGCCGATTTATGATTTCTCCGCGTATGATTTCTGGCTTCGGCCGCTTGGCTTGCTGACTGTCGCAGGAATGCTGCGAGGTCAGGCGGATTTGACGCTATATGATTTTTTGGATCGTCGGCATCCGCTTGCAGCCAATAGTGATACGGATAAAGACCCCACCGGCCGCGGTAAATTTCTCGAACAGCGGGTTGAAAAACCTGCGCCGCTGAAAGCGATTCCTCGTTATTACAAGCGTTTCGGATTACCTGCCGACCACTTTTCTCAGTTCCTTGATGGTCATGCTCCATTTGAGTATGTTTTTATTCAGTCCGTGATGACGTATTGGTATCCCGGTGTGAAAGAAGTCATTGATACGGTACGAAAAGCGATGCCGCAGGCGAAAGTTATTGTCGGCGGATTTTACGCTACCGCGTGCAGCGGCCATGCCCAAAGTCTCGGGGCGGATGTTGTTATCAAAGGCAGTGACCTTGAACCGCTGTGGAAACTTATGGGTTTGACGCCGCCGAAAGCGTATTGCCCGCCGGCTTGGGAGTTGTACCCGGTTTTGGAAACGGGCGTGATGAAATTGACGCAGGGGTGTCCGTTTCGCTGTTCGTATTGCTATGTTCCCGTGCGGGGCGAACGATTTGCGGTTCGTCCGCTGGATGAGGTGGTGCAGGACTTTGAAGCGATGCGGCGGGTGGGTGTTTCCAATATTGCTTTTTACGACGATGCGCTGCTGCATCAGCCGGAGTTATGCTTGTACCCGTTTCTGGATGCGGTGGAGCGGCAGGGCGGCGGGGTACATTTTCATACGCCCAACGGCATGCACGCCCGGATGATTGACTCCGAGATGGCGTGCCGATTGGTGCGCGGCGGGATGAAGACGTTTTATCTGGGTTATGAAAGCGCCAGTACGGAATTTCAGAAACAAACCGGTTCCAAGCTGACCTCGAATGACTTGGTTGCCGCGGTTGATGCGCTGCGTACCGAGGGGGCGGCAGCGGATTCGATTATCGCGTACGAAATGCTTGGGCATCCGCTGGGCGACGTGCAAAGCGTTGAGGAGTCTATGCGGTTCGCGTCGTCGCTGGGGATTCGTGTGATGCTCAGTGAGTTTTCGCCGATTCCGGGGACGCCGGATGGGGAATTATGCCGGGAAAAAGTTGACCTGGACGAGCCGTTATGTCATAACAAGTCGGCGTTTCCGATTTTATCCCTTGGGTGGGACAAGGTTGGATTTTATAAAAATTTGTGCAGAGAATTGAACGCAAAAAACAGAAGTCTGAAACCGCAGATTTCGCAGGTTTTCACAGATTAAAAGTAAAGATAAATTGTTAAACAAGAAAGGTAAAACAATGGCGAATACGAAAGTTAAAATGCAAACGTCGCTGGGCGACATAACAATCGAGTTAGACGCGGCTGCGGCGCCGGTTTCGGTGAAAAATTTTCTCGAATATGTCAATGACGGAGCCTATGACGGGACGATTTTTCATCGCGTGATCAAGGGCTTTATGATTCAGGGCGGTGGAATGACCAAAAATATGCAGTCCAAGCCCAACAATGACCCGATTGTCAATGAGGCGTCCAATGGGCTAAAAAACAAACGCGGCAGTATCGCGATGGCTCGTACTGCCAAGCCGGATAGTGCGACCAATCAGTTTTTTATTAATCATGCGGATAATGATTTTCTGGATTACCGCGGTCCGTCGCCGGACAAGATCGGCTATGCGGTTTTCGGTAAAGTGACCGAAGGTCTGGATGTGGTCGATAAAATCGCCGCCGTCAAAACCGGCTCCAAAGGGATGTATGATGATGTCCCGCAGCAGGCGGTCGAGATCGTGTCGGTGAAAGTGGTTGCGTAGACAACAAATCATAAGCCCTGCGAATTTTCGTGGGGCTTTCTTGTTTTCTCTTTTTTCCGGGTTTCGCTGCGCTCACCCGGAGCTATTCGGGTTTGACCCTGCGGCTCATTTACAATCAAAAGATTCTGCGTGGGCAGAGGCCAACCCTACCGGCTACATCAATCTGAAATCAATAAGTATAATAGGATACAAATTAAACCAAGAAAATAGAGCCAAACTGAAAATTTCGATGGCCACTATAATTGTAAATAATCGCCATAGAAAGCCCATGTCATCGGTTCTTTTTTTTGCAATCACTATGCAGAGGATTGAAAATAGACAACATATCAAAGGAACTAAATAACCATAGTGTGTTGAAAAATATGTAATCGTTGGCAACTTCGTTTTTCCTTCACTGAATAACTCTCTCCAAAGACATGTTGCCATGCCTCCCATAGAAAATGTTAATCCACTTGCAATTCCGGATATGATGGCTAATGTACTAAAGTGAGTTATGGGTGAATAGTCTTTTTGTTTTTCTTTCATCGTTATTCCTTGTCTCAGCAGCTATCAATTTTCATATTTCCCAGACAAATTCATTGTTTTTGAGAAAATGTTCAATCTGTTCGATGCTCTGTTTGGCTTTGCGTTCGACGGACTGGTGGGTGTTAAAGGCATTGTGCGGCGTGAAAATCACGTTGTCTTTCTTGTGTAGTTCTAACGTAGCCTTAACTTCTTCATCGTCAGAGTGAGTCTTTGTTCTTAAGCTTTCGGCGAGAATGGATTCTTTGTTGTAAGTATCTAAGGCCACTGCTGCCAGGCGATTATCGTTCATCAAGGTCAGCAAATCTTTTGATGGGGAAAGTTCGCCGCGGGCGACATTGATAAAGATAACGCCTTTTCGGGCTTTGCTAAGACATTCACAATTGAAATAGTGCAGATTCTCGGCCGTTAGGTTCATCGTGCAGATGATGATGTCGGCAATTTTGAGTCCCTCTTCCTTGGAAATGTAATCGACGTCATCGTGTTTTTTGACGATATCCACGCCGTATGTTTTCATTCCCAATGCGGACGCGATTTTGCACACTTCGTGTCCGATGTTGCCCACGCCATAAACCACCATTGTCTTATCAAATGCTTCATGTCCGGTCAGGTGATCGCGGTAAAAGGTTTCAAAATGCTTGATTTGTTTCGGCAATTTACGCAGCAGGCACAGCATCAGCATGATCGCCTGCTCGGCAACGGCTCTGGCACAGTACAGTGGCAGATAACCGCAGGCCGTTTTGTTGGCGTATGGAAGAATATGGTCGTAGCCGGTGCTTCGAGTTAGAATGGCCGACATTCGCCAATCGGTCGGAATCGTCGATTGTGTTCTTATGGATATAATTTGGGCAGGCAGTTCAGAATGGCCGCTCTCTTGTATGGTATGATGGGTAAAGCCGGCAGTGATATCCGGAGGAAGATATTTTCTAAGCGAAATTTCTTCTTCCTTAAACGCTTCGTAAAAATATACATTCAGCATAATATCATTCCCTAAATTTCCCCTGTGGGGGGACAGCTCATCCTGTAGGCGTTTAGTCTTTTTGATGGCTTAAGAACCATTGATACAGTTCGGGGTTGTTGTAGGTTTCGGTCCAGGCATCATGGTTGGCCTCGGGGTAGACGGTCAATTTAATATTCGTGTTACCGAACGATCTTGCCACATTAACCATTTCTTCGGATTTGTATAATGGTACAACATTATCTTTTGCACCGTGGAAGACCCAGATAGGTATTTTAGTCAGGCGGAGTTTGGCCATGGCGACATCGCCACCGCCGCAAATCGGGGCTGCCGCGGCAAATTTATCCGGATATTTCTGGATGATGCTCCATGTGCCAAAGCCGCCCATGCTCAGTCCGGTGACATACAATCTTTTCGTGTCAATGCTGTATTTGTCAGCGATGTCATCCACCAATGCCGCCAGATCGTCAACCCGGTGAGGCCACCAGTCATTTTTGGGGCACTGCGGCGATAAAATAATGAATTCGAAATCCTTGCCTTCGGCGGCCAGCTTTGCCGGGCCGTGTGCTTTGACCCGTTCTATGTTATCGCCGCATTCTCCAAGGCCGTGCAGGAATAGGATCAGCGGCCATTTTTTGTCGGTTTTGCCATAGTCTTTGGGGAGATACAGCAGGTAATTGAAGTGGACATCTTTGCAGACGGTTTTAGTGAAAACTGCGGAGGTTTGTCCTGTCTGAGTGACTTCGTTTCTGGAACATCCGGCTAAGATGACCAAACTTAATAATATGCCCCCGCTGATCCTGAACATAAAAAATCTCCTGAAATAGTGAAGTACCTGTGTTTGGCTAAAATACTACAGTGAAATTATATGGAATTGTCAAAAGAACGCAACATTGCTATTTTCAGAATTTGGGGGTGGGCAGGGAAATTGTATTTGAAGGGGGATTCAATAAAAAAAGCGGCCCGCAGGAACGCACGTTCCCGTTCGGGTCGCTCTAAATTTTTTAAAATAGGGAGGCAAGCGCATTCGTCATCAATAGGTTGTGGGCCGCACTCCCTGTTGCCCGCTGTGCCGTATTTGAACGGTCCATGGTATCGTTCGGTTTGGCATTGATCGCCTTATATCGCACCGGCAACATATATACTATAGCTTATGCAGATAGCATTGTCAAAAAAGTGGAGTGACTATTTTTCTGTTATCCTTGCAACTCTATATGGCATTATGACTTAAAGTCGTTCCTCCACGTCATTTTTTTACTCCCCCTTGCGGGCATAAAACCTAATCCCACAATCATTTAGTCAGATTCCATCAATGCCGTCCAAAACGCCGCAATTCTTTACGGCCGATAATGTTTTTCCCTTTAAAACACTTACTCTGGAAGCGTCTGTTTTTTTGCAGTGTGCGCAGACCACAACCACCTAAACCAAAAAGCCAACACCACAGCATATCTAACATCCCTGATGACGAATCGCAATGGCATTTTTATGCTCAGTTGCAATTCTTCGCCGGGTGTCGTTTCGCTGATTCTTTTCACCAGCGAGAACCCCATCATCCATTGATGTGGGCTGTAAACTAACTAACCTGCAATAAATCCTTCTACCGCCTGTTTAGAATCCGTATTCCTGACACGCTCTCCATGAAGCCCTTTTACGTGTCGGGATAGTACTCTGCGGCGACTGATTCTGTGGCAGTACATTTTGCTGCCTGTACTCACAGAATTTACCGGGTCGTCCGCGTGTTTCTGTAGTTACTAAGTCCGAAAAATGCATATTAACCCTTTCTATAATTCCAACGTTACCTAACATCTCATAACTAATAGCGAATGAGAAGGGCGAACCTTGATTGGAAAATTAATTTTTTTTATTTTTTTTAAATTTCTGAAAAAGTAATCAAGGTTTTGTTTTTTCAACCGCTTAAATATCCGGGAAGAGCATTTAGTTGCTTCCTGTTTGGGACGAAATGGATAGTTGTCCCCGTTATTCCATGGAGTGGTGAAAAATCTTTTTGATTTTGGAGAAGTTTGATGAAAAAAGCATTATTTTTAGTATATATGGCTCTTGTTTTACCATTATCTGCACAGATTACCGTGGAAGTGTATGAGGAGGATGGGGTTACTCTGTTTGATAATCGCAATATTCCAGTAGGAACAAGTCTTAAATTGATTATCGCCTCCGATTCGAATGAATTCTGGAGCGGAGGGCTCTTTATTTCGGATAGTGACCGCGATTTGGGTTCCCTGAGTGGAGCAGGAAAAGAACCCAACTCTCTGGATTGGGCGGGGTGCCACTGGGAAGAGGCGGGGCCGTATGCGATGGTGACCGACTGGGAAGATTCACTGATAAAGGGATTCGACTTTTATGCTTCTGAATGCAATAGTGTGCCGGGAAACTGGTTTGTGGTTGATTATACCGCGTTAGCGCCGGGTAATCCCGATATTGGTTTTTATACGTATGATGTGAGCTGGTATGAGCCGAATATGCTGATACCCATCCATCAGGTTCCGGTTTCGGATTTTAATATCGATGGCGCAGTCAACCTTGCGGACTTTGCGGTACTTTCTATGTATTGGCAGCAGGATGATCCATGTTCCAGTGATTGGGAGATTGCCGACCTGGATGCGGACGGCGCAGTCGATATGAACGATCTGATTTTATTTACCGATGACTGGCTGTGGGGCGTTCCTATTCCAGATGCCAATCAAAATGATCCCAATCAGGGCGACCCAAATCAAAGCGATCCTAACATTGTCGAGCCGACGCCGGATCCCAATATGATTTATAGCATTGTCGATGCCAATGGGTTAAACGAAATTACCATTAATGTCGGCGACAGTGTTACATTGTATGTTGAAATGTCAAATGTGAATACCAGCAGGTTGTGGTCTTTTGGAATTGAGGCCGATCTTTCAGACCCCAATTTAGGGTCAATAGATAACCGGGCTTATGATCCAAATGACCCGCCCGGACCTGGTACTGCGCGAATTCTGGCAGGACCGCACCGCGGGGAATTTTTTGATAACTGGGGACCCGGCGTACAGCAGGAAGAAGGTATTTATATGAGCGGCGTAAGCTCTTCGGGGGCGTTCGCTGACGGGAATCTTGTAAGCTTTGTGTTTACCTGTCAGGGGGCAGGCGATGTCGAAGTCAATCTGATCAATTGGGACTCAACCAGCACCACCGGTGTGCTGTTATATCCGACGCTGGAAGAGATCTTGATTCATCAGGTCGAACCCACCGAAAGCGATGGAGTCATGATGATGTCCAGCTCGCTGGAAGGTTCTATGATGCTTGAAAGCGAATCCGCCAGCATGCTCAGTGCGGAGCTTGCGGAGGAATCTGTCGATGCTGTCAACCAGGAAGAGTTGGTTCAATTCCTTAACGATATATGGATTCAGGATAGCAGCATTCAGGATTTGATCAGTGAAGACGAATGGAATGAATTTATCGAGAGCGTGAAAGCATCTTATTAATATATTATCCAATCCGATGAAAGGTGAGATTATAATGAAAAATATAGTTTTATCAGTTATGACAATTTTAATGGCGCAAGGCTGGGTGTTTGCAGAACAGGCACTGGATTCGACGCAGATTACACAGTTATTTGAAACCTTGTGCCAGGCATCGGCCGGCGGCTGGATTCAGCAGGGGCAAATCGAGGCGATTCATCGGTCTTCAAATGAAATGACCGGCGAAATGATGGAATCGACGGAAACCATTGTTACGGACGGTGTTCGATTTTCATGGCAAATCACGGTCAATTCATATAAGAAAAAAGGAGAACAGGATTCGCAGAATTCCAAAGATTTTATGCAATGGAATCAGGATCGTCAGTTTGTCTGGGATGGACAGACCTATACGATGTATTTCAAAGCGGGCCAACAGGCCATTGTGTACGACAACCCGTCCGCTGTTCCTGTTCAGGCGACCGGCCCGCTGACGGCGGGATATATTCCCTGGGGACGCGGCGCATTTGCGATCAAGGCACTGCTGGCTTCACAAGTGTCCGCAACGCAGGTCCTATCCGAATCCGGCAACCTGATTAATATGACGATTCAGACGCCGGATCGTCCCCAGTTACAGCTTGTTCTCGATCCGGCCCGAGATTATGCAGTGCTATCCTATACGATTGAGAAAAAAAATGTCCGCATAATCTATACCTATAGCAATTATGTTATTAAAGCCGGACGCAATATCCCAATGGATATCCTGATCGAAAAGTATCAGGGTGAAAAATTGCAATCTTTCGACAGTTGGGAAATACTTTTTGTGACAGATCAGGCATCCGAACAGGAAAAGTTTGCGGTTCCATTTCAGGATAAGACGCTTGTCGAATATCGTACATCACTGCTGGACAATTCCCTTTTTTATCAGCATTCCAAAAACAAAGATATAAAACCGCTGCTTGAGACCCGCATGGAGGCTGCGATTAAAGAGGATGTGCAGAAACAAAATTGTGGAACCCTGGCGATTAAACAGGTACTTGAGCCATTCGGTATCTCCGTCGAGGACACGGAATTGTCTTCGCTTATTTCAGAGGCGTCCGGGGAAACCAGTCTGTATCAGATTCAACAGTTTATTCAGAAAAAAGGATTATACGGTACCTCCGCAAAAATAACCGTCGAAATGCTTGAACAGTTAAAAGATTGTCGGGTATTGCTTCATTTTCCACAGAAGACACATTTTGTTGTACTGGATCGGATTGAAGGAGAAAAGGTCTGGATTGTCGATATGGGGCGAGAGACATTTTACCACTGTATGGATATGCCTGAATTCAAACAGGAATGGGCGGGAATTGCCCTGATTGTTTCAAAACAGCCGATTTTACTGAAACGAGGTTATAAATCCATCCCCGAAGACGTACTCCGAAATATTAAAGGATCCGGCTATTTTGCATGTACCAGAGTTATTCAGAATTATCGCTTTGAGGTCTGTCCGGATATGATGCTGATGCTTTGCATGGGGCGATATGAAGTGTGGTATCCTCGGTATGGGTGCGAAATCAATCCCTCAATCGGCACCTGTGAAAGCAGGCCTTTGGTCGGGATGGTATATTCCTATTGTATTGAGGATATGAACAATCCGGGCGATTGCAACATTACGGGGGATTTTCTTGCCCGGTATATGCGCGCCTGTGAGCCGTAGGATTTTGGCGCCACAAAACAGGGATTGACGTGTTTCCGTCTTTTTCATATACTATATATCATGAGAAAGTGCGGTTTTACGGTTATTGAGCTACTGGTTGTCATCGCAATTATTGCGTTGCTGATGGCTATTCTTTTTCCTTCCTTGAACATGGCCAGAAGCCAGGCACGCACTGCGGTGTGCGGTTCCAATCAGCATCAGGTTGCCCTCGCTTTTGGGGTTTATCTTCAGGAGAATAAATCATTTCCATACGGTTTTAATGATCGGGGGCTTGGTGTGACGATGTCGCCTCCGCCGGGAGGATATGCCGGCGGCGGGTCTGATAAAAAAGGTTGGTGGTGGTTTAATTATTTGCAGGTTTCCATCAAAGTGGAGCTGAACCACAGCTCTATTTTGCACTGTCCGTCAAAGGTGTTCGATTCCAAGACAAAATCGAATATCCTGTGTGGAAACTATGGCGTCAATCGATCTGTTTGCAAAGATGTTCTTGGGATAACAAGCGGTTTTGGCGGCGAAACGCTGCCACTGTCACTGATTCGGAGACCCGCCGGTACGCTGCTGACCAGCGATAGCGGTTATAGCACGGTTAGCTGGATGGCTGCTGCGAAAACCACCGAGATAATATATGAAAATCCCAAGCGTGTCGACAGCTTTTATATTCCCGGTCTGAGTCTAAACCAGACTCGCAGCGAGCTGGCAGGTAAACGGGATGCGATTGATGGGCGGCATCCGGGTCGAATGCTGAATCTGGGTTTTACAGACGGGCATAATGAACGCAAGCCCGCGGAATTTCTTGAGCTGAAACAAAGCAGCAATTTTCCCTCTTCGCTCTGGTCGCCGTAACAGTTTTTGTACTTAAAATCCGGTCTGCTTTAGCATATCGCTAATCTGTTCCGTTGTGGGGTAAGTTATTTCAATCAGGATTACCGCTTCATATTCCGCATCCTGCGCGGCTTTTTTCCAGGATTGTATTTTCATCGGGTGCTTGGTTGTCGCGTCAATATAAAATCGCCATTGATACTCAATGTCTTCAGTGAACGCATGTTCTGTCCAGAAAAGATCATAGACCTCAGTTTGGGCGGCTGCTGTATCAGGTTGTGCAGATTCAATCTTTCGCCAGATCGTGCCTTCAGGCAATTCGCCGGCATTTTTAAAGGGCAGTAAACCCCAGGGCACATTCATTGTTTCCAAAACCGAGCCGATAGCGGTCTTGTCCAGCCTTGTTGACTGGATCGGAGATCCGGCATTTGTGATGGTTTGTTTGGTTTGCTGATTCAAATCCCACAATGTGATATTGTCATTCATTTTGAAAAGTTTAATTCCACGAACTTTTGAAATCAATGTTTGCTGAAGGGGAGTGGATGAATCTGTCCCGTATTGCGTCATCACGATATTCTTTACGTCTTTCAATGCCTCGTATATCTGACTGAGATCTGTTGCCTGCACAGAGGTATTTTTAAAAAGCAGGAATGTTCCCATCAGGATGGCCGCGGCTGCAGCGATTGGGCGGAGAAACCGTTTGGGCAGTAATCGGATATTTTGCCGTGATTTCAGCGATGTCATATTCTCGGCGATAGGCAGTTTTTTCTCAATGTTATGGGAACCGGTTAAGACCTCAACATCAAAAGAGGTTTCTTCGCCGACCTCAAAAGTATCCTTGACCCGAAAACGGGTTATGATTCCGGAATCCAGCCTGTCCCGAATTTGGCCGAGTATCTTGACTTGCTGTTCAGTGAAAGATTGTGCAGGCTGGAAAGAATGGTCTAAAAACATTCGACAGATATCGCTATATTGCGATGTCGTCAATTCCATTTGCTTTAGAGCAGCAAAGTCTTCTGCGCATTGGCGGCAACGTCCGATATGGGTTGTTACCGGCGTGGCAATGGTAATTTGTTGACCCGGTATTGCCATCGCCGGAAGAAAAGTTTTAATTGTTGAACAGCTTATCGGCTGATCGACCAGTGCGAAATGCAGTTTCAGATGTTGTGTTCGTGCGGCTAAAATGGTGGTTGAATCTGAAGTGGAACTGATTTCACTGTCTGCCTGTCGCAGCCATTGCAGTTCCTGCTGACAATTTTCACAATGCTCAATATGAGAATAGATTTTATCTGGAATGCTATCCTTAGCATCGGAAAGGCAGTCGTAATAATAAATCATTGCTTTTTGGCACATAGATTCGGTCTCAGGATTGCCCATACTTATCTCCTATTATTTGCCCTTGAATCTCCCGTATCTTTTTTATGCCTACAGACATATATTGTTCAACGGTTTCCTGTTTAAGATTCAGTTTTTCCGCAATTTGACGATGACTCATATTATTTTTATGTTTATCGAGAATTACCTGCCCAACTGTAGAAGGAAGGCTTTGTTCAATTTGTCTGAAAATTTCAGAAAGGCTTTCGCCCTCAATTAAACGTTTTGCCGGATTGCCGTCAAATTGATCCGATTTTAACATATAGGAATACTCTCCTATTTTTTCTTTGTGCAACTGCGAACGCCGTTTGAAATCGACAATGTCATTGAGGGCGGCACGATATAAATAGTTACGAATATTGGGAATATGTCTTGGAATGGGGTTGGTAACCAATGACAAAAAAAGGTCTTGCCATAAATCGTATGCATCCTGTTCCGGGAGTTTTTTTTGAAAAAGCTGCAACAGAAACTCACCATGAACTGTAAACAGTTCTGCGGCTTCATTGACATTCTGCCCGATTCCTCCTGAATTTATGTATCCAGTTACCACGGTGTTTCCTAACTTACACAACTAAATTTCAAAGCTCTTCCAAAATTGCCCAAATTACTTAACCTACCCAATACATTATCCCATTTTATTTTTATACATTATAGAAGATTTTTTTTATTTTTGTAGTCAAATTTATGCAAGACCCTTCGCTATTTCTATAAGTGATTACAAATAAAGAACATTCAATCTCTGTATGTTTCATTTATATAAAACGGATCGTGTTATTGCCGCAACTATCTGAATTAGTGTATACTTTTTAAGAATTTTTAAAATAAAGACTTATAATTATTTGGGTCCTTCTATTTATAGTATATCGGCTCTTTTTTGACTAAAATAAAAAACTTTTAAAAATTTTTCAAACAAAAATGATAAATAGGAGTAATACTTAAATAAGTTTAATAATTAATAAAATAAAAAACAGGTTGATGGTATTAGTGAAATGGATGCAACATTAGTAAATAAAAAGGTTTATGATTTTGAAGAGCGATGCCGTAAAGCGGGATTAAAAGTGACTCCCCAGCGAATTGCGATCTATAAAGCCTTAATTATAACTGATATGCATCCAACTGCGGAAGATGTTTTTAGTGAAGTGAGAAAAGAGCTGCACAGTATATCTTTGGATACGGTCAACCGAACATTATTGACACTGGCTCAGATTGGGGCGGCATTTGTAGTTGAAGGCACCGGACAGCCGAGGCGGTTCGACGGGGGCTTGGAAGATCATCAGCATTTTCTATGCATTCAGTGCGGAAAAGTGATTGACTTTCATCACGAACCATTCGACAATATCCAATTGCCGCACGAACTGGAAGGTAAATATGAGGTTCTCAGGAAAACAGTATATCTTGAGGGACTTTGTGATGTATGTAAAAGCAATTCAAAACAGACAACGTTAATAGATTAACCACTATTTTTTTGAAAGCGAGGTTACATTATGGGTTTAAAAGGAACACGAACGGAGAAAAATCTGTTAGGATCGTTTGCCGGCGAATCCCAGGCGCGAAATCGTTATACGTATTTTGCAAAGAAAAAGAAAAAGGAGGGTTATGAGCAAATCGCGGCAATTTTTGAAGAGACCGCCAATCAGGAAAAAGAACATGCCAAACGGTTCTTTAAGTTTCTCGAGGGCGGGGATGTAGAAATCACAGCAGCCTTTCCGGCAGGGGTAATTGGTACGACCGCGGAGAATTTGAAAGCCGCCGCGGATGGAGAAAATCACGAGTCCACTCATCTGTATCCCGGATCAGCGAAAATCGCTGACGAAGAAGGTTTTCCGGAGATCGCGGCGATTTATCGCAAAATCGCTCAGGTTGAAGCTCGGCATCGTGACCGTTATTTAAAGCTCGAGAAGAATCTTCTTACGGGTTCAGTTTTCAAAAAGGACTCTGAAGTCAAGTGGGTCTGCCGTAATTGCGGGCATGTTCATAAGGGTTTAGAAGCTCCCAAGATGTGCCCTGCGTGTCTGCATCCGCAGGCCTATTTTGAGATTGAAGCGGTTAATTATTAATGCTGTAAATGGCTTTGGAATGGCGAATAGCCAGGATGGCCGGAGAGGCGACTTTTCGGCCATCCGGGGTGACGTCTGATTAAGCGTTAAAATGAATGAAATAAGAAAAATTTTGATAATGACTACGGCGGTTTTAATTGCCGGATGTCAGGGGAGTACGACGATGGAACGTAAGGACGTTATTACATTCAAAGGCGGGCCGATGACATTGGTTGGCCCGGAATTAAAAGTGGGACAAAAATCGCCGGAAGCAACACTGACGGCCAATGATATGTCTGCGGTGAAGATTTCTTCATACGCCGGCAAGGTGGTTGTGTTGTCGTGTGTGCCATCGCTGGACACATCAGTTTGCGACATCCAGACGCGTAAATTTAATGAAAAAGCGGGTAGTCTGGGCAAAAACGTAGCTATTTTGACGGTAAGTATGGATTTGCCTTTTGCCCAGAAACGCTGGTGCGGGGCGGCCGGTGTCGCGCAGGTTCAAACTCTGAGTGACTATAAGGGGGCGAAATTTGCCGAGGCATATGGTCTTTTAATTAAAGAACTACATTTGGTTGCTCGTGCGGTCATTGTGCTTGATAAAGATCAAATTATCCGGTATATTCAAATTGTGCCGGAAATAGCAACCGAGCCGGATTATGACGCAGCCCTGAAGGCGGTCAAGGCCCTGCTTTAGTTTAACTAACGGCTGATTCATTGTTGGTTATGGAAAAGGACAACTTAGATGCGAACACTTGCAAAAAATGTCTATGCCGTTGGCGTTCAGGATTGGGATCGCCGATTATTTGACGAACTCATTCTTTTGCCGGACGGTACCAGTTATAATGCATATCTGATTAAAGGCTCCGAAAAAACCGCACTGCTTGATGCGGTGGATCCTCCGAAGATTCAGGAGTTGATCGGGCATCTGGTGCAGGCGGGCGTAGAGAAGATTGATTATGTCATTTGTCATCACTGCGAACAGGATCATTCCGGCGGTATCCCCGATATTATGCTGATGTATCCGGAGGCGAAGATTGTTACCAATGCCAAGTGCAAGGCAATGCTGCTGGATCACCTGGATGTTGATGAAGAACAATTTATCGTTATTACCGACGGGCAGACACTTTCGCTGGGCGACAAGACGCTTCAATTCGTTATCACGCCGTGGGTTCACTGGCCGGAGACGATGTGCAGCTATTTGAAAGAGGACAAGATTCTGTTTAGCTGCGATTTTTTCGGTTCACATCAGGCGACAAGCTCATTGTTTGTTGAAAACGAAGCTAAAGTTTACGAGGCCGCCAAACGGTATTACGCAGAGATTATGATGCCGTTCCGCAGTGCGATTGCGGGTAATCTCAAGAAGATTGAACCGCTGGATATCGCGATGATCGCTCCCAGTCACGGGCCGGTTTATCCGCGTCCGGCGCTGATTATCGATGCGTATAAGGACTGGATCAGCGACCGCGTGGAGAATAAGGTTGTCATCGCGTATGTTTCAATGCATGACAGCACGCGGCGTATGGTGGAATACCTTGTTGAATCGTTAGTGGATAAGGGTGTTGGTGTCAGGCAGTTTAACCTGGTTGGTGTTGATTTGGGACATTTAGCCATTGATCTTGTAGATGCGGCGACAGTGATTCTCGCGTCGCCGACGGTATTGGTTGGACCTCATCCGCTGGCGGGATACGCGGCGATGGTCACCAATGCTTTGAAACCCAAGACGAAGTTTGCGGGTATTATCGGTTCATTCGGCTGGGGCAGCAAGATGGTCGAAACACTGACAGGGCTGCTGGGTAACCTTAAGGCGGAAATATTTGAGCCGGTTGTGGCCAAAGGACAACCCAAACCGGAAGATTTTGAGAAGCTTGAGGCCCTGGCGGAAACGATAAAGGAAAAACATTCGCAATTGGGAATCTAACGTAAAGCGAATGAAAATAAAAACGGAGAAAACGAAAGGAACGGATTATGGCAGCGAAACTGGAAGTGTACAAATGTGCGTTGTGTGGTAATATTGTTATGGTTTTTCACGGCGGAGATGGCGAATTGGTCTGTTGTGATGAGCCAATGAAGAAAATGGTTGAAAATACAACAGATGCGGCGAAGGAAAAGCATGTGCCGGTGATTGAAAAAATTCAGGGCGGCTACAAGGTTAAGGTTGGTTCAATTGCTCACCCGATGGAAGAAAAGCATTATATTGAATGGATCGAACTGCAGGCTGACGGCAAGAGCTATGTCCAGTTTTTGGCTCCCGGACAGGCTCCTGAAGCGACATTTATGATTACGGCCAATGCCGTTACGGCGCGGGAATACTGCAACTTGCACGGATTATGGAAAGGACAATAAATATGACGATCAAAAAAAACATTGAAAAAGCATTTAACGAACAAATCAACGCGGAGACTTACTCGGCCTATCTGTACTGGTCGATGTCGGCCTGGTGCGAGCGGAATAATCTGCCGGGTTTTGCCAACTGGATGCGGATTCAGGCGCAGGAAGAAATGACACATGCGCTGAAATTTTATACGCATATTCTGGAACGCGGAGGGGCGGTTAAACTGACAACGATTGACGGGCCGGAAACTGAATGGAAAGACATTGAGGCAATTTTTGCCGCGACGCTCAAACACGAAAATCACGTTACTGACTTGATCAATGGCCTGGTAGATTTGACAACTAAAGAAAAAGACCATGCCGGGACGCAGTTCCTGCAGTGGTTTGTCAATGAACAGGTCGAGGAAGAAAAGAATGCCGACCAGATTTTGGGGCAATTAAAGATTATGGGAAAACAGCCCGGCGCGGCGCTGTATATGCTGGATAAGGAAATGGCTGCTCGGGTGTTTGTTCCGCCGACAGCCCAGGCAACATAAGGAGAAGACCGAATGAGTATTACATTTAATGTCGATGAAGTCTTTGAAATGGCGGAAGAGATCGAGCGTAATGGAGCTCGTTTTTATCGCGAGGCTGCCGGGAATGCCGGCGATGCCGACTCCAAAAAGATGTTTCTGGAATTGGCGGCGATGGAAGACGGTCATGAGAAAATTTTCTCCCAGATGCGTAAGGAATTGACCGCGGAAATGAAAGAGCCGGTTACGTATGATCCGGATAATGAAGTGACCCGGTACTTACAGACGATGGCGGACTTTCATGGGATGGAAGGCAAAGCCAGCCCCACGCAGAAATTCACCGGCAAAGAAAGCGCTGAAGAGACACTGCGGGCTGCACTGCAGGCGGAGAAAAACTCCATCGCATTCTATGTAGGCCTGAAAGATTTTGTGCCATCCAAAAAAGGCAAGGAAAAGATTCAGGGCATTATCATCGAAGAAATGACGCATGTTTCGATGATCGGCGGAAAATTGCAGGCATTGAGGAAATAAATTTCTCCTGAACCAGGCAAAATAGGATGCATGGATGGCACAGGCGGTGAAAACAAAGTCGATACTGCGTAAGCAACCGGCGATGCGGCGGGTGTTAATAGGTCTTATCCCGTGTGTCGCCGGAAGTGTGTATTTTTTTGGCTGGCGGTCGCTGGTGATGATTTTATTTTGCTGCGCGGCGGGTTTTATTTATGAATGGCTGTTTTGCCGCTGGCGCAAAGAACCCGTCAGTGAAGCGGTTTTTGTTACGGCGGCCCTGTTTGCATTGGCGATGCCGCCGGGGGTCGGCTGGCATGTGATGGCGGTGGGGATGGGTTTTGCGATTCTATTTTCCAAGGAAATGTTCGGCGGATTTGGGAAGAATATTTTCAACCCCGCCATTGCCGGACGATGTTTAGTCTATATTTGTTTTCCCATTGCACTAACCGGCACATGGTATCCTCCTGCGCAGGATGCGTGGGGTGCGGTTAAGCAATGGAGTACGATGGTTTCTGCCGACGGAGCTTCTGCGAAAACATCTGCTACGCCGCTGACGCATGTTAAGGCAGGCAGAATTGAATTGGTTGGATCTGGCGACGTTGAGGCAGTAACGGCGATTCCGATGCGAGTATCTGATGATCAGCATATCAAGGTGAATAAATGGTCGCTGTGGAAAACATTATTTGTCGGCAGGCTTCCCGGTTCAATGGGGGTAACCAGCGCCGGATTACTTTTGCTCGGCGGGATTTATTTGTTTATCACCAAAACGGCCAGCCGGACGATTATCCTGACGATGACAATTACCTATTTTGTGCTGAATGAATTGTGTTATCAGCTTGGCGTTGTGCCTGTGCCGCCGGGACTATCGGCGATTTTTGGGGGCGGGTTCTTTCTGGCGGCATGTTTTATGGCGACCGACCCGGTCAGCGCTCCGCGCACCGAACAGGCGAAGATTGCATACTCAATAATTATTTGTGTCTGTGCGCTGGTAATCCGCAATTTTTCGATTTTTAACGGCGGACTGATGTTCAGCATTCTGATCGGCAATATGTTTGCCCCGATTCTGGATTTTGCGGTCAAAGAATACTGGCCGAAGAAAAAAACAAGCATGGCTGCGGCGGCAGGGGGAACGATATGAAAGAGAACCGCTATTGGGCTGTGGTTTTTATGTTTGTGCTGACGGCGATCCTCAGTACGATTCTGATCGGTCTGGCGCGTTTTACAGAGCCGCAAGTCCGTCTGAATCAGCAGATCGCATTCGAGACGGCGGCGGTACGCTGTATTCCATCGATTGAAGCGAAAACCGAAACAGAAATTCACACGATATTTGAGAGAGATTTTGCTAAGCCTGACTCTGCTGCCGGGGCATATCTCTATCAGCCGTCAGGCAAAGCGATGGGCTATGCGCTGCCGTTTTCGGGACAGGGATTCTGGTCTATCATTCGGGGTGTTATCGGGATCGATGTTGATGGCAAGACGATACTTGGCATCTGGTTTTATGAGCAGGCTGAAACGCCGGGGCTTGGTGCGCGGATTGTCGAGCCTTTCTTTTATGAGCAATTTGCAGGAAAAATATTAAATCCCAATGCAAGGCCGATACTGATCAAACCGATGGCAGACGCGAAAGAGGGGGATATCGCCGCGATCAGCGGGGCGACCCAAACGTGCGTGCGTCTGGAGAAACTGCTCAATGACACAATTGCGGCATGGCGAGACAAAATGACACACGGAGGGCAGGCGCAATGAGTAATGGAACTGCCGTTAAAACCTCCAGGCAGATTATTCTGGATGGATTGTGGTTTGACAACCCGATCTTTCGGCAGATACTGGGGATATGTAGTACGCTGGCGGTAACCAATGTGGTGGTCAATACGCTGGTGATGTGCGTGTCGCTGTCGCTGGTTACGGCGCTAAGCTGTGCGACCGTTTCGGCGATGCGGACACAGACGCCGCGATCCATACGAATGATGGTTCAGGTTTTGATTATCGCGTTTTATGTGATTATTGTCGATTTGCTGCTCAAGGCGTATTGGCCTGATATGAGCCGTCAGTTGGGGCCGTATGTAGGATTGATCATTACCAACTGTATCGTGATGGGACGCTGTGAGGCGTTCGCCGGGTCGTATCCGCCGTGGCCGTCATTTTTAGATGGATTGTTCAGCGGAATTGGGTATTCGGTTGTCCTGCTGGCAATCGCGGCATTTCGCGAACTGCTGGGGATGGGGACGATATTGGGCTTTGCGATGCCGTATTTTTCGACGCAGTGGGATAAATGGATTATTATGGTGATGCCGCCGGCGGGATTTTTTGTGCTGGCGATGGTGATGTGGATTTGCCGTTCCATTGATGTGAAAGGGCAAAAGAAATGACAATGTTTCCATCCGGGTCATTGAGTTCGGAAGTCTGGCTGGCAGTGGTAACCTGCTTTGCGGCGGTTTTTACACAGAATATCCTGTTGAGCTATTTTTTGGGGATGTGTTCGTTTGTTTCCGTTTCAAAAGAAGTCAAGACCGCGGTCGGACTCGGCGCGGCGGTGGTGCTGGTGATGACCTGTACGACGATTCTAAACTGGATGGCGTACTGGTGGGTACTCGTGCCGTTAAAGCTGGAGTTTTACCAATTTATCCTGTTTATTATTATTATCGCCGCATTTGTACAATTTCTGGAAATGGCATTTGACCGGTATTCGCCGGCGTTATATCTGGCGCTGGGTATTTTCCTGCCGCTGATTACGGTGAATTGTGCGATTTTGGGCGCTGTATTGTGGATGGTGATTCGTGAGTATTCGCTGATTGTGTCGGCTGGTTTTGGCTTCGGAAGCGGGGTTGGTTGGATGATGGCGATTGTGGCAATGGCGGGGATTCGCCAGCGGCTCGATGAGTCTAAGATTCCGGCTGGCCTGCGAGGTCCGGCGATCACGCTGATTATCGCCGGCATTATGGCGCTGGCGTTTGTGGGATTTACCGGAGTGCTGCAATAAATGGCGGAGCTTTTCATCTCAGTTTTGGTTATCAGCGGTATCGCGGCAGCGCTGGCTTTGATCTTAGTTCTCAGTGAGAAAAAATTTCAGAATTACGGCCCATGCAAAATTGTCATTAACGGCAAGAAAGAGCTAACCGTCGATGGCGGCAAATCTTTACTGACGAGTTTAAAGGCGGAAAAGATTTTTCTGCCCAGCGCCTGCGGCGGTCGCGGGACATGCGGGGTATGTAAATGCAAGGTGATGGATGGAGCCGGGCCGCTGTTGCCGACCGAGACGCCGTTTTTGAATCCGCAGGAACAAAACGATAATATTCGGCTGTCGTGTCAGGCTAAGGTTACAAAAGAGTTGACGCTAGAACTCCCGGCGGCGCTGTTTGATATTCGGCAATATCAGGCGAAAGTGGCCGAGATCGCGGATTTGAATTATGATACCAAGCGATTTCGGTTTGAATTGACTGAACCTGCTATGATGGAATTTGTGGCCGGGCAATACGTGCAGATTGCCTGTCCGGCATATAAAAAAGGTGTGGAAGAGGTCAGTCGGGCGTATTCGATTGCCTCCGACCCCAAGGACAGTCATTTTATTGACTTGATTGTGCGGCGGGTTCCCAATGGCATTTGTACGACGTGGATGTTTGATTATCTGAAAGCGGGCGATGCGGTGGAATTAACGGGGCCGTATGGTGAGTTTCGGGTGAGCGAAACGCAGACGCCAATGATTTTTATTGCCGGCGGCAGCGGAATGGCGCCGTTTGTATCGATCCTGCATCAGATGCGAAATACCGCTTCAACGCGCAAAGCGGAGTATTTCTTCGGCGGCAACGGTATTCGCGATTTGTATTTACACGAACAGATGGCCGAGTTTGAAAAGGGTTTGTCGGCGTTTAAGTATGTACCGGTGGTTTATAAGCCGTCGCCAGACGAGAACTGGCAGGGACAAACCGGGCTGGTCACGGATGCGGTCAAAAAGAATTTTACGGATTTAAGCGGGTACGAAGGGTACTTGTGCGGCAGTCCGGGAATGATCGATGCTTCAATTAAAGTCTTGATAAGTCTTGGTATGCCGGAAAATAAGATATATTATGACAAGTTTTCATAAGGCAGGTTTGCAATGAAACAGTCGCCGCAGGATAAAAATCTGGAGGCTATGCTGCGTTCGGGCAAGCTGGCCGCGGGCGGGTTTATGGGCAATGACCCAAGGTCGCCTGCGGACGTGATTGCTGCAGATGTTGCCACGCTGACATCGCTTGGATATACCGCGGCTCAGGTGGCCGGGCGAATGCAGGAATTGCGGGACTTGGCGCGTCCGACATTGGGCAACTGGGTCGAGGTTGGCGAAGTACTGCGGGTTAAAAGCGAAGATTATAAAGGGTTTATTGTCTGCCCATGGCCGCATGCGGGGCGGTATGAAAAGCGAATTACGACCGCCGAGAGATTGGATACGGGGCAATCGGTCAGTTGGACGGATTTAAATATTCATCTGATCTTGGAGCATGGTTTCTTTGAAGGCAGAGATACGTTCTTTCGAATTGAGCCCGAACATTTAATTAAAGTTATTTTTTGAGTTGGAAAGTCTTGACCCGGCGTGGTCTTGACAGTAAAAAAAGCGTTGAAGTAAAATGTATAAACACAGGAGTAAGCAATGAAAAAGTATCGATGTTTGATGTGCGGCTATATTTATGATCCGGCCAAAGGTGACCCGGATAATGGGGTAGAGCCGGGAACCGCGTTTGAAGATATTCCAGACGGCTGGGTGTGTCCGGAATGCGGCGCTGGCAAAGATGAATTTGAAGCCGTGTAAATGTAAGCCCTCTGGAAGTAACTTCGGAGGGCTTCTTTTTTTGAGGGATAACCGATGCGGCGGATAGAGGCAATCGCAGATAATTGGGATATGATTTGTGCTGAAACGGCGGCGGGACCTGCGTCACTGGTAGTATTCGGCGCCAGCGGTGATTTGGCGTGCCGTAAGTTGTATCCGAGCCTTTATGAATTGTATCGCCGCGAATTGCTGGCGGGGGGATTTTATCTGGTAGGCTGTGGACGCAGTGATTATTCAGATGATGTGTTTCGGGATATGGTTAGGCGTTCTCTTCAGGATGCCGGAATTACAGATTTGGCGGGGGTGCAGGATTTTCTGGGGCGATTTTTCTTTTGTTCCGGGGATTACGGCAATATTGCGTTTTATCGGCGGATTCAGGAACGTTTAACGGAACTTGATGATCACTATGCAATCCAGGGCTGCCGAATATTCTATTTATCGCTGCCGCCGTTTTTGTATAAAACCGTGATTGACCAGATGCGAGAGAGTAATCTTTCTTGTCCGGCGGCGACGGGGCGAATGCAGAATGTCCGATTGATTGTCGAAAAACCGTTTGGCGACGATCTGCATAGCGCCAAGGAACTGGACAATCGATTACATCGCTGTTTTGATGAGTCGCAGATTTATCGCATTGATCATTACTTAGGCAAAGAGACGGTGCAAAATCTATTAGTATTCCGATTTGCCAACAGTATTTTTGAGCCGCTGTGGAATCGGAATTTTATCGATCATATTCAGATAACTATTGCCGAGAGTGTTGGGGTTGAACATCGCGCGGGGTATTATGACAAGAGCGGGGCAATGCGGGATATGTTTCAAAATCACTTGCTGCAATTGGTCTCATTAGTGGGAATGGAGCCGCCAGCGTCATTTGAAGCCGAATGTATTCGTGATGAAAAAGCTAAATTATTGCGTTGTGTCCATCAATTGACGGAAGATGAAATCGATCAGTATTTTGTCGTGGGGCAATATGGGCCGGGGGAAATCAGCGGTAAACAAGTGTGTGGTTATAATGAGGAAGAGGGCGTTTCGGCGGATTCACAGACCGAAACTTTCATTGCGGCAAAGCTGACGATTGATAACTGGCGATGGAAGGGCGTTCCATTTTATCTGCGCACCGGCAAACGGATGGCGCGCAAGATGACTGAAATTGTCATTGTGTTTAGACCCGTGGCACATTCGATGTTCGCCTCGGCGGGATTGGATGGGTTTTCGACCAATATACTGCGATTTCAGATTCAGCCGGAAGAAGGGATGTATCTAAGTTTACAGGCCAAGCGTCCCGGGTCAAAGCTTTGTATGAGCGGGTTGGAACTGGCGGTGGATTACCAGAAAGTCTTTGGGATGAAAATGCCCGAGGCGTATCAGCGATTGCTGCTGGATTGTATGACCGGCGATCAGATGTTGTTTACCCGACAGGACAGTGTTGTGCTGTCATGGCAAATTGTTCAGCCTGTGATGGATTATTGGGCCAAAGGGGGTAAAAAAATAATCCATTATGCCGCTGGTGATACGGCGGTAGAGGCTGCGGATGCCTTGATGCAGAAAGACGGCCGCAACTGGTGGGGATAAAATCCTCAGGTTTTTATAATAAAGAGGCAGACTGAATTGCAATTCAGTCTGCCTAAAATACGAAAGAATAAGCAGTCAAGATGAGCTCAAGTTATTTTTTCGTCCGCCGCAGTAACGCCAGACCGCCCAGCATCAATAAGGACAATGTTGCTGGTTCAGGGATAGCATAATCCAATACGCGTACTTCATCAAGTGTTCCACCAAATGATATCCAGCTATTCGCTCTGCCGATATAACTTGTTCCGCTTCCTCCGAAAGGTGAAAATGTACTGGTTCCCTGCCCCGCCAATACGCCGTTGATCAAAATTTGTAATTGCGTGCCGCCGCCAACAAGCTCTTTGCAGGTAACTGCTAAATTGTACCATTGATTGGCTGCCATAGCGTATGCATTTGAAGTGCTAATCTCGAGCCATCCACCACCTGTGTAAACACCGAAAATGGTGTCAATTTTATTTTGTGCTGGGTCTTGATCATTGAATCTTGTTCGCAGGAAAGCATTTGAACCATCATTATCCAGGATTATCCCCGCAGTATTATCGCCGGCAATGGGTCTTTCGCTCAGGCCGTCCCACTTTAAATCCATCTGAAACGTAAAGTTTGCTCTCGCGAACACATTCGGGTTGCTCAATACCACGGCACTGCCACCGCCAGATGGAGCGCCGCCGGGAATTGTGGTTAGATGTATGCCGCCGTTGGATTGGCCAGTTGTCCAACTAATATCGCTACCCACTAATGTTCCATAATTGTTGTTCCCCGACGAATCAACCATGGTAGTTCCTGATCCTTCATCCATATGCCACAAGGAGATCGTGTGCTCATCCGGGGTGTATACAGCGAGCGATACTCCTGAACAGACTAATAGTGTCGCCGTCGCTGACAACAAACTAAACTGAATTCTACTTCTGTTAATCATTGGACTCTCCTCTCATAAATTAAGATATGTTAAACGCTTTCTGGTTGGCTACATCGCCGACCTTTTTATATTTAAAAGGCATATAATTGAACTCTCCAAAAAAGTATATCACGCCTTATTATGTGAGTCAAGTAAATTCATAATAGATTTTTATTTTTCCAAACAAGAGGTTTTATCACTCACGATTTTTATGAAAAATGTATAACTTTATTTATGACAGTAATTTATGAATACGATAGTTGAAGATGCCTATATTTATGTATGTGGATATCGCCAATATATCAGAAATAGAAAGAAGAATGTTATAAGAGTATATTCTTAATTGAGGCTTGACTTAAAACGCTAAAAAGTACATATTAAAGGAAAGTGCAAAAAAGAAATATGGCCGAAAAATAACTTAAATCAATAGTATTGCTGAGAATTTTAAACGTTTAATAGATGTAATAGATAGATAAAGGTAATTATGATAGCAAGTAACCCGATTAATCAGCGCCAGATGAAAGTGATGAATGCCGGCGCTATCCTTAGCATGCTTGGCCGGTCCGGTCCCATGTCGAGAATAGGTTTGACACGCAAGCTTGGACTCGATGGAAGTACAGTAACGAATCTGATACGCGAACTTATAGATGAAAACTTAGTGGAGCCAACGGGTTACAGTTCATCGACAATAGGCCGACCCAAGCAGCTTTTACGCGTTAATGGTGATGCAAGAGAGGCAGTTGGATTGCATGTGGAGGCGCATAGAATATCAGGTTGCCTGGTAAATCTGAGTGGTCAGGTTAAGTTACATGAGGTTGTAGCGCTCGGTCCCGCAGATTCTCAGGAGTCTTTATGTCGTAAAATACGAATTGTTGGTGAACGGCTGATCTCTAAAGCTGATAAAAGCAAGCTTTTGGGTGTGAGTTTGGCATATTATGGAAATGTAGACAAAAAAAGCAGTATTGTGTTTGAGGCCAGCGGTCTTCACGGCTGGATAGGGGTGAACATTAAAGAGTTTCTTGAAAAGACGTTTAATTTACCGTGTGCGATAGAGGACTCTACCCGCAGTATAGCAATTGCAGAGCATTGGTTTGGTTCTGCCAAAGAGATTGACAGCTTTGTTAATATCGAATTAGGTGATGGCATTGGCTGTGCCGTCGTATTAGATGGTAACGCTTTAGGAGGCGCCACCAACAGTGCAGGTGAAGTTGGACACTTTGTAGTTATTCCGGATGGCGATATGTGTCGTTGCGGTAAGCGAGGCTGTCTGGAAACCGTAGCATCTACAAGGGCTGTGGAGCAAGAGTTTAGGCGCCAGTTCCCTGAATATTGCGATATTTCGTATGCGGAAATAGCAGAAATGGTTTCAAAAGGACATTCAGGCGCTAAAAAGCTATTAGAGCGAGCTGGGAAGTATGTCGGATTAGCATTAAGCTATATGGTTAATGCGATCAACCCGCAGTATGTTATTATTTTTGGCGAATTGCTGGATGATGGGGGCGTTGTGGAAAGAGCCATAAGGGCGGCCCTGCAGGAATATACACTTGCATCTTTGTATAAACCGTTACAAGTTATTAGAAGTCGAATGAGCCATGACGCTGCGGCGATGGGTGTGGCGACATTGCTGTTAAGTCAGCTTTTTTTAAAACCTATCAAAAGTTCTCAGTAGAGATAGCGTTGTTTGTTTTTAAGGGCCTAATAAGATTGCAGGCATGGTAGAATGTTATTTGCTAATGGAAGAGGAGCGTGAGCTTTTGACCGTTTCATTGGATACTTAAATGTCTTTATTTAATGGATTTACGTTAAACCAGGAAGCCTTTGATCTTTTAACGTGTATTTGATTTGCAGAGGCGGTCATATTTTATATTTTTTAGGGGATATCATCTTTCATACCTATTTATAGTAGATATTTTCAGGCGGGGAATTTTTTACTTGACAGAAAATTTGTTAAAAGCTAATATGTTATTTGAATAGTCCAAATAAGTCTATTGTATTTGTCGTTGTTTGGAAGTCAAGGCTCTAACTGGTCTGTAGATAACAGCCGAACAGAAAATCTCGATAAATACTGAATTAATATGCGAGTTTAAAATGAAACGAAATTGTTCTCTTCGTCGCAATGAACATATTCCGGAAAGAGCCATGTTTCCGGCCATTGATGCGCATAACCATTTATGGGGTACTTTTCACCCTCAGCAAATTGTCAAAGTTATGAATGCTGTCGGTGTTGTCTGTTTTTGTAATGTTACCGCCAATGCCAAAATAGTGTTTAGCGACGATGGATATGTTGAACCGACCGAGATTGAAGAATTTTTCAAGAAGGGTGTGCAGCAGAATCCTGGAAAGTTTTATTGTTTTACGATGGCTACCTTTGCGAGAAGTACACATGCGCTTCTTTTTGAGGACCCGCAAATATTTGTAGACCAGACGATAGAATTGCTTCGTAAGCATGTCAAAATGGGGGCGCGTGGGCTCAAAATACTTAATGATCTCGGACTCAAGCATCGGGATGCATCAGGCCGTCTTATTCATGTTGATGATCCTAATTTATGGGAAATCTGGGCAGAGGCTGGAAGGTTAGGTGTTCCGGTTCTGATTCATCAGGCGGATCCGTCGGATTTCTTTGAGCCGGTGACGCCAGCCAATGAACATTATGAAGTGTTAAAGAAGTATCCCGACTGGAGCCTGGCGGGTCCCGGATTTCCAAAAAAAGAAGAATTGCTTGAACGGTGTGAAAACCTTGTGAAACAGCATCCGGATACGACATTCATACTTCCTCATGTGGCCAGTAATCCTGAAGATCTTGGTTATGTATCAAAATTACTTGATAATAATGCCAATGTTTATATTGATTTTTCAGCACGGCTGGATGAACTTGGACGTCAGCCCTACACCGCAAGAGGTTTTTTTGTAAAGCATCAGGATAGGATAATTTTTGGAACAGATATGCCTGCGGATACTCGTTATTCAATAGACATGTATCGCAGCTATTTTAGATTTCTCGAAACTTTCGATGAATCTTTTTATGTTCCGGATTACGATGGAACATTTGAAAACAGTCGATGGCCAATCTGCGGCATCGGGCTGCCGGAAAATGTACTGAGAAAAATATATTATAAGAATATTCTTAGAATAGTGCCCGGATTAAGAGAGGAATTGGAAAGTGTATTGCCAGATGAACAAACCGAGGATATTTCAATTGTTAAAGAAAAAGCCGGATTTGGTTTATAGTATTCGGCGTCTGCAAATGCAGTTTATCGATGTATTCGTTTGGAGATTGAATGCGATTAAAAGGTAAAAAAGTACTGATTACAGGAGGCGGTCGGGGAATAGGCAAAGCCATAGCGGTTGGGATGGCGAATGAAGGCTGTGATGTGGTCTTAAATTATGTCAAAAATGAAAATGCTGCCAAAGAAGTCATCGGAGTGATCGAAAAACTCGGCCGGAAAGCATTTGCGATACAAGCAGACATGTCACGGCTCTCCGATGTTGAACAACTTGTCCGTCAGGCTGAAGAAAAACTTGGCCAGATAGATATCCTGGTTAATAATGCCGGTATAGCATTCATTGAGCCTTTTCTTGACATTACTGAACATACCTGGGATGTTACGTTGCAGACCAACCTTAAAGGTGCATTCTTCTGCTCGCAGTTTGTTGCCAGACAGATGATTGCCAGCAATATCAAAGGCGCGATCGTGAATGTTTCGTCCACGAACGGTACTGTGGCAGAAGCAGATTGTGCCCATTATAATGCCAGCAAAGGTGGGCTGGAAATGGTTACAAAATCTCTGGCCATTGAGCTTGCGCCATACGGCATCCGAGTCAATGCGATTGCGCCGGGGATAATAGAAACAGAGATCGATAAACAATATACTGATCCCGCGTTTCGGAAGCACTATTTTGGCCACATTCCCATGAGACGATTTGGCCGTGCAGAGGAGTGCGTCGGGGCCGTAATATTATTTTCGTCTGATGAGAGTTCATATATAACCGGTCAATCGTTGCTTATTGACGGCGGTCTGCTTTGTGAGCAGTGTCCGAAACTGCCTGGGCAATAAAGGGGAAAATAGATGTCCATCTTTAAAAGTCGTCGACTTAATACACAAAAGCGGCTTGCCGGCGAAAATATAGATGGTCTAATTGTTTTTTCTCCTGAAAATCTTTTTTATCTGACTGGTTTTGGTAACTCTTATTCTCCTGCCTGTGCGATCTTGTCGGCAAACGGCAATATCTCGTTGGTCGTGGCCGAGGATGAATCATTTGCAGGTAATGATCTTGATGTTATAAGGTATCCCAATAATACTCTTGAACGGCCAATCATCGCCATAGACGAGATGTCCAAAGCGGTGCGAAAGATACTGGAAAAAAACAGTTGGCCTCATGAACGGTTTGCTCTTGAAGGCGCCAGAATTCCATCTTCTCTGCTTACTGCGTTAAAACGATTTGATCTCGTGAATATGTCGAAGTTCTTTGATGAAATGAGATGTCTCAAAGATATGTTTGAGATAGCGAAAATTCGTGAAGCGGTTGCTCTTGTGGATTTTGCTCATCAATTTGCAGCTCAGCAGATAAGACCGGGGCTTTCTGAGATTGAACTTTTTTCCGCAACGCGAATGGCGATCGAAGCATATACGGCACAACCGACGACTTTTCAGTGTGATCTTTTAAGCGGCGACAGAACACTTCTGATGGGTGGACTTCCGGGGGGCAGACGGATCGGCGAGAACGATATGGTCATTATGGATTTTCAGATAAGCAAAGAATATTATTGGGCTGATACTGCCCGAACGGTTTTAGGCAGTAAACCTTCAGATAAAATTAAACACATCTATGATGTTGTTGGTGGTGCACTTGAGCGGGCAATGGATGTCATAAAACCGGATGTTCCGGCATGCGAGGTGGACAGGGTTGCACGTGAATATATTGCAGGTTGCGGGTATGGCGGTAATTTCCCGCACCATACCGGTCATGGCTGTGGTCTGTGTTATTGTGAACCTCCATTGATCGTTCCGAATAATGCTGAACTGCTTGTTGAGGGAATGGTACTTTGTCTTGAGCCGGCCATTTATGTTGCCGGTATTGGCGGTGTACGGTTGGAACAAATGGTTTTGGTAACAGCAGGAAGGCCAGAGGTGCTTTCTCAGTCGCCGCTTTTGTGAAATAGAAAATATGGATATTGTGTAAGAGCTGTGAAGATTCACCGCGACAAAGCAGAAAAACCTGCATATCTGATGCAGGCGATGATTAAGATAAGAAAAGGAATAGCAAAGTGAAACGTAAAATATGTTCAAATCGTGTGCAGGACCTTGATACTATTGGCGCCAACTATACAGAACGTCAGGCAATGGCTATTAAGGCGGCTAATGGCAGAGATTTAATGTCTTTATGGGGGACGCCAAATCGTCATCCGGCCGAACATGTCAAGCAGGCAGCTCACAAAGCTGTGGATGAAATTCACTTTGGCGAAGCCGAGGGTATGCAGGACCTTCGCAGGGCGATTTCCAAAAAAGTGAAACGCGAAAATGGTATCACTGCGGATCCTGAGACTGATATTGTCGTAACTTGCGGCGCGATGGAGGGCTTGTATTCTACGATACAGGCGCTGATTGATCCGGGTGATGAAGTGCTGTGTTTCAGTCCTATATTTTTCTTTTATGGGCATATCCACCTTGCAGGCGGAAAAGCGGTCTATGTGCATCTCGACGAATCACAAAATTTTCGATGGGATGTAAAAGCGATGGAAAAGGCGATTACTAAGCGTACCAAGCTGATAATCATCAACACACCGCAGAATCCGACCGGTTATATAGCCACACGAGAGGATATGGAAGCCGTCGCAAGCCTGGCGAAAAAGCACGATCTTCTGGTTCTTTGCGATGAATCTTATGACCGCTTTGTGTATGATGGTAAAAAACATATCAGCTTCGCATCTCTTCCTGATGTGGCTGACAGAGCGATAACCGTATTTAGCTGTTCCAAAAGTTATGCATTGCCAATGTATCGCGTTGGCTATGTTGTTGCGAATTCTCAAATTTGCGGGCATATTAAACGGGTTCATGAATGGATTACTTTCTATCCTTCTAATATATGTCAGGCCGCGGCTCTTGCTGCGATTGATGGCCCGACAGAATGGCTTACTGAGATTACGAATAATTTTGAGAAAATGCGTAACATTATCTGGCAAGGTCTTAATTCCATTGATGGTTTAAGCGCTGTCAAGCCCAGCGGAGGTCCCTTTCTTTGGCTCAATATCAGCAAGCTTGGCATGGATGCGGATGATTTTAGTTTACTGCTTATGAAGGAAGAGGGTATTGAAGCCACTCCCGCTCGCTGGTTCCAATCTTCGGATCACCTCCGAATTCCCTTTGGAGCTGATATCGAAGACCTTCATCGGTTAGTAAGCAAAATGGCGGATGTAGTGGCCAGACTAAAAAAGAAAGGCGATATATCTTGATTCTGAACCTGCCAATGTGATTTTTTACCGGTTTCATCCAAAAAAAATAAAAAAGTATTGACTTCGAGAAGATAGAACACTATATTTATTAGAAGAGTTCAAATAAATAGGTAGTATAAACAGAAAAAACTTTTTGGGTAATGAACAATATGATACTACTGAAAAAAACAATTCTGAAAATCGATGGTCTTAGCAGGGAGGGGCGACCCGTGTGGCAGATTTTTTGTCTAAAATCAAATGCATATATTAGGCGACAGGATTGTCGCCGTAGTAATATGTAAACTTAAAGATGTACGTAGTCTGCAAATAAAGCAAGAGTTAGGTCCGATTGCGTAGATCGGGTAATAATATAAACAATTTAAATTAGGAGGTTCGTTATGTTGAACAAGAAAAGTTTTAGTACTGTGCTTGCTGTGTTAGTGGTTGCATTTTCTACAGTGCCCACGATGGCTTTTACCCCGGCGGAGTATTCGTGGGACAGTCATACTATCGCGCTGTACCACATGAATGAAAGTACGGGCACTATGATTCATAGCGCAGACGGTAACTCGCTATTTGATGGAACATTTACGGGCTCTACCTTGCCTCAGTGGGCAACTGGAAATTTTGGCAGTGGAGTTCAATTTGCCACAGGAGTAGATAAAGGAGCCATTGAGATACCTACTGCTATTTTGAATCGGGATGCCTGGACTCTGGAAATGTATATTAAAAGCGACGGGGAATGGATTGTTCCAATGGCTGGCGATAACTGGATAGGCGATCTTTGGTATGATGGGGATGTGCAGGTACAACTTAAGATACTGGATAATGGGAACGCGAGATTGCGCCTTGAAAGAAATGATATTTCTGTTGACACCTATTGGAATCCCGTTGCTGGAATCGACGGAACAACATTTGGTGTGGTTGCAAATACATGGACTCATGTGGCATTTACAATGGAGTGGACAGGTGTTGAAGGCGGTACTGGTATGGTTATGAGCATCTATATCAATGGCCAACTGGTTGCCAGAAATACAGGTCACAGTATTGCATACAATTCCGACTATTCCTATTTTGGACGGCTTCAGTACAATGTTCCCTGCGCAAACGTCATCATTGACGAGGTCCGAATCAGTGATATCGTAAGAACCTCTTTCGGCGCCCCCGAATGCGGCAGTTGGGGATATTACTTGGGCGATGTCAACAAGGATTGCTATGTTGATATCAATGATTTTGCCGAGATGGCCAAGAATTGGCTGGGTTGTACTCATCCGGTAGATCCGCTTAATTGCGTGAATGTGCTTTAATTAGGGTTGGCTTAAGGGTTTGATGCAGGTTGAATCTGCATCATACCCTTATCTTCTATTCATATCAGTCAGTTCAGCTATTGCCAGGGAAAGGGTTAATGATGTATAGGTCAGGTTCAAAATTGCGTGGATTTACTCTGATTGAATTGCTTGTAGTAATCGCAATCATTGCATTGTTGCTTTCTATTTTGATGCCCGCGCTGAGCCGAGTCAAAGAGCAATCCCGTCAGATTGTTTGTCTGGCTAATGTGCGACAGATTGGCATTGCAACTGCCACCTATGCGGCCGCTACAGGTTATTTGCCGGTATATGGTGTTTATTTAAGTGCGGAACGTCCCATTGCCTGGTGTGATCCTATCATTGGCGCTGAAAACGGCAGTGTTATTCCGACAAACTGGAATGATCCATCTGTTTTTGGTACACCCGCAGCGTGTTTGATAAAAAATGGCGACTTAAAAGATCCCCAGGTGTTTATCGGCGGATGCCCAACAAGCAAATCATCTGCTCGCATTAGTTATGGTTATAATTACGCCAATCTTGGTTCTTCGAGTACTCCGACAGGAAATAAAACAAAAGGCAAGGAATGGGTAAAAATGACACAAGTTCAGCGACCCGCCGAAACAGGAATGTTCTGTGATGGAATTACCTGGGGACCCGATGTGAATGTAAGGCCAATGCAGGGCTATTATGGTATTTGTTATTGGGATTCTTCATGGTGGGGGGACTGGAAACCTCAGAATGCGGCCCAGATGTTTAATTGGAAGTATGGGGTCATGGGACACAAAAAACGTACATCGGTAAATATCAATTATGTCGATGGGCATGGGGCTGCGGTTTCACCCCAAACTTGCCATGGGACGAAATTGCGGGATTACGAAATCCATTTGTGGAAGCGAGTGAAGAATGCACCATACTACCAGCAAGATTAACAGCTTTTTAGTATTATCAAATAAGGAATCGGTCATGGCAAGCGTTTGGCGGTATTGGATTTTCCTTTTAGTGTTGTCTTTTGTAAGTTTGGTACGGAGCGATGTAAACGTAATTTCCGGTGAGTATGTTGTGGATGCGAATACTGTTGGCCTCTGGCACCTCAATGAGGGTGCCTCAACGGTAGTGGCAAGCGCTGCGGGCAGCCATAATGGTATACTAACAGGCAATACTCTGCCACAGTGGGTTACGGGATATCCCAGTGATCATGGTTTACACCTGACGTGCGGCTATAACGACACTATCAATAAATACGGCGCTATTCAATTCGAGAATGGGCTGTTCAATCGAGCCAATATGACTTTGGAGATGTATGTTAAATGGGATCCTCGAACTGGCGGTCCGAATCCTTCTGAGGATAGTTTCCTCGGCTATCTGGTAAGTGATGACTCTAATATGTTTATCAGAACCTATACAGATGGCGCTAACCCTTTAATGTGGAGATGCAAGCTGATATTTGGTGTGTATGCAGGTAGTGGTTGGATAGAGATTGGAACACCGCATGAATTATCATTGTTTCCAAATGAATGGACCCATGTGGCATTTACCCGCAAATGGGATGGCGTTCATACGACAATTGCCATCTATGTCAATGGAGTTCAGGCGGCCACAGACAGTCGTGCAAGCGCAGGGGTTTTGCAAGGTACGACTCCCCGCATTGGCGATAATCGTCTAAATTACGTTTGCTGGGGAGGGAGCATTGATGAAATTCGTCTGAGTAATTTTGCCAGAACTAAATTTGGTATGCCTGCATGTGGAGACTGGGGATATTTAGCGGCT
>CAYTHV010000005.1:0-41836 GCA_964437685.1 uncultured Pirellulales bacterium
ACGATTTGGCGACAATCTGATCCGGAACAAATGGAGTTTTGGAAAACACTATTTTCAGAGGGCCCATGCGGATTATTGGACTATGCAAGGCAAAAAGGGTATAATGGACGGGATAAATTTGCTACAAAATGTCATATTTGTACTGAGTTACGGCGGTTTTTTTTTGACAAAAAGATTTTTTGGCCGATAATTTCACCATACGAGTGTTATCATCTATAATTATATGCCATTATAAAATCAGGAGGCCTGAGCTTGGCCGGTAATGAACAAACCAGTAATGATACGCTGTTCGGCAGAATCGCCGTCGAACAAAAGCTCTGTACGGAAGAGGAAGTACGGGTCGCCCAGGAAGAACGGAAAAAACGGGCCGCCGAAGCACCCGCTCCACTTGAACAAATCCTGCTGGAAAAGCAATATCTCACGCCGACCCAAGCCGACCGTCTGAAAGTTGTCATTCGCGACAGCCGCGACAGCAGCAGCCAGATTCCCGGCTATAAAGTCCTCGGCAAGCTCGGGTCGGGCGCGATGGCGGTGGTGTATAAAGCCAAGCAGCTCTCGCTGGATCGGACGGTAGCGGTCAAGGTATTGCCGAAAAAGTTCGTCCAGAAGTCGGACTATGTCGAGCGGTTCTATAAAGAAGGACGGCTTGCGGCCAAGATGAACCATAACAACATCGTGCAGGCCATTGACGTCGGCGAAGTCGGCGGGTTGTATTATTTTGTAATGGAGTACGTCGAGGGGAAAACCCTCTATGACGATTTGTCCAAGGGCAAGATATTTTCCGAAAAGGAAGCCCTTGATATTATCATTCAGGTTGCCAGTGCCCTAGCGCACGCCCATTCGCAGGGATTGATCCACCGCGACGTTAAACCCAAGAATATCATGATCAGCAAGGACAATGTTGTCAAGCTGGCGGATATGGGTTTGGCGCGCGAGACTTCCGATGCCCGTGCGGCTAAACACGAACAGGGCAAGGCTTTTGGTACGCCGTATTATATCGCGCCGGAACAGATTCGGGGCGAAGTGGATATCGACGGACGAGCCGACCTGTATTCGCTGGGCGGGACGCTGTATCATATGGTTACCGGCCGGGTGCCATTCGAAGCGACGGCGCCGGCAGAAGTGATGAAAAAGCATCTGAAAGAGCCGCTGGTTCCGCCGGATCATATTAATACGGCGCTGTCGGCGGGGATATCCGAGGTCGTTGAGGTCATGATGGCCAAGGACAAAAAAGACCGCTACGCGACGATGGAAGAAGCGATGGTGGATTTGCAGGCAATTCGCGATGGGAAACCTCCGCTGCTTGCCAGGCAACGATTTAATGTCGGCGCCCTGTCGGGTTTTGAGGACGGCGCGACGGTAGAAATGTCGGATGAGAAAGCTCACGGCATTTCCAATGAAGTTTTAACTAAATACAAAATGACGATTATCCTGCTTGGCGCCCTGTCGGCAATATTGCTGTTGGCGTTGATCTTTATGGCAATCAAAAAAGGATAATCAGCGGGCCGCCAACCGCTGCTTTATATCACACAAGGAAGCTCGCGATGCCGCGAAATCCGACGGAGACCAGGTTTAATATACTGCACTCAGCACGCAGTTTATTCAGCAATTACGGCTTTTCGGCCGCATCGCTTGACGATATTCTCGATGCATCGGGCATAACCAAAGGCGGATTTTATCACTATTTTCGAAGCAAAGACCAGCTTTGCGAGATTTTGCTTGATGAGGTTATTGAGGAATATAAAGCCCTGGCTAAAGAGGTGGATTCGAGTCAGCCCGCCGAAGCACAGCTTAAACAATGGCTGACGATGCTGGTTGAAAAGAATTCCTCCGGCGCGTGGGTCAATTGCCGATTTATCACCCGGCTATCCGTTCAGATTCAGCAGCTTAGCCAGGAATTACAAAATCGACTGCTGAATTTTTGGCAATGGTATGAGGGCTTGTATGAACAGTGGCTGGGTGGATGCGGACTATCCGCGGAGGAAGCGAAAATATCCGCCCGGATGCTGGTAAGCGTTATGTTCGGGATTATCTGGCTGGATAAATGCACATCGACATCTCTATCGCCGGCTGATGTTATCAGCCATCAGCTCCGCCTGATCCTTGATCGATAGAAAACCGTGCGGCCGGCGTCAAAGGCTCGCGGAAACCATAGCAAATGAAAAATTGTTGAATCAAAAATTAAACCTATTTAAAACAGGAGAAGACCATGAAGAAAAACAGCATTTGGATGATGTTGGTTGTATGGATTGTCGCAATGGTGTTTGCAGGAGCAGGATGCTCCAAAAAAACGGATGACCCAAACGCCATGCCGGAGGCTGCCAAGCCAGAAGCAAAACAGGTCATTGAACTAAGCTACAGTATCTTTTTCCCGCCAACACATATCCAGTGCATTACGGCGGACGCCTGGGCGAAAGAAATCGAAAATCGCACCGACGGACAGATTAAAATCACAATATTCCCCGCCGGTTCGCTAACCAAGGCCGACCAGTGCTATGAGGGTGTGGTCAACGGCATTTCCGACATCGGGATGAGCTGCTTTGCTTACACCAAGGGACGTTTCCCGCTGATGGAAGGTTTGGATTTACCGCTGGGATATCCGAACGGTTTGGTCGCCAGCACCATCGCAACGGAAATGGCGGAGAAATATCAGCCGAAAGAATTGGCCGATGCGCATCTGTTTTATATTCACGCCCACGGGCCGGGAATCCTGGCATCGAAAAAACCGGTCAACAAGATTGAGGATATGAAGGGACTGAAAATACGGGCAACCGGCTTATCGGCCAGAATCGTTACGAATCTGGGCGGCAACCCCATCGGGATGAGCCAGGGCGAAACCTACGAAGCCCTTGCCAAAGGTGTCGTCGATGCAACATTCTGCCCGGTGGAAACACTCAAGGGCTGGAAGCAGGGCGAGGTCATTGAGTCGATTACAGATTCATCAAATATCGGTTATACGACGGCCATGTTTGTGGTGATGAACAAGCAGAAATGGGAATCACTGCCGGCGGATATTCAGAAAATTTTCAATGAGGTTAACAAAGAATGGGTCGCCAAACACGGTCAGGCGTGGGACAAAGCTGACCAGGACAGCTGGGAATTTATCAAATCATTAAACAAGAAGACCATTGCGCTGGACGATGCAGAAAAGCAGAAATGGGCAGCGGCGGTTGCCCCGATTCTGGACGATTATGTCAAACAGGCTTCGGATAAAGGTCTGCCCGGCAAGGAATTTCTGGATGACTTGAAATCGCGTTTGGCACCAAACCCTGCGCAACCTGAAAAGAAACCCTAATTTAAAACCAGCCGAGTTCAATTATGCTATTGAAGTTTTATGAAAAAGTTATTTATTATCTTGTCAGAGTTTTGGCGATAACGTCAGCTTTGGCTGTACTGGCGATGATCGGTGTTACCTGTCTTGACGTTATTCTGCGTATGTCGTTCATTAACCATCCGATACCTGGAGCATACGATATTGTTCGAATTGCCGGAGTGATAGCCATTGCCGGGGCGCTGCCTTACACCACGGCCGTCAAAGGACATGTCGCCGTCGAGTTTCTTTACCACAAGTTATCGCGTCGCGGCAGAACCGTGCTGGACATTTTTGTTCGGGTGATGTCTATCGGTTTGTTCAGCTTTGCGGCGTGGCAATTTGTTCAATATGGTATCGCTCTGAGAAAATCTAACCAGTGCTTTCAAACCCTTGAATTGCCGATATTCTGGATGCCTTATCTGATGGCAGTTTCCTTTGGGGCGGTGGTATTGGTTATTCTGTATCAATTTCTAAGTCCCAAGGAGTTAATGAAACTATGACGCTTTTTCAGATTGGACTTCTCGGCTGCCTGGCGCTGGTCATTCTGTTGGTATCGAATATGCCCGTAGGCTATGTGATGGCACTAGTCGGTGTTATCGGCTTTGCATGGGTAACGAATCCGACAGCGGCACTGAATATGCTCAGCGCCGATATATTTGATTCTTTCTCCTCCTACACACTTACAGTTATCCCGCTGTTTGTGTTGATGGGGCAAGTGGCGTTTCATTCGGGTATCAGCCAGAGGCTGTTTGCCGCGGCGTATAAATGGATGGGGCATCTGCCCGGCGGCATGGCGATGGCCACCGTCGGGGCCTGTACCGCATTTGGAGCGATCTGCGGCTCCGGCCCAGCCACTTCAGCAACGATGGCGGCAGTAGCCCTGCCGGAGATGAAACGGTATAAGTATGATATGGAATTAGCCACGGGAACGGTTGCCTCCGGCGGCACAATCGGGATGATGATTCCGCCGTCGGTAGTCTTCATTGTCTATGCCATCCTGACGGAACAATCCATCGGCAAGCTGTTTATTTCCGGCATCCTGCCGGGCATCCTGACGGCGGTACTGTTTTGCATCACTATCTGGATCAACTGTACCATTCATCCCCACCTGGGGCCAGCCTGTCCAAAGGCAAACTGGAAAGAAAAACTGATCGCGCTGACAGGCGTCTCGGAAACGTTGATCCTTTTCTTTATCGTTATGGGCGGGATGTTCGCGGGATATTTTACACCCACTGAAGGCGCTGCCGTTGGAGCATTGGGAGCGATTCTTATCGCGCTATTCCGCGGCAAACTCACTTTCAAAATGCTGCGACAATCACTCTTTGAGACCATCCGAACATCCTGTATGGTTGTCCTGATCGTCGCGGGAGCTATTGTGTTTGGACATTTTCTGGCGGTGACGCGATTACCTCTGGATATGGCTAACTGGCTGGCCGCCCTGCCGCTGCCGGGATGGATGATCATGACGATTATCCTGTTCTTTTATCTGGCAGCGGGCTGCTTTATTGACGCATTGGCGCTGGTTATTCTGACGATTCCGATTTTTTACCCTGTCGTGCAGGGGCTTGGTTATAACCCGATTTGGTTCGGAGTGATGATTGTGCTGGTAACGCAAATGGGCGTGATTACCCCGCCGGTCGGCGTTTGTGTTTATGTTGTAGCCGGCATGGAACGCGATGTTCCGATGGAGAAAATCTTTAAAGGATCAATGCCTTTTCTGGCAGCAATGGTTGTGGTTGCCGCGTTATTAATGATGTTCCCACAGATCGCAACCTGGCTGCCTGACAGAATTCATTAAAAAATAAAGCGTGTAAAATAAAACCGGAGAAACGACATGGACAACACTACAATGCAACAGACTCCATTTAAGAACATTTTATTTTGTACGGATTTTTCAGAAAATGCGTCCCATGCGTTTGATCATGCCGTCCGGCTGGCTCAGCAGAATCCCGGATGTAAACTGACAATGCTGCACGTAGTACCGGAAATAGAAGCCCAGTTCTGGAAAACGTATATTTACGAAGCGGAAAATGTCGATCAGAAGGCCAAGCAGGACATCGATGATCTTGTGGATAAAACATATCGCACCCGCATCCCGCAAGGCCTTGCTTTTAAAGCGGAGTTTCGTGTGGGTAAAGACTCGCTGGAAATCCTGGATTATGCCGAGAAAGGAAAAACGGATTTAATCGTAATGGGGCGGCAGGGCAAGAGCGGTTTTCAAAAAGCCTTTTTCGGCAATGTCGTCGAAAAAGTCGTCCGCAAGGCGCCATGTGCGGTATTAATTGTACCGATGGTCAATAAAAAATAAGGGGCACAAAGCCCCCGAAATATCTATTTGGCTAATTTGACGTAGCTTCCGCCGCAGTCCGTAAATTTGCCCATCGCAATCACGATGATGTCGATGATATACCAGATGCCAAACCCGCCGCCTGTTAAAATCATCAGAATCCCCGTGATAATCTTGCCGACATAAAAACGATGAATCCCAAATACGCCAAAGAAAATCGCCAGCAACAAACAGATAATACCGCTTTTGCCCGAAACCTGTTCCGCCATAACCAATCCCTTTCGATAGTGCTGTTGAATCAAATTTTTTGTATCTTTATCGATCCATTACGCCAGACCAAGAACATTTTGCATATTATACAGGCCGGGTTTCTGGGTCAGCAGCCATTTGGCCGCTCGCAGCGCCCCGCGTACAAACGTGTCCCGTGTGTGGGCATCATGGGAAATCGTAATAGTTTCACCGAGCGTACCATAAATAATGGAATGCTGGCCGACGATGTCGCCGGCACGGATAGCGTGCATACCAATCGAACCGGCTTTGCGAAGAGCTTCTTTGCCCTCGCGTCCGTGGACGAGACTGCCGGAGTAATCGCGGCTGGTCGCATCGCAGATGCTTTTGGCAAGCGATAGCGCCGAACCGCTGGGAGCATCTTTTTTAAAACGGTGGTGGGCTTCGGTAATTTCAATATCATAATCCGGCCCGAGCGCTGCGGCGACTTTGCCGACAATACTAAACAGCAGATTCATTCCAAGACTCATATTGGTCGCCTGAACAATGGCTATTTTTTGTGAGGCTTTTTTGAGCATGTCTATCTGGCTGTTTTCCAGGCCGGTTGTGCCCATCACCATTGCGGTTCCTGTTTTTTCCGCCCAGGCGATGGTTTCCGCCGCCGCCTGAGGCAGGGAAAAGTCAATCATAACGCCGGCTTTGGCGGGAAAGGTTTTTTCAAGATTAACCCCAATGGCCGACACGCCAGCCAGCAACCCGGCATCTTTGCCCAGATCCGGGTGAGCGGGATAGTCAACTGCCCCAATAATTTGAAAGGTCTGCTCTTCCACGGCCAGCGCCACAATGCGTTTACCCATTCGGCCCGCAGCGCCATGTATCACTAATGTCGGTTTCATTGTCGTCTCCAGATTTCAATTATTCGCTTTTCAAACCGATAGTATAAGGTCGAAGATCGCTTTTGGCAAGCCCTGAGCGCAAAAACAAAGCCGGGCCTGTTGTTGAACCCGGCTTGCTATAAATTCTCCCCTCGATAATAATTTCCCCGGCTCAGTCACATCAACCCTTGCGCTGCACCGTTTTGCGATTCAAAAACTGTTAAACGAAGCCGGGCTTGTCCATAAACCCGGCTTCACGCAAGTTCTCCCCTCGATATAAAAATTATGGTTGAGCCGTCAACCATTGCGTCGCGAAAATCGCAAAGTCCGCCAAATCGACAAAACCGCTGTAATCAAGATCGGCGCTGGCCGGCGCTTTGGGTTCATTTGTACTCAGCTCAAACGCAAGGTCCCAGCTTACTCCTTGCGGGTCAGGCCATGCCGGAAGCTGGATCGGCACGCCGGCATTATAAACAGCGCCGATTGCAACAGGCCATGTGGTTGCACCCTGGATTCGCACCGCATCGTCACTAAACTGATGCGGACGCGTCTTCCAGCCCCATGGATACTGAATATTCTGCCAATCCTGCGGACTGTAAATCGCCGCGATACTCAGCCAATAAATCTGGTTCTCCTCAGGCTTCTGATAGAACCATTCATTCTCACTGAGAAGCTGCGTGAACTGGAAGCAGGCTTCATCCTGCATCGGCTCAATGCGTGGATCAACATCATAGCCGGCAAAATTCCAGACCCAGTTGGTACAGGTATTCTCCCAGATCAGCTTGCCCGGATGACTGTAATCCTGCGGGTTGGCCGGATCAGGATCTGGCACATCCGTCCAAATACCGATATGAAACGCTGTCGGTACAACAGACGGCAGATGCGGCTGTGTCCAGCCGATAAACGAACCCCACCAATGAATATCTGTAATGGGACGCGGATCATTGCACGGCCAATCGTCCGCCATAATCGGATTGGGAACTATCGGCTGCGGCTGATAGACTGACTTCTCATCCCAGCCAAATATTTGCGGCGGCTGGGCGGCATCCATCACATACGGCTTCTGGCTGTACTTGATATAAAACCACTTTTTAGCGACGGTGTTTTTGGTCACGATCAGATTGTGCCAGTAGTTCCAGGAGCCAACAAAATTTGGCTGTCCGGGCGGGGGCACTGGGAATTGCTGGAAAATATACTGGAAATTCTCATCCACATCAAAAAACTGCGATTGGGTAATATCAAAGCCCGGCACATTCATATATCCCGTTGCTGCGGGTGTTGCCGCGCCGATACCGGCAATCGCAGTATTGATCTTGACCGTTGTCGAAACACCCAGCGGAATTGCCGCCGGAACCGACCACCACCATGTCCGCATCCGGTTGGCAATATCAACGATGGAGAAAGACACCGCGTTAATATGCGGTCCGGGCGGAGTTACTGTAACCTGAATCGTACAATTGGATAAATCCGGGTCCATTCCATAATCGTACCTCCAGGCGCTGGCGTAATTGCCTTCTTGCTGTTCATCGACTCCCCAGGCCATTACCAGACCGGGACCTTCAACACCTCCGCCGCCCGGCCAGACATACAGCATTCCACTCGGCTCTGCACAAGGAACAAACGTCGTTTCCGGATACGGCTGGCCCTGCTTTTCAGTCAGCGGATCGATCCAGTATGCCATATATTGTTCCCACGCGGCTGCCGGCATGGGGCGGATATTGGGGTTGGGCAATTCGCCCTGCCGTGCTTCTTTCCACTCCAGCAGGCTGTTAATCATAAATGTCGGCTGGCATTTTTCAGGCTCTCCGATCAGATAGTCCGCCTGATGCTGATAGGGATAATAGTAAAGCCCCATCCCATTCGATAATTGTGTTTCTTCGGGAACCACCGTTACTGTCGCAAATGCGGGCAATTCTTCCGGCGGGGCAATCACATCAAAGAACACATCAAAGAAAGACTCCGGCACTATCTGCAAGGGCACAGGCGCAGCCATGGCCACGCCGGAAACGAACAGTTCGCCGGAACCCGGAGCTGAAAACCAACTAAGGATTTCAAATTGCGAACCCAAAGACGGCTGGACATTGACTGCATTCATTTGCGCCGCGTTCCATGCCAGTTTCACCTGAAACTGCTGAACCAATACCGGTCCGCTGGGCTGGTCGAGAAACGCTATGGTTGTAACCGGCGGCTGCAACCCGGCTGTAACAAAGTGCAATGGCATCGTCGTTACCGACAGATTCGGATTGGGTTGGATACTGCAGAACACCCAGACATCCTTGGTTTCATTAGACCCATTGCAAACCCAGTTTTTCGACCCGGAACAGAGTCCCGTAACAGCCTTGAGCGTCATTGAGGCCCCAACAGGATTGGTATTCCCCAACGCATGGCTCACACTAAACGACCCGTCGATAGCGGTATAGACGGTGTTTTGAACTGAGCCGCCGCTCGTAAAATTAGCCGTGAAAGTAACGGGCGTACCTTTCGGTACCGGAAGACCGCTGCCGGAGTAATATACCTTACCGCCGACAGAGTAAGAGTAGCTTGCCATCGCGACATTGGCGCAGACCGCGACTCCCAATAAAAAGATTAAAATTTTTCTCATTTTACCACCTCTTTGAAAATGGGGTTGACATATCGCCAGACATTGCTGTTCATCGATGTGCTATATGCAAACGCAGGTGTCAAAAGTGAATGATGTTAATATTTGCTAAAAGAACAACTCCATTGTATAGATATGCGAAACCGGCCGCAATCCGTGAAAACACCTATTTTTTAAAAATAATCATTTTTTTATTGGCCGCCAAAGTAGACAGCTTGGTAAAATAGATAAAACACGAATAGGTTCAAAACCCTTGACAAACGACAGATAATTCAGTATTGTCTGAGTCTGAAATTAGATAATTGGACAGAATGCTTTGAGCGATAAAGAGATACAATACGAGTACATTAACCGGCAACCTGAGCTTGACAAGCTTGTTGACAAACTGCAAAACGTCTCCACCATCGCTGTTGATATTGAAGCCGATAGTTTTCATCATTATTACCCCAAAGTCTGCCTGATTCAATTGAGTTTTGAAGGCGATAATTTTATCCTTGACCCATTATCCAGGCTGGATTTGTCATCATTTTTTGATTGCCTTAGCGGCAAGAAACTGATCTTTCACGATGCAGGCTATGACCTGCGGATGCTGCGGATGGATTTCGCATTCGAGCCTACTGGAGAAATTTTTGACACCATGCTTGCGGGCAAGCTCCTGCAGTTAGAATCACTGAATCTGGCCGGGATGCTGAATAATATACTGGATGTCATCATCAGTAAATCCAACCAAAAAGCCGACTGGTCAAAACGGCCCCTGCCCGAATCACTGCTGCAATATGCGGCACTGGATACACATTATCTATTAGAGCTTGCTAAAAAACTGGAAGACAGCTTACACGAGCAGCAGCGTACCGGCTGGCATAAACAGATGTGCCAGCGTTCCGTTCGTGCCGCAATCAGTCATACTCAGCAGGTTGATCCCAACAAAGATTTTCGTATCAAAGGCAGCAGCAATTTGACACGACGACAATTGGCATTCCTTAAACAAATTTGGGAATGGCGCGAAGAACAGGCTATGCAGACAAACCTGCCGCCTTTTCGTATTCTGCATAATGAACGGCTTGTGGCTTTAGCGATTAAAGCTGAAACATATCGGGAGCCGGATTTTGCCGCACTCTGTGACACGGTAAAACATTGCAAGGGCAAACGCCTGCAGGCTTTGCGCAGGGCTCTTGAAAAAGCCTTTGCCCAGAATGACTCTGAATGGCCATTGAAAAAAGACGTAAAACGTCCGCCTCGCCCCGACACTCTGTTTTTGGAACAGCTTGAAAAAATCCGGCAATGCTGTCAGCAGGTTGCTCAGGCAAATAATGTCGCCGCCGACGTTCTTTTACCTCGCGCGGCAATGACCGTTGTCGCCAAACTCGGCCCTGCCGCTCTCGGCCAATTGCTGGAACAGGGGATCATCGTTCCCTGGCAGGCGGAACTGCTCCAATTACCCATCGCAAATTGCCTGAAACAGTCCTAAATCGCATTTCAGGAAACATTATTCATGATTTTATAATCTGCTTTTGTGAATTTCAGCGAAAAAAAGAAGCAGATTTGTTATATTGACAATTTGGGCAAATAGATTAGGATATAATTCTGATAGGTAATCAATAAAAATTAACATTGGGAGCTGATTTATGGACCCTTCAATCTTTAAAGCGTATGATATCCGTGGAACTTACCCGGATCAGTTGGACGAACAGGCGGCATGGAAAATCGGGCATGCGTCCGCACAGTTTTTGCGGTCGATGCTTCGCGGCTATGACCGCGGCATGTCCAACGCCCAAAGCATCTGCGTCGGGCGGGATATGCGAAGCCACAGCCAGTCGCTGCGAAACGCCCTGATCGAAGGGATGAACACGGCCGGTGCAAATGTCATTGATATCGGCGTCATTGATACCCCACAGATGTATTTCGCGATAAACCATCTTGGAACCTGCGGCGGTATCCAGATTACAGCCAGTCATAATAACGCCCGATATAACGGCTTTAAGATTGCCGGCCAACAAGCCAAACCCGTCGGTGCCGATACCGGCCTAAAGGACATCAAACACATCGCCACGGCACTACTGCACACCCTGGGTAAACCCACTGGTTCCGTCGAACATTGCGACCTGACCGCCGAATATAAAAAACATGTGCTGAAATTCATTGAGCCGGGATTGAAAAAGCTCAAGGTGGTTGTTGACGCGGGCAACGGAATGGCCGGCAAAATGGTTCCTGCCATCTTCGGCGACCTGCCCATTGAGATTATTCCGATTAATTTTGAGCATAATGGCATCTTCAAACACGACCCCAATCCGCTGATCGAAGCCAATCAGGCCGAGGCCAAAGTGATGGTCAAATCCCATAAGGCCGATTTCGGCGCCTGCTTTGACGGTGACGCCGACCGCCTGATGATGATTGACGAAAAAGGCAACTCGATCCCATGCGATATCCTGACGGCAATGATGGTTCCGTATTTCCTGAAGAAAAATCCGGGGTCGGCAGTGGTTTACGACCTGCGGAGCAGTTTGGTCGTACAGGAAGAAATCCTCAAAAACGGCGGCACTCCAAGGCGCGAACGCGTCGGCCACGCCTTTATGAAAAAGACGCTGCGCGACAGCCACGCCTGTTTTGGCGGCGAACTAAGCGGACATTTCTATTATCGCGACAACTTCTTTGCCGATTCGGGAATGATTACGCTGGTCCACATGCTCAATATTATCAGCCAGAGCGGAAAACCGCTGAGTGAAATCATTGCTCCGCTGAAACGCTACTTCAGCAGCGGTGAAGTTAATTTCCATGTCGAAGACAAAGAAGCGATGATCAAAGAACTGACTCGAAAATACAGTCAGGGACAAATCGATGACCTTGATGGCGTAACGATCCAATTCAAAGACTGGTGGTTTAATGTTCGGCCCAGCAATACCGAGCCGCTGCTACGGCTGAATATCGAAGCCAAAAATTCCGAACTGCTTAAAGAAAAATTTGAAGAGTTGAAGAGCTTTTTGGGTGAGCCGGTGGAACATTAAAAAAGTTCTTTCACCAAACCATAAAAATAAAAACACCCGGCCTGTGAATACCACATGTCGGGTGTTTGTCTATCTGAGGATATTGGTTTTATGCTTCGCTTTTAACCAGGGCTTTTCGTTGTTCCAGCAGGCTTTCTATCTTTTCCAGCAATTCGCTGAGGTCAAAGGGTTTGACGATGTAGTCGTCGATGCCGCAGGCGTTGGCGCGGGCAACATCCTGGGTTTGACTTCGAGCCGTCAGCATAATCACTGAAGGGTCCTGTCCCCAGGGTTGCTTACGCAGCATTTCCAGCATCTCCAGCCCATTCATTACCGGCATTATGACATCCAACAGGATAACATCAGGTCTTTCCTGCTCGGCAAGTTTCAGGCCGTCGCTGCCGTTATGGGCGACAACAACATCAAAATCATTCATTTCAAGCCGATCTTTGAGCGTCTGTACGATATTCGGCTCATCATCAGTCACTTGAATCTTAATTCTACGCGATTTCTTTTTTAGTCCAAAAAAATCAAACATAAGCCTTCTCCTTCGATATTGGCTTTTTCAGTATTATCCTGCAATCAACGGCGACAGATTACTTCGAGCTGCCTTTTCCAATCGGCAGGCCTCATTTCCGTCGTCAGGCCACAGGCTCTTCCCCAACATCGGCATAATGGGAATGTCGGTAAAGTGTTTTTTAAGGAATTTTAACAGATTCATTTCTATTTTATATTGTACCGCCGAAAGCGTCTGACGTCCGATAGTATTGACAATAAATGCCATTTCGCTTTCTCCAATTTGCAGCGCCAAATTCATATCCCCGCCCATAAAAAATTGACTTTGTGCAAGCAATTCGGCAATAATTTTTCCGCTTGCCTGACGCAGCGGGATGCGGCTTTTTTGGGTCATTTCAAAACTCAGCAGTAAAAGCCCGAAAGGTGTTTTCGTTCGGCGGGCCGACGCGATTGTCATCGTCAGGTGCTGACGCAAAATTTTAAGCGGATCTGTTTTGGGCAGCGAAAAAAAGAACTGGCTGCCCTGTCCGATTGCGCTTTCGACCCACACTGAACCGCCATGAACAGCAATGACCCCTTTACAAATCGCCAACCCAAGGCCGTTGCCCTTGGACCCCGCGCCGGCTTCACGGGCAATTTGATAAAATTTTGTAAACAATTGTTTTTGCATATCCGGCGCGATTCCCATTCCGGTATCGGCAACCTCGGTTACAATATCCGAACCGCGGTCATGGATACAGACACGAACTTTCCCGCCGGGAGGCGTATGATGAATCGCATTTCTCAAAAGATTGCTGAGTACCTGCCGAATTCGTTTGGCGTCACAATAAACAGGACAGATATTGGGTTCAATCTCACATTCCAACGCGATAGAAGATTTCTCCGCGATGGTTTTAAATTCCTGAACGGTATCCTGAACTAAGGATTCGACACTCATAATACGCAGCATGACCGGCAGATTACCCGCCTCCAGCTTGGCTATATCCAACAGATCATTGATCAATTCCGTAAAGCGATGGCAATCGATTTGCATCCGATCCAGGTAATCTCGCGTTTTGTCGTTAACTTTACCTGTCACTCCGGCAAGGATATTGGATACCGAATTTTGAATACTGGTCAGCGGCGTTCGTAATTCGTGAGAAATAGCCGCGATAAATTCAGATTTGATATTTTCTGCCGCAATTTCAGCGGTAATATCCTGCATGGATAACACCCAGCCGAGCAGTTGTCCCCAGTCGCTGTTCAGAGCCGACCAGCGGATTCCCAACAATTTATCGCCGGCGGATTTAACACGGAATCCTCCGCTGTTAGGCATAGAGGAATAATCATCCAAACCCATTAATGCCCGACATCCGATACGATCAAATGTCTGACTGACAGCTTCAAGATTGCATAAGGCGTCTAATCCAAACAAAACTCGGGCCGCCGGATTCGCTGATTCGATCCGACCGGTTTTATCCAAAACGATCAAGCCTTCCGCCATCATCTTAAAAATCTGTTCCCATTTGTACTGGGCGGCGGCACTGTACGGGGATTGGGAAACCATCTTGGAATCAAGCCCCCCGATCTGCTGTTGGATATCCGTCACCGTTTGCTGCATCTGATCAATTTCTCTTAGCAAAACCTGCAAAAGCTGATCGCGATTCATTAGAATGGGCTCGCCAAGCCCTTCAGTTTGGATCCCTATCATTTCCGCGTTTTCATTGGCAACGCAACGAAACGCATCCTGGATTTGCATGTTACCATCAATTACATGGTCACATTCACCATACAAAACAGGTATATTTTTTACAACATCCGCAATTTTAGTCACTTTTTGTCCTTTCACAACAAATTGGACATAAAAATGCCACAATTAATCCGCTTTCTCGGTTCACTATAGTCATAAATTTCATCGTCCAAAGCATTCAAGGGGTTAAGAACAATTATCTCACGATGCCGGCAAATTTGCCATTCTATGGATAAAGTATTATTTATTTTAGGTATTTATGGATCAAATGTCCTTAAAAATGTGAATCCTCTTGATTTTTTTCCCAGAATGTCCAAACTATAATTATATGATTATCAATGAAATTTTTTATAGTCTTCAAGGTGAGGGCCGGCTGGCTGGCGTTCCAAGTGTTTTTATTCGCCTGGCCGGGTGTCCTTTGCGATGCCGGTGGTGTGACACCGCCTATGCCCAAAATGCAACCGCGGGAACTCAATACAGCCCCGAGTGGCTAACCGAACAAATCCGAAGCTATCCGACCTTAAACATCGTCATTACAGGCGGAGAACCAATGCTTAACCCCCAATTGCCGGAATTGGTTAAATCCATACATCGGCAGGGGCTTCATCTCACCATTGAAACCGCCGGGATCACATTTGTTCCGGATTTACCCTGCGATTTAATGAGTATTAGCCCCAAATTATCGAATTCGACTCCGACCGATCCGACTCAGGCGGCCGCACACGAGCAAATACGTCTTAATTTGGACACTCTCCGACAATTGATGAACACGTACTCATATCAGCTTAAATTTGTGGTTGATACCCCGGACGACCTTGATGAAGTCGTTCAGGTCGTTGGACAACTGGGCCAGATTAACCCGCAAAATGTGTTTTTGATGCCTCAGGCAACAACCCGGAAAACCTACCTTGAAAAATCTGCGTGGCTGGCGGATTACTGCCTGCAAACGGGGTTTTCTTTCGGTCCGCGATTACATACGATGTTATGGCCTGGACAGCGGGGTAAATAGTCGGAATCTTACCTTCGCCTAAAACCCCGGAGCCATTCAGGCAATTGGTCAGGCGGAGTATTACCGCCAAAAGCGTGAATGCCCAGCGCCGCCCCGCCAAAAGCGTAATAGCCGATCGCGCATCCGCCGAGGGCTATACCTCCGATAGCCAACCCGCCCGCCGCGAATCCAACTCCAACCGCAGCGCCGCCCAGTGCCGCCAAAAGTCCCAGCGACAACCCTCCAAGCGAAATCAATCCGATAGCAACTCCGCCCAATGCAAGCCAGCCCATTGCAATACCTCCAACGGCGACAATACCTTTGGCGATCCGTAATTTACCCGTGGCGGGATCAATAGCCGGCCCCATGACAATATGCAGCAAAGGTAAACCAAATAAGGTTTTGGCGGATTTATACTCAAAGCCATAGAAGTTGCCGCGGCTGGGATGGCCGCATTGCGGGCACATTACGGCCTTGTCGGATATTTTGTTCCCACACTCAGGGCATAAAATCAATGCCATCGGCGATCTCCTTTTTTTCTCTGTTTTTGCCGCATTTTTAATCCTTATTAAAACAAACCGATAAACATCCGAAGCGTCAATAAATAATTTCAAAATTTTTCAAAATTTTTTTGTCCCCGCCAAAAACATCCTGACTGAGTTTTTATTGGACGTTTTGAAATGTTTTTTCATTCCTCAACTACAGATTGTAATCGCATTTCTGCAAAAACTTCATCTTGTGGTATTCTTTTCAAAAAAGTCCCAATTTTGTCAAATTGGATAATTCAAGAAAACTGGGAATCTGTTCCGATATGCATAAGGTGAACAAGGATGTTTACTGACGTTACCCAAAGGGAGTACAGAAAATGAGTAAAAGAGAATTAATCGATTGCATTATCGAACTGAACCGGACGGCAAAACCGGAGTTTTTGGCACAGTTTTCGCCTGAGGATCTTGATAAATACCTCGACAACCTGTTGGGCGTCGACGTTGAAGATTATGCACTCTGTGCTTAATTAAAAGCAACGACCTTCCCCAGGGGAGATAGATGGGGACATGTTTAATTCATAGCTATGGTTGCAGCAAGGCAAACGCCGCTGCAACCATTTTTTTTCGGATTCGCCGCCTGGCCTGATTTTTATACTACTATATGACCGACAAAATGGATAAAACCAGCGATTTATCTTCGTATCCCGATGCTGCACAACGAAAACGCACCATGCGCCTATCGATTGCCGAGGGGATGATTGCGCTGGTGATGATTGGATTGACGCAGAATTTCTACATCCCCTATCTTAACGAAATGAAAGCTTCCAAGCTGGCAATTGGCATCGGCTTTGGCGGTTTTCTACTGGCTCAGGGTATTGTCCAAATCTGGGCTCCGATGATGATTCGCTGGTTTGGGAATTATAAAAAATTTTCCATCCTCGGCACCGGCGTTCAGGCCCTGCTCCTGATTCCATTTGCGATGATGGTACATTGGTTTCCATCGCATGCGGTTTGGCTGAGTATCGGGGTCATGGTTGCTTCCGCCGCCGCGGGAGGCTGCACCGCCAGCACTTGGTCCGACTGGATCAGCTATATCGTCCCCCGTAAGATGCGCGGGCGGTATTTCAGTTTTCGTACAGCGATGACCACCTTGTCGCAGTTTATCGCCTCGATTGTCGCAGCCCTAATACTCGACCGCGCTGAAGATGTGATTATTATCTTTACCGTCCTCTGGATTATTTCCGCCATGGCGCGAGGATTGGCAACAACCTTGTTTTGCTGGCATTATGACCCGCCCGAAATTTATATCCGTCCGCCAGTACACATAAAATTTATGGATTTTATCGGCCAAATGCACACCCATTCATACGGCAAGTTTATTCTGGCTTTTTCGCTCATTTATTTCGGAGCGTACTTTTCCGCGCCGTTTTTCACGCTGCACATGATTAATGATTTGCATTTTAGCTATCTGCAATATAGCTGCATACAAATGACCGTACCGCTGGTAACCGTTTTCAGCCTGAAACTGTGGGGACGAATTTGCGACCGGCTGGGCAACATTATGCCGATGCGTCTGACAGCAACAATTATTCTGCTCTTGCCGCTGGGATGGCTGATCAGTGGAAATTTCTGGTATCTGCTGGGACTCAACGCCGTGTCGGGGTTAGCCTGGGGCGGATTTCAATTGCTGACGTTCAACTACAGTATCGGGGAATTGCCCTCGGGACAACGGCTGGCTTACATCTCTTATATGAACGCTATCGCGGCGATTTTCTTTTTCGCCGGCTCTGCACTGGGCGGCTGGGTCGGACCGATGCTGCCGACAATCACGCTTTATCAGATTCACAGCATTTTCATTTTCAGCACCATCCTGCGCCTGCCTGCGGTTCTATTATTCCAAGCCCTGCCTGCGGACAAACCCTCAGAAACCAAAATGAGCGCTATGGAAAAATTCTTCTTTAATCCGCGACGCTTTATTCTGGGCCGATTCTCACGATAACCTGAATTAATTTTCAGGCTGGTCGGCGGCAGGTTCTTCCGGCTGATTTTCTGTGGACGTCTTTTTTGCCGAATCAAGAGCCCCTTCAATTTCCGCATTTGATGCCGTCGGCGCCGGCAACCGGGTGATGCCATTCATCTTAAACTCCAGCAGTACACCCTGTTGACCTCGGGTATCAAAAACAAAATCGATCCAGATATTGCCGTCTTCATGTTGGGCTTCATTTTCAAATGTGAAAACATCTGACAGCTCTTTTTTGGCCAGTTTTCCATTTTCAAGGATACCGATGGGGTAACACACTTCGCCTTTACCCCGAAGATTACCTGCTTTATCGGAAGATTTAGTAATCATCCGCACTTGTGCGAGTACAAATTTTATCCCGCCTTTCGCTTCTCTGGCGCCGCCTCCGGCAATATCGCTAAATGCCAGATGCGCGCGAACGACCGTTACATTACCAACGCCGGGAAGTTCCATCGTACGAACAGGCTTCTTGCTGCCGCCGGGAACAGAAAGCGCTTTGGGCGAACAGGCCGGTGATATTTCATCTTTTAATCCATAACGATTAATATGATTGCGATTGACAAAGTCCGCGTTCAGGACGGCAAAACTCTTGTCGGAACTGAGCGAGCCCCGACTAAATAAACTGAACATCCCGCTTACCATTCCATCCGGATTCAGCAAAACGGTCTTGGGATTATTGACCGAGAGGGGTGCATCCGCCGGATAGCGGTTATAGAACCAAAGACCCTGGGCAGGAAGCAACCCCAGCCCAACCAGCAGATGTCCCGAAAAAATCAGGCCGGTTAGAATCCCGAAAATAACACTCGCCGCAACCTTGGCCGTATTGCCAAAATCGATCTTGGCGCCAACCAGCGCGTCAACCGGAACACGAATCAGGGCAAATCCCAGCACAAACGTCAGAATGAAGCAGCCCCCTACGGCCCACCCGCCGCCATAACCACGCGAAAGAAACACATTTGCCAGCATCTCATAATAACTGAACGCGATAATGGAACCGAAGATGGCGGCCATAAACGCGGCAAACGACGTCATCACCGAACACTTTAGATAAAAGTGGGCAAGTGTAAATCCTGTTACCAGAAAAACAATCAATATAGCGAACACGTTATAACTCCTGAATTATCCATTTTTGGATGCGAAATTCCGTATGATTTCATTAATTGACGTCAAACCCTCTGTCACTTTCTTAATGGATTGCTCCTGCATATAGAGCATCCCGGCCTTTCGAAACGCCGAGCTGATTTCCTGAATGGAATTGGAAGAGCGAATCATCTGGCGAAGCTCATCCGTGATCCGGATCGTCTCAAAAAGTCCCATTCGGCCATAAAAACCGGTTCCCTGGCATTTTTCACAAATCATCGGCTTGCCATGTTTATCATATTCAATTTCGCCGGGGCGATAAAACATCTCCACCTGGCCGGCGGGAATATTGAATTTTTGGAACAATGCCGGATTGGGCTTATACGCTTGTCGGCAGTCCGGGCACAGGGTACGAACCAGTCGCTGATTCACTACCGCTTCCAGCGCATCGGCGACCATATTTTTATCCCCGACAAGTTTAAGAAATTTATCTACGGTCTCAATGACGCTGGTTGCCGTAAGTGTAGCATAGACCATTTTCCCGTCTTTGGCCGCCGAACAACACAGTTTGGCCGCAACCTCCTCATCGCAATCAGAAACGCCGACGATGTCCGGACCTCGACGCAGCAGCGATTGAAGTTTGCGGGAAAATGTTGTGGTGCCGGTATCGCTCAGTGTATATTCATTTTGGGTAATACTGGACAATTCCGCGGCAATTTTGCGCTCCAGCGTGATAATGTTATTTAAAAACGGGTCATGATTGCCCAGCAGGGCATACATAGTGCTGGTAATGCCGCTTTTGGCCGGACCGGAAATCAGCACCACGCCGCCTTTGCAATCCCGCAGCGAAGCGATGGATTCGAATTGATTTTCATTCAGTCCAAGCTCGGTGAGCTTGCGCGAAGTATAGTCTTCAGCTCTGATAATGCGAAGCTGTTCACCCGCTGTCGAGCCTGCTGTCTGAACCTCCCATGCGACTTTCTTTTTCCAGTCATTGTCTTTCAGAGCAGAAAACAAGCCGGACTGAGGCTTGCGTTTTTCCTCGATATCCAGGTCTGCAAGCTGTTTAAGATACCGCGACAGGAGTTCTATTTCCTCTTTGGAACGTTCGCCCTGACGGCTGGCAACGCCGTCAATCTCATAAACAACCGCATAATTGTCTTTCTGCGGCGTCAGGACAATCTGGCTGACGCGGCGCCAAATCGCATCGTCGATAATTTCACACAATACCTGAAATGCTTCCGCGTCGGGACTTTTCGGATCCGGGACGGGAACTTCATTTTTATTGGCTGTGATAAAGGCTAATCCCCGACTGGATTTGGATATTTTCTTATTGGGGTTAATCAGCAATGACCGCAAATGATCCGCCGTTAACACTTTTTCAAATTCAGCGACGCGCCCGTTGCGGTGCATCACATAGGACATCGCCACGGAACCGACCAGAATCAGGTAAATCAGAAAACCGATCCAGAAAAAGGGTATCAGCAGCCAAAGCCATATCGCAGCCGCCCCGGTACATACCGTAATCAGCGTCCATAGCCGCCGATCCGTTTTGACGGCCTGACAATCCACATAAACCCAGTTCACCAATGGCAGCCACACCAGAAAAAACGCCAGCACCAACAGTAGTTTGTATAATGCGACATAGCCGCCGTAGCCAATCTCTGCCAAAATATCTATTTGCATGTTTGTTCCCTGCTAATTTGGAATTCAATATTATACGATTTATAAAGCCAATGCTGCGGAAAAAGAAAATTAGAGAATACCGCTCGATGAAGTACGAATTCCCTTCATCGCCATCTTGAGTTCTTCCACATTCGGAGCGTAATCCATCGCCACTTTCAAATCGATCCATTCCTCTTCGACAAGTCTGCACAGGCTCGTGGTATAATCAAGCATTCCTTCACCACCGCCGGCGCGAATCGCCGTCGGAATATCCGCTTCGCGTTCTTCCGTAATCAATTTGCGGATAATCGGCGTACGAATCAAAACCTCAACCGCGGGAACACGCGGCGATTCCGGACGAATACCCGGCAAAAGCTGCTGACTTACGACGGCGCGAATCGTCAGGGCAAACGTCGAACGAGCCAGATCCCGCTCTTCCTGCGGAAACAGGTCAAGAATACGCTGAATCGTCTGCGCGGCGTTGTTGGCGTGCAAGGTACCGAAAACAAGGTGACCGGTTTCCGCCGCACGCATCGCCGCCGTCAGCGTTTCCTGGTCGCGCATTTCGCCGACCAGCACAATATCCGGGTCTTGTCGCATCAGGCTGCGAAGCGCACTTTCATAGTTCGGCACGTCAATACCGATTTCACGCTGGGAGACAATGGACTTCTGATCGACGTGAAGAAATTCGAGCGGATCTTCAACGGTCACAATATGAGCCGCGCGGGTGCGGTTGATATAATCAATCATGGATGCGATCGTGGTACTTTTGCCGGAACCGGTAGGACCCACAACCAGGATCAACCCATCGTGTGTTGAGTCGGCAATTTTCTCAATTACCGGCGGCAAATGCAGCTTCTCAAACGGTGGGATTTTACTGCTGATACGGCGAGCCGACATGCTGACAAAATTGCGCTGACGAAATGCATTGATACGAAACCGGTCCGTAGGACCAACCTGATATGCAAAGTCCAACGCCCCGTTTTCCAGAAAGAACTGTTTTTGTTTTGGACTCATAATCTCAAAAACCAGCTCTTCAATCCGCTGTTCCGTTAATATCTCGCCCGTCGTCTTCTTCAGCTTGCTACTGATGCGCATAATCGGCGGCATCCCAACCTTCAAATGAAGGTCGCTCGCCTCAGCTTTGACCGCAGCTTTAAAATACTTATCAATTTCCGGCGTTTTATCCATATGAACCTGACTATCTATCGGCTGACCTGTGGTCATAATCAACTCCTGATGAATACCTGATATAAATCCCACAAAAAAACAACATCAAACGCCCAATAGATACAGGACATTTGGTGTCCAAATAATGAATAACCGATTATAATACAAGGACTTGTTTTCGTCAATCAGTATCCTTGTTAGGATTGTGGTAAATTTCGGGCTAAACACCCGGATTTATCGGGTCAGCAAAATCGTCAAAAGCATATAAATCGCCGCACTGATGGAGTCATTGGCGGTGGTTACCAGCGGACCGGAACTGATAGCGGGGTCGAAATTGATGCTTCGGAACAAAAAGGGCAGCAAAAGCCCAAGCGTTGTGGAAACCATAATCGAAGAAAACATCGCCAGCCCCAGAGCCATCGCGATTCGTATTTGCTCTTTGCCCTGCAAGATTTCCGCCGCAGGCAAAGGATGCCCAATCAGTCGGGGCAGATAGGCACAGATTAACCCGCCGACTACGCCGCAGGAGATCGCAACCAGCAACGCGACCCGCACCTCACGGAAGAAAACCTGGGCCATTCGCAACGCCGCAAGGTCGCCGGTGGCCAGGCCGCAAACCACAATCGCCGAAGTTTGAAGTCCGGCATTACCGCTAATCGCTCCAATCATCGGGGCAAACAAAAACGCCATCACAAAGATGGAAAGCTGGTTGGATTCAACAAATATGTTCTTAAAATATAACCCCAAAAATGCCGTAATCGCCGTCCCCAAAAGACATGGCAAAAGCCAAGTCATCCGAACACGGGCGGCGTGAATCGGAGAAAAAGACTCCAATTCCTCAGAATCCGTACCGGCCATTGTATAAATATCCTCGGCAGCTTCCTCTTCCGCAACTTCAAGCACACGATCTGCTGTGATACCGCCAACCAGATGACCTTCTTCATCAACTACCGGAGCAAGTAATAAGTTGTTCTTTTTAAATAAGTTACGTATCTCTTCCTGATCTGTATCAACGGTCACTACCACAGCGCCCGGATCGACAATTTTGCCCATTGGCGTCTGCGGGTTGCTCACCAGAAGGTGGCGAATCCCTACGGTACCAAGAAACCGCCTTTGCTTATCCACAACAAAAACACTGTAAAATTCCTGTTCCCCTTCCGCCCGACGAATCTTATCTATCGTTTGCTGGACAGTCAGATAATCCTCAACCGCCAGAATCATCGGCTGCATAATGCCGCCCGCGGAATCTTCCTCGTACTTCATCAGCCCCTGAATCTGCCGGGCGTCTTCATAATCCAGATGGCCAAGAACTTCCTGACTTTCCTCCTCATCCATCTCGGCCAGCACGTCGGCGGCCTCATCCGGCGGCAGCTCCGACACCAGATCCGCGATTTCCTTGTTCTCCAGCACCTCGTCGAACAGTTCGGCACGCGTCGCCTCATTCACTTTTTCAAGGACTTCAGCGGCCAGTTCCTTATCGTCCATCGCGTCGAAAACCGCCCTTTTCTGGTCATTATCGAGCATTTCGACGGCTTCTGCAATGTCGCTGGCGCGCTGCAAATCCAGAAAAGCACCCAGTGCCTTGAGGCATTTTTCGTTCAAAAGATCGACTATCTCTTCATAAATTACGATTTTCTCTTCGGACATCGTCGTTGGCCTCGTCTATCAGTTCCATAGCTCCAGCTTTGAATTTCTCTGTTTCAAAAGCGGATTTTGACTTTACCAAGTCCTTTAAAACCAGTATAATAGTAGCTTTGTATGTCAGTGACAGCAACAGAAAAAGAGGATATTTCTTATGAAACGCGTAGCATTTATTCTAATTATAGCATTCGTGTTACACGGCATCGCGATGGATGCCGGTTCCGCCCCCAAGCCGATCTCCGTTCAGCGGTCAGGCCAATGGACACTCGACGCTCAGTATAGCCAGCCGGTGCAGATTACCGTCCGCGTTCCCGGCCAGCAAATGCCCCAGCGGTTCTGGTACCTGATTCTCACACTAACCAATAACGCTGCCAAAGAGGAAGTCAGCCTGATACCCTCCTGCGAACTGGTCACCGATACCTTCAAGACCATTCCCGCCGGCAAGAATGTCCCCAAAGAAGTCTTTGACCAAATTAAGGCCAAACACGAAGGGCAGTATCCCTTTCTCGAATCGATGGATTTCCCGGATTTGCGAATCCGCCGCGGCGCCGATAACTCCCGCGACATCGCCATCATCTGGCCGGAGTTCGACCCCAAAGCCAACATCATCAGCCTGTTTGTCGCAGGACTGTCCAATGAAGCAACCGTAATCAATGACCCGGTCAAGAAAGATGAGGCAGGCAATCCTGTCAAGATTTACCTGCAAAAGACGCTGCAGCTCAATTATCTGAACGCCACCGACCCGGCGCTGCGTGAGCAGGCGGGCCTGACATTCCAAAAACAGTCCTGGGTCATGAGATAATCTCAGGCATATATGAATCACACATCACCAGTAACCGCCGTGATATTTGACCTTGGGCGGGTTCTTGTCAATGTCAATACACAGCGGCTTTGGGGTTTCTTCTTTCAGCAGATCAAACCCGAAGATGCGCAGGCCGCCTTAGGGCGGATCATGGACGACCCGATGATGGTTCAATACAGTGTCGGCCAGCTTGATTCGCAAGCCTTTCACCGGCGGCTTTGCGACAGCTACGGCCTGTCATTATCATTCGAGCAATTCGCGTCCCTCTGGTGCGATATCTTTAGTCCAATGCCCGGGATGGATGAACTCGTCAAGACGCTCAGCGGCAAGGTCAAACTTGGCCTGCTGTCCGACACCGACCCTTTGCATTGGAATTACATCAAGGCGAATTTCCCCTTGATGAACTATTTTGCCCGGCCGACTTTGAGCTATGAGATAGGCTCGATGAAGCCCAGCCGGGAAAGCTTTCTTGCCGCGGCCAAAAACACCGAAGCGGACATTTCCCAGTGCGTTTTTATCGATGATTTGCAGAAGAATGTCGACGGAGCCGTCGCCGCCGGCATGCAGGGCATACGCTTCGAAAACGCCGCCCAGACCCGCTCCGCCCTGAACCGAATGGGGTTCGTTTTGTAAAAAGAGTAACCGCAGATCACACCGATTAAATGGGTTTGTTTTTCCGATTTGGGTTCGTTTTGCACAAACAGGTATGCCAGTTTGCAGGAATACAGGTATACAGGTTTTTGGCAATATCCGTTTTTGAGCTGAAAATACGGAAAATTGGGTTCGTTTTGAATTTTTGTATCCTTCATTTTTATGATCCTCCTTCTTGTTTTCATTTAACTCCCAGATAAATCTGGGGGCTTACAGTCCGGTTTTCCTCCTATTCGGAAAGCGGGGACAGGTGCCATCCGGGAACCCCCGTTTTCCGGCGCAGGGTTTCTCTCCTGCACCCGTCGCTATTATACGAACATAGTACGAACGTGTTCAAGAAAATTTTTTTAAATTCCTTGTTTTTATATCTTGGTTTCGGGAAAAAGAGGCCAGAAATGTCTTTATTTTTGATCAAGAAAACAGTTTTGCTAAATTGCTTGAAACCCTATTTGTTGTAAGTAATCAAAAATTGGGTCATATAGATCAGGTGTACGGGTCGCATCTTCGGGGTCACCGGGAGGAACAACTATTACCATACCTTGTCGAGCGCGAGTCAAAAGAACACGATATGCATTTTTGAGGTATTTTTTTCGTTCCTCTTTTTTGATTCGATTCCAGCGGTCTCCACAAAAAGACCAGTGTTCCCAGCCTTTTGGAGAAAACCTAAAATCGGCATCCCATGAGACACATACCCAATCGAGTTCTAATCCCTGCACATGAAATTCCGTGGCCACCTCCTCAAGATAATAGGACGACCGTACATCTTCCTTGCCATTCAGAAACCAGTGGATTGGATCCATTGGAGATTTAACATCAATTGCATGCGGTTTCAGACGTTCTGCCTGGGAAGAAACCACAACTCCATAACGCTCTGAACCTCGGGCTTGCTTCTTTAACCATTGCTTTGCTTTGATAAAATCACGGGTAAGAACTATAGGATATTTTTCTCGTACTTTCTCCTGTATAATTCGCGCTTCATCAATATTACAATCTAATAGTTGTTTGACCAATAGGGAGATATCTTCTGCACGAAAAGAACGCATTGAAACAGCAAGATGTAATTCATCTTTAAAGTTTAAATTGGGGCGAGATTCTATCTTTTTCAACACAGAACCCGACCCATACTCACTGTCATTGAGCCGTGGAGACACATAAATATGCCAATCAGGAAACGACCTATTTAATGACTCTATCCACTCACTGATTCCAGCTTCTCCGGTATTGATTTCTTGGCCTCCGCCTACAAGACATACGATGACTGCACAGTCAAAATGGCGATCAAGACAAGAGATTAAAAACTCAGGTTCAGATTTACTAAAATTAGCTACCCTTTTTTTCTGACGCATGAAATTAGTTGTCTGCTCAACTGTCCAAGCACGTTGTGCCTCGTCAAACAATACGACATGTTCAATCGGTGGAGATTTCGAATCAATAAGGCATTCATCCCGAAAGTGATGAACATTTTGGATAAACATTTTGACTTCACTCATTACCTCCCCTTTTTTTATTTTATCCCCGCGTTCTTTTGCACGTCGAACTTTATCACGAGTCAACGCTTCGCGAAGGATGGCAACGAGTGGACCATTTCCTGAAAGAAAAACACTATAGAGATCATTGGATTTATCAAAATGCATCGTTGCGATATTGAGCCCAACTAATGTTTTTCCTGCTCCGGGTACACCTGTTACAAAACATATCGATTTACAGGAATTTTCTTTTGAGTATCGGATGATATTAGAAATTGCATCAGATGTTTGGCTGAGGTTGATTGCACTGGCATCTCTGCGAGAAATATCACCAACTGAGTGGCCATTATAAAGAGCCATCGCTGCTTCAATAATAGTTGGGGTGGGACAATATCGTCCGGATTCCCATTGCGAGTGATCAATGTTGTCTCCTTGAACAAAAGATAAAACCTTCTCAATTACAGTTTCAAGTAGTTCTGCATTTGTTACAATCGGAAAAAGAGTCTTATCATTTTGTGGTGTTGTGGCAATAATTGGGGTTACATTTTTTGCCTCAGTAGCGATCAGTACCGGTGCAATAAATTGTTCATGACTTGATTCATGGAAGTTCTTCAAATCTAAAGCATAATCTAAGACTTGATCTTTAGCATGCGAAGTAAATACCTCTTCACCAACTTTAAACTCAAGAACAAAAATTACCGGTCCAATTAGAATTACTACATCAATTCGTCGCCCCATACGAGGAATCGAATATTCAAAGTAAATTGTTCCTTGATGGGAGGTTAGAGCTAATTGCAGGATATTAATTTCAGTTAACCACGCATTACGCTGATTTTGTTCCAACGAGAAATCATTGTTAATTGTTAACTTACCAATAATTTCTTCTGGGGTTGATCTTAAGAAACCCGCGATTCGATCAGAGTAGTATTCTCGTTTCATAAGTTCAATCGGTATAACCGCTCCTTCATTGTTATTGGACAGATTTTAAACCTGCCCCTACAGAATTATTGATTCCTTTTCTGTACAAAGAAAAACGGCGGGGGGTCAGGCCGCCGTTTTCCGATGAATAATGTTGTTACGTATTATAATCTACTGGACACTTAAAATCGAATTGAACTCACCAAAGGGGTTCATCTCGGTAGCTTCATTGTAGGGGTCCTGCTGCCACTGGCCATCGACCACGAGGCGATAGCGATAGTTGCCTTTTTCGAGCGGGAGCTTGAGCACCCAGTTGCCATTATCACTGATTTTCTGGAGCGGGGTCTGTTCGGGTTTCCAGCCGTTAAAGTCGCCGGCGATCTGGACGGTTTCGGCCCGCGGATACAGGGCTGAAAAGACGACCAATCCATCCTGATGACGGACGCCGTAGAAATCGGCAAGCTTCTGTTCGAGTGTCGCCTGTGCATCCGGCTCGACCGACGTTTTAGGCTCCTGAATCGAAGCGAGCAATTCATCGGCGCTGGCGCTGATGGACTTAAGACGGGCTTGAAGGGTGTTGACCATTTCCGCTTTGTGTGTGCGGGTGTCGGCGCCGACTAATTCATCGGCCAGCGAAAGGAAATCTTTGAAACCCTTGCTGGATGGATCGTATTCGCTGATGGGCTGGCCGAGACTGGCAGCTTCCTTGAGCTTGGTGTTGAAGTTAATCACGGTCTTGAACATCCGGCCGTTGAAATGCTTTCGCAGTTCGCCGAGGATTTCACGACCCATTTTAGTTCGAATGTCATACATGCTGCCCAGCACCATCACATTGGGACGTGTGGGGCTGTGCTGCGAGAGAGCATTGAGGGTTTCAAGCTGCTTGCTTAAACCATGCAGTGAAAAATAGCCCATTTCCACGGGCACGACCACATCCGCGGCCGCCCGGAGGGCATTGAATGTGAGCAGCCCAACCGAAGGCGGGCAATCGATAATGACATAATCATAGTCATTCTGGATAGGCAATAGCACATTTTTCAGGCAGTCTTCGCGTTCCTGCTGGCCTACGGTCTGGGTTTCAAACGTTGCCAAGTCGATCGTGGACGGGGCCAGCTCGAACCGGTCGGAAATTTTCCACAGGATTTCGTTAATCCGAAGGGGTTCGCCGCGGGCCTGTCCGATCAGAATATCGAACATGCTGTGTTCAATTTGCTCTTCCGGAACTGCCAGACCTACCGCACAGTGGGACTGGGGGTCCATATCGACCAGAAGCGTTCTGTACCCTCGCGACGCCATCGCGCTGGCAAGATTGATCGAAATTGTCGTTTTTCCTACGCCGCCCTTTTGATTAATAACCGCTATGGTTCTCATTGGAAATTATCCTTAAACCCTATTCGATTTTCGTCCGTAAAAATCCTTAATATCTTACTAATATTCACTCATATCAGTATTGATATTATAATAGTCATTGTCGTTATCTTCGTCAATAACTTTAAAATTTCTTCAATTTTTATCGGACAAAATTAAAAAAAGTGCATTTTTCAGTCCTGATAAAGTGGATTTTATTTAAAAATGTGGTAATATTAGTAAAAACAGTGGTCTTTTTCAGGTGAAATAGCCGATAAAGAATTCATGCACGTAGGTTTCCAAGCTGTTATCCGCATTAAAAACAAAACAATTGCCCTTTGAATCGGGCTTGAAATTCGTCATTGCGGATAGAGTTTCAGGAGAATTAAAAAATATGACTGAAGAACAAATTATTCAATGGATGCGTCAAAAAGTAAAACGCGATGGTTTTGTAAACGCAACAACATTAGCTGAAAGTTTTCTATCAGCTCACCATATAAGCGATGCCCTTGATCCGGAATTTTCCGCAACTCTCGACGCTGGTTTTAAGGTTGCGCAGGAAATACGCGACCATCGACTTCATGCGATGGCTTGTTAAATTGCGTAGGCATTTAAACTAAAAACCCCATTTTTATGCGAATTTCTCACTCTGGAGATTCTCCGCAGGGAGATTATCTGGACAGCATTTTGCCGGATGATATAATACCTCTGCTCTGAATATGATGTCATTTTTGACGTTACAGGGGAATTTATCCTAAAAATTCGGTAAGGGGCGTTTGACCCGCATAAAAATGGAACATGGACAACTAAAACTTTCTGTGATGGGGCTGACGGAGCCTGTGCAGAAAATACTGGAACTGGCGGCGGCGACAGAGCAATACAAGATTGTTGCGCTTTCGGATGAAGACCCGCAGCTTGGGCAAACTTTTTCCCGCCGATATGAGTGCCCATCGTATATTGACTTTCGACGGATGATTATGCAAAACCCGGCAGATGTGGTTCTCGTCGGGGCGCCGCTGCATATCTGCGCTGACCATATTCGTCAGGCGATCCAGAATAAGTGCCATATCATCAAGATGCCGCCGGCGGGACTAACTTTTGAACAATGCGCTTCATTTATTCAATTGGCTCGCAAAGAACAGGTTCATTTTGTGATGGCATTGCCGGGGCGTTTTGAGCCGGCGGTGCTGCGATTGCGGGAGGTTTTGTCACAATCGGAGCCGGATTACTGGCATTTGATTACCGCAATTTGTCATGTGCCGCAGGGCGAAATTCTGCCGCAGAAACGCTGGCTGCTCGATCCGCAAATGGCCGGGGGCGGGGTACTGATTCAAAATGCTTATGACCTGATGGATGAGATTGTCCTGTGTTTCGGATTGCCGCAACAGGTTTATGCACAGCTTGTCAGCCAGGCACCGGATCGTCAGCAGCGGTTGAGCATTACCGAAGATAACGCGATGATTTTGATGCGGTTTTCGGAGACGCTGGTAGCGCAGGTTACGGCCAGCCGCACGCTCGGTCCGGCACGGCGCCATCTGCGTATTCATGGCAAAGACAAATTTATTACACTAACCCGCGATGATTTTTCCATCAGCGACAACAACGGCAACCAGATTGAAGTTGTTCAGTTCGCCCCGGAACAATTTCACGGGACACAGGATTTGCTGATCAATTTTGCCAACGCCGTTACATCGCCTCAGCAAACGCCGCTCTACCCGGCGCCGGGGATCGACCTTTATACGATGGCGGTGATTGAATCAGCGTATTTGTCGGCGCGAACGGCAATGCCTGAGACACCCTCACGGCTGCTGGATTTAACCAAAAATGGCGCAGCGGTGTGGTAAGCACCCACGAACTTTCATTCCGTCAACTACCGGAATTACTTTTCCACCGGCTTTTCCTCTGGCGGGTATTTGACTGAGCAGCCGTAAGGTTTGGTCTGCTTAATAGACACTTCTTTGCCGGCTAAAAGTTCATCCAACGCTTTTTCAACATAGTTGACATAGGCCTCTTTTTCGGGCTTTTTGGCCAATGGGGCATTATCAATCGCGCCCTGATAGACAATGCTGCCTTTGCCGTTGATGATAAAGATATGCGGCGACGTTTTGGCTTTGTAAAGTTTTCCAACCTTGCTTTCCGGATCCAGCAGCACAGGATATGTCAGCTTGTACTCTTTGATAAAATCCTGATTGGCCTGCGCGGTTGCATAGTGGGTGCTGTTGATGGCCAGCCAGACGACTTTTTTCTTGTCGTATTTTTGCAGAATCTGGTTCGGCAGGCCGGATTGATGCAGAGCCTTTACAAACGGGCAATCATAGTTGAACCACTCCAGTACGACAATTTTATCATTGAAGTCACTTAGCTTGAATTCTTTGCCGTTTGGGTCGGTCAACGCAAAAAGCGGGGCCGCGTTGGGGTCTTTATGGGGACACGCTTTATCGTGATTGGTTTGTTCAGTACCACCCTGTGTAAGGCCAATACTTCCCAGAAGAAAAGCTACCGCGATCCACTTGATTACCATCATTTTTTGGATTTTCATTGTCGGCTTCCTTTCCAAAGATTTTGGTTTCGATTTCGTTGACAATAGTTTTTTTATGCGCCCAGCGTGTGGAAAGTTCTAAGAAAAATCACGGATGGGCTACGGTGGAGTGGTAACTATCAATAGGAAATATCCGAATTAGGTGGTGCGCTGTGTTTCAGGGGCTGAAATCTCTTGTCGGGGGCCCAATAATTCATCGGCGGTCTTTTCATCCAGACGGCTGGCGAAATAATGATGCATCGCATCCTGTCCTTCGGTTTGAAACTTCTGGATGGAGGAAAACAGACCGGTTTTGAACAAGATCATCACCGCAACACAGGCAGCAATGGCCATGGCTTTTTCGATGATGGGACGTTTTTGTTCCAGCCATTCGGGTTTCGGCTTGGCGATACGGAGATTGTCCGCCTGCGGAGCAAATCGTAAATCATGAGCCAGATGCGTGAGAGCTTTAGTATTGGCTGCCGCAAGCAAATTGCAGGAGTGAACTTCGGAGCGAAGCAGCAGGATAGCGGTTTCCACACGATTGAGAAGCCCGAGCCGACGCTGGCAGCGGGGACAATTTTGAATATGTTCATCCAGCCCGGCAGCAACTTTTTGAAGCAGGCTGCCGAACAAGCCGGAACGATGACATTGATTGTGAGAGATTAATTCTTTTTTCATAGCTGCCCCTTATTTTCTACTTTGACCATCCATGAGGCCAGCAATTTAACCGCTCGATGCCGATAAACTCGAACGGCTGTCTGGGAAAGTCCTAAAATTTGAGCGGTTTCGGGATACGATAATTCAGCCAGGTCATGCAGACAGATAATGCTTTGCAGGGGTTCCGGCAGTTCACCAAGCAATTGACGCAGCCGATGTTTAAGGGCATCGGCATCCAGAAAGCCCGCGGGGTCATGATTGTCGCCGGGCTGAAACCGCCGAGCTAATTCTTCGTGGGCTTTTTTATCCAGCTTACGACGACGCAACAGCGAAATCGCCAGATTGGACGCAGTGCCAAACAGATAAGCCCGGATATTTTTCGGACGAAATGAATTGCCTGTGCCGGTCAGCATCACGAAGACATCCTGATAGACATCGCAGACATCCTGTTCATTGCCAAGGATACGCCAGAGCATAGTGACCATCGCCGGGCCGTGGTCTTTCATCGCAGACAATATCCACCGCCGTGAGGAGTCCAGCGACTCCGCAAGCGTCCAGTCCAGCGTTAAAATACCCGTTGTCGGAAGCTGCGCCATACCCTTGTGTTTCCTTATATATGCACAGACGGTTGAATAAGCACTATGTTACCATTATTTTTCAAAAAAAGCGATTTTTTGTAACAATTTTCTCTGCTGTACGACTTAATTATAGAAAAGACGTTTTTGGAAACCCTTTTTAACCTCTTACGGCTTAATATGTTATGAAAGAATTATCTCAATTACAGGTTGTCGATACCGTTCAGCGGATTTTATCGGAGGCGGTCGGGCACTCGGCCAGCGATGTTCATTTTGAGCCGACGGCCAAGGAAATGCATATCCGTTTTCGGCTGGATGGGACACTCAATACGGTCGAAAAACTGCCGCACGCAATCGCGGATAATGTGATTGCGCGGCTGAAAGTGCTGGCAAATTTGCTGACTTACCGGAATGATATCCCTCAGGAAGGACGGCTGGAGGGCTTTGTTCCATCGGCGGGATGCGTACAGTCCGGCCATGTTACCGATATGCGGCTGGCGGTTTTTCCGACGATTCACGGGCAGCGGGCGGTGGTCAGGCTGTTTTATGACCAGCAGAATTTGATTGAGCTGGATATGCTGGGGCTAAGCGACTATGCACTTTCCGCAATCACGGGGTTTGCGAAAAAACATCAGGGCGTGCTTTTAATTACCGGCCCTGCGGGCAGCGGAAAAAGTACTACGCTGGCGGCGCTGCTAAGGTATATCCTGCGGCAATCGCCCGGCAAGAGCGTGATTTCACTGGAAGACCCGGTTGAACGCGGAATTGAGGGTGTTACCCAGATTCAGATTGAGCCGCATGGACAATTGACATTTCCGATTGCGCTGCGGTCATTACTGCGACAGGACCCGGAGGTCTTAATGGTCGGCGAAATTCGCGATTCGCAGACGGCAGCGATTGTGGTTCAGGCAGGACTGACCGGACATCTCTTGATGAGTACACTGCACAGCGGGTCCTGCTCGGCGGCATTGCTACGTCTGCTGGAGATGGGAATTGAACCTTATCAACTCACGTCGGCGATTTCCGCGGTCGTTCATCAGCGATTAGTGCGGCGGATTTGCCCAACATGCAAAAAACAGAATGCGGAACCGGGACATTTTGAGCCTGTTGGCTGCGAGGCCTGTTTCCAGACGGGATTTCAAGGCCGGCTGCTGCTTTCGGAAGTGATCGAACTGGATGGACACTTAAGGCAGGCATTGCTGGAGCGGCCGGATGTGGATAAATTAGATGGCATCCTCAGTCAGCGCGGAACGATGAATTTGGTTCAGCATGGTCGGCTGCTGGTGTCGCGGGGACTGACCTGTCAATCGGAAATTGACCGCGTATGCGGTATGGACTCATAATCAAGGATTCTCATTATGGCTTTGTTTCAATATGAAGGTTTAAATGAGGGCGGTCGGCTGATGAACGGTCGAATCGAAGCGGCGGATATCAATCAGGCACAGCTCAACCTGGCGGAGATGAAAATCAAACTCAATACGATCTCCGTCGTGAAAGAGCCTGTTTTTCGGACGCCGCTAAGCAAGAATGAATTTCTGCTGTTTAATCAGCAGCTTATGGGGCTGACCAGCGCGGGCATTCCGCTGGAACGGGGACTGCGCGAATTGGCGCAGGACGCCGGGTCGAAAAAAGTAAAGTCTCTGGTTCTGGCAATCGCCAATGAATTAGAATCCGGAGTACCGCTGGATCAGGCGATACAGAAACACGCCAACGTATTTCCGCCGATGTATAGTCTGATTCTTAAATCCGGCGTACAAAGCGGCCGACTCCATGAGATGCTGGCAATTTTGAATCGTCATCTGGAGTTAGAACGAAATACACGGCGAATGGTTGTCGATGCGGTTTGCTATCCGCTGATGGTGCTGTGTTTAACCGCTATTATTATCACAGGATTGTTTGTCATGGTGGTTCCGGCGTTTGGTGAAGTTCTTTACGATATGTCCGACGGCAAGGCTCGTCTGGCACCGATAACACAATTGATACTTACTGCATCCAAACATATCTGGGATATCTGGGCAGTGGTCGGAATTGTTGTGTTTGTCGTTGTCTTTATCTGGGTTGTCTTATCTCAATCTGAATCGGGCAGACGGTGCAAAGAGCGATTTATTTTGCGAATACCACTGCTGGGGCAAGTGCAAAAGGGCGCTTTGATGGCGCGACTGTCGCAGTGCGTATCCCTGCTGGTTGGGGCAGGTAATCCTCTGCCGGCGGCATTCGGACTGGCGGGGCTTTCCAGCGGGAGTGAACTCATTAAACGCGACTGCAAGACCATCTCCGGACGGCTGGAACAGGGGCTTAACGTGCTTGAGTCCGGGATGGGGACTTCGATTATACCGCAGCTATTTTGCTATGCTTTACAGCTTGGTTCCCAGCGAAACGAACTCTATGAGTCGCTTCAAAATCTCGGTCAGATGTACGCCGGGCAGGTACAAACCTCGCAGGGACGGCTTCAGGCTTTTCTGATGCCTGCGATGATTTTATGTCTTGGACTTATCGTTGGCTTTATCGTCACGGGGCTTTTTTTACCCATGGTTACTACTATTCAAACGCTGATGTAAAATGACAGATTTTATAGACTTTCAAATCCTTGTACTAATACCGACTATCCTTTTGATTGGTTTTCTGGCTTTGGCTTGGAAAAAACCTGGGGCGGCAATAGTTATTTTGCCTTTTTTATCTACAGTATTTATTGCCTTTGGCCTTTTTGATGGCGTTGATTTTCCAGTATTTGTAGTAATTGGCATTATTCTAATCCCGCTGGGATTGCTACTGATTCGGCTGGCCCCTGTCGGCGGACTTGTAGATTCGCCATGGTATCGAACGCTGGCTGGATTTTTGCTTGGGTTACTTGGATATGGATTGCTACTGGCAGTTTCGATGTTTCTGCTTCAGGGATTTGGGCCGGGGATGTTCGCGCTCATTTTATCGGCCATTATTTATTCCAAAAAAGTCATGCGGTATGGCCTTGCCTGGCAGGTTTTGAATGTCATCACCGCGGCAATCCGGCTGAATTTGCCGCTGCCGATGGCGCTGAATACCGCGGCACAGGGGGCACCACGTAGAGAAAAGATTATTTTTCTGCGGATCGCTCATTGGCTGACACAGGGACTGTCGTTATCGGATGCCCTTAAATCCGGATATCCGAAGTGCCCGACTGAAATTCTCAGCGCATTTAGGGCGGCGGAACAAATCCACCAGATTCCAGATTTGGCCAACTGGATTGAGGGTTATATGAAAGATAAAACAAGGCAAAATCGCACGTTTCAATCCCTTAGTCCACTATACCCGATTTTTGTCACTATCGTCGCAATATTGATTACGTATGGTCTGTTGATTTTTATTGTACCGACATTTGCCACAATCGCAGGCGATATGAGTGAAGGCAGAGAGCCTTTGCCGGTACAAATGCAATTTTTGATCAAAATAACAAATTTGTCCTTTCAGCAAACAACTATGGTATCTGGAGCGATATTGATCGGCGCATGTTTACTGCTTTTGCTCATAGCACGGTTCCGTCACCGTCAGCCCGAAAAACCAAGAGCAATATCTATTCTTGGCGATGGGTTGAAATGGTTTTGTCCGGGCTGGGGGTGGTTCGAAAAAATGTTGTCAGCGACATTAACCATCCAGACGCTCACTTCGGCAATCAAGGCGGGATTTCCAATTACTACCGCCTTGCGGCAGTGTCTTTTGCTGGATACCAACTGGTTTTATCGAAAAAAGCTGATTGGCTGGCTCAACCGTGTCGAACAGGGACAGGATATCGCACAGTCGGCACGCAGCGCCGGAATGGGGGCGTCTATCGCGTGGGCATTTGACTCGACGATGCATCGCGGCGATACGCCGATGACGCTGGAAACACTCGGCGAGATCATGAATAATCAATATCGTTTTCGGTCGAGTCTTTTGCGGCAGATTCTCTGGCCGGTGCAAATTGTACTGCTGGGCTGTCTGGTCGGATTTATTGTTTATACCTTATTTTCTTCGATGGTGAATATAACCCATGTCATATTCAAATACTATTTCGTATAAACCGCACGCCGTCGGAAAACGCCGCGGCATTATCATGATGGAACTGCTGACAGCGATCCTGATTATTACGACGCTGACAACAGTGATGATTTTCACCATCGCCACGTACGGCAGATACAATGGCATCCTGCTGGCCCGCCAGCGATGCATCGCCGCAGGACAGGCGCAATTAGACTGCATCGCCGCAACCGGCAAGCCGATTGATGAGGCCACCTTTGCCCGGTTGTGGCCAACCGTCAAATGTTCGATCACTTCATCCGAAAATGCTGCACATTTGACCCAAGTGGATGTTGCGCTGGTCGCGATGGCAAGGAAAAAGGAAATTACGATTACGCTATCCCGCTATATGGACAAGCCGGTTGAAGGGGGTGGGCTATGAACCGTCGCGGTTTTACACTTTTTGAGATAATTCTTACGACGACTCTAATTGTTGTTCTGATGCTGGTTGTCGCTCCGTCGATACAGCTATTCTGGCAGGATGTGATGCAGACGCAAAAGGATTTTGAGACGCATACTTCCATGACCTATATTCTCAATCAATTTCGCGAGGATGTCCGGCAATGCGATTCATTTCAGGTAGAAACCACCGACGACGGCAGCATGGTTCGCCTAACCATCGCGGATAAAACGAGCCAATATCGGTTTGGCAAAGAGAAAGCTGAGTATGATTGTCATTCCGCGTCAGACCCCAACTGCAAATGGGAATTGCCGTATGCGCAGTTTCAGGTTCACCCCTGGCCGGGAATTGAAAATCCGCAGGCAATTGCCATCCAGACATCCATTCAGCGTGTGGTTGTCGGCAAAAACGTTGTTCGGTTTCAAAATAGTTATCTGTTATTTCCACGCAGCGAGGCTCGGATTAAACCATGAAAACCAAAAAAAACAAAGGACTTGGGCTGATTTGGATCGTGGCCGTATTGGCGATGATACCGGTGATTTTGGCCGTCCTATCCACGAGTACTATTCAGCTCATGCATGAAACGCAGCGGCAGCTTAGCGCCGCTCAGGCGGATAATCTGATGCTGAGCGCTGCGAACTGGGCGAATGCCAACGCCGCACAGATTTTGAATACACAGGAAAAGAAGGTTATAACGCCTGATTTATCCGCATTGAATATTCCAAACAGCACATGCCGCATTGAGGTACTTTCCAAAGCCGACAGCCGTGCGGAAATTCACATTTTCGCAGAGGTTTATCACCTTAAGCAAGCCTGCCGACTTGAAAAAACATTGCAGATCGCTCCCATCCAATAGCCGCTTTTGACCCTCTTTATACTCACATTTCGATAGCGTTTGAACGATTTCTAATTGCCGCCGTAGTTAATAAAATGCGGAGATTTTGTCTGGATTGCGGACGGAAAAGATATAAAATAGAGTCTATAAACGCAAAATCAGAGGAGAACTCAAAATGGATGTGATAAAAAAGCCGCTTTACGGGATGTTGAATCTGTTTATATTGATGGCGATTTCGATGACGGCCTCGTGCGGTCAGGAACCCAATTCGCCGGGAAAGGAGCTTTCTATGCCAAAAGAAGACGTCGTTCAAACCACCGATGGAGATTTAAAATTAACCTTCATCGGACATGGTACTTTGATGCTGACCTTTAACGGCAAAGTTTATCATGTTGACCCCTGGAGCAAGCTGGCCGATTATTCCAAACTGCCCAAGGCCGATGTGATTTTAATCACCCATGACCATTATGACCATCTTGACGCTAAAGCCATCGAATTGATTTATCAAAAAGAGACACAAATCCTGATGTCTCAATCGTGCGAGGGTAAACTGGCGCAGGGTGTTGTGATGAAAAACGGCGAGACAAAAAAACTTAACGATGTCACTATCGAGGCCGTGCCCGCCTATAATATTCAAAATAAACGCCCCGACGGCTCACCTTATCATCCCAAGGGAAACGGCAACGGCTATATTCTGACCTTTGGGAAAACGAGGGTTTATATCGCCGGCGATACGGAAAACACGCCGGAAATGAACGCGTTGAAAGCAATTGATGTCGCGTTTTTGCCGATGAACATGCCTTATACGATGACGCCGAAGATGGTCGCGGATGCGGCGAAAGCTTTTAAGCCGAAAATTTTATATCCTTACCACTACGGTCAAACCAACGTACAGCAATTGGTTGGTCTGCTAAAAGATACGCCGGAAATTGAGGTTCGCATCCGCAAGATGGAGTAAACGGTGCGGGAAGATTTTTGTCTGGATTGCGGATAGAAAAGACGTAAAATCATACGGCGTTGCAGGTTATTTTGAATGATGCGGCTTTGTTAAAGGGATTACCGATGAATTGGCAGCAGATAATGATAAGGTTGGGGATGGCGGTGTATGTGCTGGCCGGGGTTGCAAGTTTCGGGGCTGAGCCGGTGGAATTGGCAAAAGAGGGCAAAGAGCGATCCAGTGCTCAGATTGAGCCTGTGGTATTGAACGGCAAGCCGGCGATTGCCATCATTTTTACGGGAACAGATGATTTGCATTATTACGCAACGGCCGAATCCGCCCCGGCGGAAGGCATGGAGCTGAAGTTTCACGGGCAGGCCGAGGGGGTTACCTTTGCCGAGGCCGTATTGCCGACTCCAAAACCTTTTTATAATCCTGCGGAAGAAAAAAACATTGACGTTTATGTCGGCAATTTTGAGATTATTTTACCGATTACATCCGGTGTTTCCTCCGGCGCGAGCAATGTTAAAGTGACCATCACCGGGCTTGCGTGTACGAGCCGGATTTGTTTGCCGCCATTTAAGAAAACTCTCACCGCTTCCATTGATTTTGGCGGGGTAAATTCCTGGCGGGCTATCACGCGGCAAATACCCCCGGCTGTTTCGGCTAAACCAACCGGGCAAGTTGTTGAGGGAGGGTCATTCAGTACAGGATGGGCACTGGTTTTGGCGGTACTGGCGGGATTATCGTTCAATATTATGCCGTGTGTGCTGCCGGTGATTCCTTTGATTATGTCCAAGTTAATCAGTCAGGCACAGGAAAAAACCGGCAGACGAATTGGTCTTGGGATGGCGTTTTGCGGCGGCGTGATTTTGTTTTTCGCAGCCTTCGCGGCGGCGGCAATTTTAATCAAGACCGCTACCGGTGCGGCATTTAATTGGGGCGATCAATTGCGATATCCCTCGTTTGTGCTGGGGATGGGGCTATTTCTTGTCGCATTCGGGTTGTTTATGTTTGATGTATTCGGCATCTCAATCCCATCATCCCTGACCGGCGGCGGTTCCGGCGGCGGATTTGCAGGATCAGCGGGAATGGGATTTCTGGCGGCGCTGCTCAGTACGCCGTGCAGCGGAGCGATTCTGGCGGCGGTTTTGGTTTGGGCACAGACACAAAACGCGGCGATGAGTCTGGGGGCATTTTTACTCATGGGTATCGGCATGGCGGCGCCGTATGCGGCGATTGTGCTGGCGCCGGGACTGCTGAATAAATTGCCCAAACCCGGCGATTGGATGGAGCATTTCCGTAAGGCGATGGGATTTGTACTGCTGATTATTGCCGTTAAGCTGCTCGGAGCATTGCCGAAAGAACGGCTGGTCGATGCGATGTTTTATGCGGTTGTGTTGAGCTTTTGCCTGTGGATGTGGGGAAGCTGGGTGAACTTTGCAACGCCAACAGGCAAAAAATGGACGACACGCATAATTGCCGTATTGATAGCGGTTGCGGCGGGATTGTGGTTGCTGCCGGAGCAAAAGTCGCTGGTGGATTGGAAACCTTATGATGCGGCGGCCATTCAAAAAGCTATTGAGCAAAAACAGCCGGTGGTGATTAAGTTTACCGCCGACTGGTGTACCAACTGCGTGGTTGTTGATAAACGAGTCTATCACAATCCGGAAGTTGCCGACTTGATTAAGCAAAAAAATGTGCTGGCGATTAAGGCGGACACAACCAGCAACGATATGCCCGCGACACAAGCGCTGGTGGATATCTATGGAGAATCCGGAACGGTTCCGGTAACAGTGGTGATATTGCCGGATAAAGAGCCGATCAAGCTGCGCGGGATTTTTGATAAGCGGGAGTTGATTGAGATACTGGAATAATTGTAGAGTGTAAATTGGATATTGTAGAATGAAAATGGAATGCCTGCGGCTTGAAACAGGCATCGCCGTTGATGTTCGTGGCACAGCATTTAGGAGTAAAAGTAATGAGAATAATGATGAACGGATTAACGCTCTTATTGGCAAACTTGGTTGGTATCCTCGCAGGTTTCATCCTATTTAAACTTTTTGGAAAAGATCAACGGGCTATCCAGATTCCAATTGCCTCGACGATATCGGTTCTTATTTTTATTTTTTGGTGCTGTTTCCTGAAAAAAGTTTCGATAAGAAAAGTTTTCCCAACATCCGTATACCTGATTTGGATTTTTATTGCAGCGTTGATTTGGAACCCTGTTATTTTTTTCCCCTTGCATTACTTTACTCAGGGATATCTGAGTAGTTGGGGCAACATTCTGGCATTCATGTTTTTTCAGATACCAACCAATGCTGCTGCATTGATTCTTGCTTTTATTGTTGTTCGGTCAAATTAAAATCGGTTCACACTTACTATGGTCACTATGGCAAAGAAAATTAAACTTGATAAAGACGATGCACGCAAACGGGTGGCGAAGTTTTTTCCGATTTTGCGGAAGGCTTACCCGCAGGCCAAAGTTTCACTCGACCACGCCAGCCCGCTGGAGCTGATGATCGCAACCATTCTGGCAGCGCAATGCACCGATGAGCGGGTCAATATCGTTTCCAAAGATTTATTCAAAAAATATCGCAGGGTCGAGGATTGGATTCGCATCCCACGTGAAGAATTGGAACAGGATATTCACTCGACGGGCTTTTATCGCAACAAAGCGGCCAGCATTCAAAAGGCCTGTCAACTTATCATCGATACATTCGGCGGCAAGGTTCCGCAAACGATGGACGAACTCCTGACGCTGAACGGTGTTGGACGCAAGACCGCCAATGTGATTCTCGGCAACTGCTTCGGCGTGCAGGGCATTGTCTGCGACACGCACATGATTCGGCTGTCACGACGGCTGGGGCTGTCCGAAAACAGCGACCCGGTGAAGCTGGAATTTGACTTGATGGAGATTGTCCCGAAGGACAAAGACGGCGGCTGGACGCTGTTTAGCCATTGTATTGTTTTTCATGGACGAGCCTGTTGCAAAGCAAGAAAGCCCGATTGCCCAAATTGTCCGATTGCCCAATATTGTCCTTCAGCCGATAAGCCGGAGTTGTGGTAATTTATCAGGAAATTTTTTCGATGAGTTCCTGCACAACGTCTCTGGCCG
>CAYTHV010000005.1:41846-48644 GCA_964437685.1 uncultured Pirellulales bacterium
AAATTGTTTGGATGCCAGCGACCCGGTTTTATGAAATTTGTTCGATGAGTTCCTGGACGACGTCTTTGGCGGGGGCATTGCGGAAGCCGGCGTCGGTTTTCCACTGCATGCGCTGATTGGACTCGACGGCCTGCTCGATTTTGCGGCAGGCGAGAATCACCGTCGCGTGGTTTTTGTTGCCGAGTGTTTTGCCGATTTCCGGGAACGACATCTTGGTCATCCGCCGCGTTAAATACATACAAAACGAACGGGCCATGCTGATATTGCGGTCTTTTTTGGGGGAATGAATTTCATTTGGGCTGACACTGAAATATGCGGCGACAGCAGAGGTGATATCAGAGGTATGAACCACCGGGTCATGGCGAATAATGTGCTCGGCCAGCAGTTCGCGTGCCGACACCATTGTGATTTTTTGTCCGCTGACAGAAGTAAAGGCGATCAGCTTGAGCAGCGATCCTTCCAATTCGCGAACGCTGGAGGTAATGTGGCCGGCCAAAAACGCGATAACCTCTTCCGGAATAGCCTGCTTCATTGACACAACTTTTCGGCGGCAGATCTCACAGCGTGTTTCGAAATCCGGTGTATCCATCTTAACTACCATACCCGAAACAAACCGGCTGACTAATTTTTCGCAAAGCTGGCCGATTTGCTTGGGATGCGCATCGGAAGCCAGAACAATCTGTTTGCCGGCCAAATCAATGCTGTTGAAGGTATGCAGAAACTCCTCCTGCATCGCGTTTTTATTGGCCAGAAAATGAATGTCGTCGATCGTTAATAAATCCAGATTACGGAACCGGCTGCGAAACATATCCAGCTTGCGCGTCTTGAGCGCGAGAACGTATTGATTGGCAAAATCCTCAGCAGATACATACATCCACTTGGCGCCGGGGCGCTGGCGGGCAAATTCATTGCAAATCCCCTGCAGGAGATGCGTCTTGCCAATGCCGTAGCCGCCGTGATAAAACAACGGATTATATGGGCTTTTTTCGTCGCGTATGACGGTTTTGGCTGCATTATACGCCAGTTGGTTTTTTTCGCCGACAACAAACGTATCCAGCGTTAATTTCAACGGCGGCACAAAATCTGTTCGCCGTGTGGGAAGTCCATCCACATCAACAATTGAACGTGTCTTAGCCGCCGGAGCCTTGCGCGGCGCAGGAGTAATCGCCGCATCGATTACAAACTGCACCGGACCATCCGAACCGGTAACAGACTGCATTGCGCTGCGGATTGCTTTTGCAAAATGATTTTCGATCCAGCTTGCGATAAAAGAATTTGGAACGGCGATTTCCAAACCCTGCTCGGTCCGCGTCAGGCGCGCGCTGTTCTTAAACCAAATTTTGTATTTCGCCTCGCCGATAGAATCAGCAAGATGATCGCAAATCGATTTAATTTCTTCCGTGAATAAAACCTGCATCGCTACTCCACTTTTTTCTCGATGTCCAACAAGACGCTGCTACTCGACACAGCTCTAAAACAAATTTAATAGCCCAGATAATAGACCTGTTGACGAGATGTTTCAACTGGGTTTTTTCAAGATTCTTTTCCACACGAAACAGGCGTTGTATTATTCAGCACTTACACACGAAAAAAATTTGTTTTTAACACACTATTAACATCACAAGTCGTTATTGTGGATAACTTGTGGATGGCAGCGATAAAAATTGTGTTTTCAGTGTTGCTAATTAACTTTTTGCGGCTGTAAAATTATGTTGTTTCAGCTTGAATCAGCGCCGCATAGCCACCGTCGTGATCGAATGCGGTTTCAGTTTGTATTTGCGGGGTTGTCAGACGTTCGATTTTAAGTTTCGCAACAGGGTAATCCGACATGACTAACCGCATAAGGTTCTGATTTTCATCCGCCAGAATGCTGCACGTTGAATATAAGACCACTCCGCCGGTGCCAACCAAAGACATCGCCCGGTTCAGAATCGCACGCTGCTTCGTTATCAGTAGTGATATCGCTTTTTGTTCTAATCGCCAGCGAGCTTCAACGCGGCGAGCCAAAACGCCAGTATTGGAGCACGGAACATCGGTTAGAATCGCATCAATATGAGGCCGTTGCGATATAAATTGGGTAAACTGTCGGGGTTCGATGATTTTAACATTGGTAATCCCCAGCCGTTGGCAATTGTCCGCAACTTTCTGCAGGCGGTTTTTATCGATGTCGGTTGCGTAAATGGTTCCGGTATTGTTCATTTTTGCTGCAAGCACAGCGGTTTTTGTTCCCGGTGCCGCGCATAGGTCCAGCACAACCCAATTATTCTGAACCGGGAGTAAATTAACTGCATCGTATGCCGCCTGATCCTGAACAAAAAAAAGCCCTTCCTGAAATGCCGTTAGCCGTGACAGGTTCAGTGCCTGCTGGAGTTTTAAACCGCTCCCATCCGCAGCAGGCAAGACATCAACGCCTTCTTCGCCAAGCCGCCGGGCCAAATCATCCAGAGTTATTTTCAGCAGATTAGGGCGAAGGATAACACTGGGACGGCGATTGCAGGCAAAACAGATTGACTTTGTCTGCTCTAAACCAAATTCAATAATCCACTGACGTATCAGCCAGACTGGAAGCGACTGTGCCGCCGCGAGAAACTCCGCAGGCCCTTCTTCCGGCTTAGGCAGTAGATCAGCATTAAAAACGCAGCCTTGCTTGTCATCTGCGGGTAATATCCTTCGTAGCGGTTGGTTGGATAAATTCGCATTGCGTGTAACGATAGCCCGTTGAACATTTCGAAGAACCGCATTGACAAATCCGCCAGTTTTCTTTGAAACCTTTGCGGCCAAGGCCACCGCATCATTAACAATCGCATACTCCGGCGTCTGTGCGACATAGACTAACTCATAAACTCCGATGCGCAGCAGCGCAAGAACCTTTTTATCAGTATGATTATCCTTGATTTTTGTAAAAGTACGTAATACCAAATCAATTGCGGAAAGATTTCGGATAACTCCATAAACCAGGTCGGTTGCCCGTGCCCGCTGGTCGGTTTTGTCCATCAGCCGGTCAAGACGTGAAGCAATGTCGTGCTTGTGAAAATCCAAATCCCGCAAGGCTTCTGCCGCAACCGCACGGGCGGAAAAATAATGGTTTGTGTTCGATGGATTCATAAAAAAAGGCGGGTCTTTCGGACCCGCCTGAAGTTGTAGGCATAACTTATTTCTTTTTAATCACGTCATCCTCATACGCCGCATTTTCTGGAGAGGTCACGGGGTTTTGATGAACAATTTCCGGGGCGACCACTTTCACACCCATCCGGCCCAATTCTCCGGAGACATCCGGCTGGTATGGGCGAATTTCAAGACTTTTGCGGAAAGCATCTTCGGCACGAACTTTATCGCCGATAGTCAGGTAATAATACCCCATTTCCTTATAGATACCTCCTTTATTTTTAGCAACCGTAAGGCCGTATTCATAGCACGTCTGGGGGTCTTCTTTGAGGCCTTCTTTTTGCAGCGCTTTGGCCAGCATGACCAGCTCTTCATCCGTGTTACAGCTATACATCGCTTTGTTGAGGGCTTCCTGGGCTTTTTCCGGACGCTCCCAATCCCGATACATCTTCACTAATCCTGCTTCCGGCCATTTATTGATGGGAGCAAAGCCAATGGCGATTCCGTATTCGTATTCCGCCTTGATCCACTGACTCTGTGAATGATATAGTTTGGCCAGCCTATAATGTGCATCCGGATTTTCAAATTTCTGGTCAATCTGAGCCAGTAATGTTTGTTCCGTCTCCGGCACCGCCGTTGTTTTTTGCGGGCCGCAACCCGCAACAGCTATTACCGCTACAACTACCATTATTTTTAACATTGTCGTCATTTTCGACTCCCTTCAATGATTCTATAGTACTTTGTAAATATTATCTGTTTTATCGGCAAAATCCATCGGTTTGCTTTAGATATCCAGATTTTGCACTTCAAGAGCGTGTTCCTGAATGAAATTACGGCGTTTTTCGACATCTTCGCCCATCAAAATACTGAACATTCGATCTGCCTGGCCCGCGTCTTCCATGGTTACTTTCAGCAGCGTCCGACCAGCGGGATCCATAGTTGTCTCCCAAAGCTGCTCACTGTTCATTTCGCCAAGACCTTTGAACCGCTTAATTTCAACATCCCGTGCACCGACCTGCCGGACGGCATGGCCGACCTGATCCAGAGTATGAATTCGGTGAACCTCTGTACCATTTCGTAATTCAAATCGGCTTCCAGCGTCTTCGTCCATCAGGTTTAGTGAAGGCAATGCCAGATAGTCCCGCATGTCAAGTCCATATTCCTGCTGAAACTTCGTGTTAATCTCATTCAGACGAACCACTTCATGCAGCTCTTCCGCGTAATAACTCTCTTCGTGATTGGCAGATTCGCCAAGCTGGGATTTCAACTCCATAAGACGCTGGTCGAACACGGACTTGTCATAGAAAAATTCATTCTGGCCTTCAAACCGAATCATGTGCGTCGGCAAATTTCGACCATCAAAAAATTCCGTGACAAACTTCTTAAAAATAATTCCACGACGTTCAAGCACATTAATACTGCGCTCGGCGTCATTGAGAATTTTGACCAGCAGGGCAAGTTTTGCCTTTTCAATATTTTGCGGCGGCGTATGCGGACGGCAAACCATCAACACCGTACCCTCAAGTCCATTGTTCTCCATCCGTTTGCGCATTTGCAATTCATTGAGAACATATTCGGATTGCTTATGCCCTTTGGTTTGAATCTCATACAGCGGCGGCTGGGCAATAAAAATACGCTCATTTTCAACCAGCAGCGGCATCTGACGGAAAAAGAACGTTAGCAGCAGTGTCCGAATATGGGCGCCGTCAACATCGGCGTCGGTCATCAGAATGATCTTGCCATAGCGGCATTTTTCAAGATTAAAATCATCCGTTCCAATCCCCGTACCCAGGGCGCTGATGATTGTTCTAATTTCCTCATGGCCCAGCATTTTTTCCACGCGGGCTTTTTCAACATTAAGAATTTTACCTTTTAGCGGCAGGATCGCCTGGGTATTGCGGTCACGGCCGCCTTTGGCTGAACCGCCCGCCGAATCACCTTCGACGATATAAATCTCGGTAGTCGTGGTATCTTTGCTGGCACAATCCCACAGTTTTCCAGGCAGATTGGCTCCACTTAAAGCACCTTTACGGCGAGTCAGTTCGCGCGCCTTGCGGGCGGCCTCACGAGCAGCGGCGGCTTGAATAGCCTTACTCAACAGCTTTTTCGCAATACCGGGATTTTCTTCCAAATATGTCCCAAGCTGCTCATTAATCATGGTTTCAACAAAACTGCCCACTTCAGGGTTTGATAAGCGAACTTTGGTTTGAGCCTCAAAATGCGGCTCGCGGACTTTGACGGAAATAATCGCCGCCAGACCTTCGCGCAAATCTTCACCGCCCGGGCTCATCCCTTCCTTGAGCATATTGGCGCTTTTGGCATAGGAATTCATTGTTCGGGTCAGCGCGGAACGGAAGCCGGATAAATGTGTGCCGCCGTCAATATTGCGAATGTTATTGGCAAAGGCCATTGCGATTTCGTTGTAGCCGTCGTTATAGACCATTGCGACTTCACACGCAAGGCCGGCTTCCGGGTCCTCTTTTTTGAAACACATCACCTCGCACAGGGCTGTCTTGCCTTCATTGAGATATTCGGCAAATGCCTTAACGCCGGTTTCATAATGATAGACTTCTTTTTTCTGAACACGGTCGTCAATGAATGTGATATGAACACCGGCGTTCAAATAAGCCAGCTCACGAATACGTTTCTCAAGAATATCATACTTGAATTCGACGGTTTCAAATATTCCATCGTCGGGTAAAAACGTAACACGTGTGCCGCGTTTTGTTGTAGGGCCAACTTCCTGCACCGGTGCGGTAGGAATACCTTTGCGGCATTCGAACACATATTGTTTTCCGTTGCGCCAGACATCGGCAATAAGCCACTCACTCAACGCGTTGACGGCGCTGACGCCGACGCCGTGAAGACCGCCGGAAACTTTGTATGCGTTATTATCAAATTTGCCGCCGGCGTGCAATGTTGTTAAAACAACTTCCAAGGCGCTCTTTTTCGCTTCGGCGTGCATTTCTGTTGGAATACCAACGCCATTATCCTCAACAGAACAACTGCCGTCAACGTGGATATGAACCGTGATGCGGTCGCAGCGCCCGGCAAGAGCTTCGTCGATAGCATTATCCAGCACTTCATAAACCATATGATGCAGGCCGCCTTCCTGGCGGTTGCCAATATACATATCTGGCCGTTTACGAACGGCTTCAAGACCTTCTAAAATTTTAATGCTGCTGGCGTCATAAGTATGCGCCTGGGTATTTTGATCTGTCATATTCTTTTAGCTTTATCTCTTACGAATGATTGTTCACTTTACATTGTATTGCCCATATTTTTGCTCTCGGGCAAACCTTATTTATTTTATCAAGAACTTCATGTTCCATCATCTTAAACTGGTGCAAGTATGGACCGGCCGGCGAGAATACATATAATATGCCTCGCTCAATGCGGTCAGGTTTATAAAATCGTGTTAGCGGTCCTAAAATCTCATTAAACGCTGCAATAACAGGTTCTATTTTCTCTGCCGTCTTCACGCATTGCTTTAAAAAGACATTCACATCGGAACCAATGGCTTGTGGAACCCTAACTGGCTTTTTTTGCCAGGCCACAGCGGAGGCCAATAATTGATCTTCCTGTGATTGGCTTTTTTTATTCACCGCCAAACCACTCCGTGAAAATTACAAATTAACCGGCATCACGATATACAAAAAGCCTGTGCCAATCTTAAATAGTCCCGGGCGATCT
>CAYTHV010000006.1:0-12338 GCA_964437685.1 uncultured Pirellulales bacterium
TGGTACAGATGCTGCGTAATATATCCTCGCCGGATAGCATCGGAGCGGGTATGGCCGTCGCGTTAAGCACAACCTTTTATGGCGCAATTCTGGCAAACGTGTTTTTTACCCCGATGGCTGGAAAATTGGGAATTTATTCCAAGGCGGAAACGCTCGCGATGGAAATGATTGTCGAGGGTATCTGCACCATCAGCAAAGGCGAAAACCCCACGGTCGTCCGTGAGAAACTCCAGATATTTATTTCCCCTGCACGACGGCAGGAAATCAAAGCGACGGTGTAAACATGGCACGAAGAAAAGTAGAAGATAGCGGCCCGGCCGGAGCGCCCGAATGGATGCTGACATTCAGCGATTGCATGACGCTGCTGCTGACATTTTTCGTATTGTTGATGAGTTTTGCCAGCTTTGACGAAGATACCATTCCTCAACTGGGACAGACCTTTGCTCGTATCTTTCCTGGTGTTGGAATCCTCGGCCATTCCGTTGAAAAATCCATGATACAAAAAAATGCGTCCCAGGCTCCGCAGCCGCAAAAAAAAGGCTCTGAGACTCGCACTCTGGCCCAATCAATGGGCTCCAACTTTATGAAAGAAAAAAAGCCTCTGGATTTCCGAAACTTAAAAGTCTTTACAATAGACTCGGAAAAAATTTTCTGGGGCAAAGGTGTTGCGCTCACGCAAACCGGGTTAGATACCCTCAAAGCGCTGGAAAAATTCTTTCTGAACTCAACGGGGCGCATCGTCATTAGTGAAACCGGACCCGAATCCAATACCAACCTTGGCTTGGAACGGGCCATGATGGTGATGGATTATTTCGAAGCCGGCGGTATCAAAAAAAGCCGCATCAGCATCAGCTCAATGCCCACAACCACGGAAGCCGTCATCGCACGTCGCCTGGAAATCACGCTGCTGGAAAGGAGCGTGTACGAATAATGGGACGCAAGGCTGTCGAAGAAAAAGCCGCAGGGGCGCCGGAATGGATCGTAACATTTTCCGACATGATTACACTGTTACTCACCTTTTTTGTGCTGCTGCAAAGTATGGCCAAAGTACAGGTAGATCAGCACAAATTTGAAACCGGCCAGAGAGCCTTAAAAACTGCCTTTGCAGATGCGGGCATTTCCATGGCCAACGTCAGCATTAGCGACGGCGCGGAATTCGAACACCCAAAGCCTGAATATCCCGCAGAAGAAGGAAAAGATGAACCGGAAAACCGTGCGATTGACTCACATACAGAAATGCTCCGCCGGATCCTGATGGATATCGAACGCATGGCTAAAATCACGCCAAGCCCCATCGATGGAGTCAATAAAACCATTCTGCCGACATCGATTCATTTTCAGCCCGAACAGGACATTCTCAGTAATGAGGCAATAACGTACTTAGATTATCACTGTCAGCAGTTTGAATCATCCTTGGGTAATCAGGAAAGTACGGTTTTTGTACTCGGTATTGCGACGGCGGAAGATTCCGAAAAAAAACAATGGATGATGTCCGCCAAACGAGCGGCGGCTGTCGCAGAATTCATTCGGAGTAAAAGACCCAAAGATGCCCAGTGGCACATTTACAGTTGGGGTGCCGGCCCCGGCGGAGATTGGGTCGGTCACGATGGCCTGGTCGGTAACGAAACGGAGATCGTAATTGCATTAATGGCAAACAGCAACCCCGCTTCAAAAAACAACTAACGGTTATTCAGGGCCGGATTTGTTATATTTGAGCGAAAATATCTCGGCCATTACAGGATAAACCCGCTTGACACGGGTGTAATTTTATTGCGCGCCGCTGTCGCGATAAATCCGCTTTAAACCTCAAAAAATCCACTTTTCGCGACAGGCACATTATTTGCATATCTTATTGTGACATGGTATGTCTATTTAGGATTGCAATTATGGTCAAAAAACGTCTTTTTATTATCGGCTCGCTCCTGCTCCTGAGCATCATCGGCCAGGTTGTCCTGCGCCCCTGTCTGGGAGAAAGCAAGGCATTGGATCCCAATTGCACCACATTGGAACAGAAAAACGGCGATAACGGTACCGCTGCCGACTGGAATTTCAAGCAGCAGGCCGCCCCCGACGGATTCGGATTCAATAAAGGATTTCTCGGGAAATTCATTTCCATGCTGGCGGTGGTCGCCGCCATCGGCATCACCGGCTGGTTTTTCGTCAAAAAAATGAACAACCCATGGATTGGCGGCAAAGGTCGCCATCTGTCGATATTGGAAACCCTGTCGCTGGGTCCCCGCCGAACCGTCTATTTGATTCAGGCCGGCAAAAAACAATTCCTCATCGGCGGCAGCCCGGAAGGCCTCCGGCTGCTCTCGGATTTAGGCGAATCCGCCATTGCTGCGGAAGATAGGAAATAGAGAATGAAGCGTATCCTGATAGTCCTTTTATTCGCCGGATTGCGGCTATCCAGTCCTGCCCTTGCGGCTGAAACGCCGACTCTCGAAGCCGTGCCGCCTGCCGCGGGGACGATGCCGCAGATTCCGGATATAATTGATCTGGTCAACAAGGCAACGACGGACAACCAGCAGAAACCCGCCGAGTGGAGCACGCCGGTCAAGCTGGCCGCGATCTTTACACTGCTGGCATTGATCCCAAGCCTGATGGCTATGATGACCTCCTTTACCCGAATTGTCGTGGTACTGGGATTTGTCCGCAGAGCGCTGGGAACACAAAACATCCCGCCGAATACCGTCATTATGGGGCTGGCCTTGTTCCTGACCCTGTTTACCATGGCCCCGACGCTGACACGAATGAATGAGCAGGCGATTCAGCCATATATAAAAGGCCAGATGGATTTTGAAACAACCGCCAAAACCAGCTCGACCATTATCAAGGAATTTATGCTGCGTCAGACCCGCAAGAGCGACCTGACGCTGTTTGTGAATATGGCCAAAATTCAGCCGCCGGCCAATGCGACGGATTTGGATCTGCACATTGTAACCCCGGCCTTTGTCATCAGCGAATTTCGAACGTCATTTGAAATCGGATGCCTGCTATTCATTCCATTCCTGCTGCTGGATTTGGTGATTGCCAGCATCCTGCTCAGTGCGGGCATGATGATGCTGCCGCCGGCGATGATCTCTCTGCCGCTCAAGCTGATTCTGTTTATTCTGGTGGATGGCTGGGGCATTCTGGCACAGGGCCTGAGCCTGAGTTTCCGATAAAGAAAAATTTGAAAGACGCAGACATGAAAAAATCTGAAATCAGCGTCATCTGCGAAATCTGTGGTTTCAGTTTTTTCTGAAAACTAAAATCTAAGGACTAAACCATGACCATTGATACCATTCTCTATCTTGCCCGTCATACGATGGAAACAGCGATGCTGGTTTCGGCGCCGATTTTGCTCGCCTGCATGATCTCGGGTATTCTGATTTCGCTGTTTCAAACCGTAACGTCCCTCCGCGATATGACGCTGACCATGGCGCCAAAACTGGTCGCGGCGGGTTTCGCGACCCTGCTGTTCGGCAACTGGATGATGCAGTTGCTCATCCGGTTTACAACTGAAATCTTCAATCAAATCCAGACTTACGGACAATAATGGATTTTTTTAGCGGCAAATTGCTGGGCTTCTTGCTGGTACTGACACGGGTCGGGTCGTTTTTTGCCGCCTCGCCGGTATTCGGCTGGACGTCAATTCCACCGCAGACCAAAACCGCAATGGCCGTACTGCTGGCGCTTTTCTTTTCGGCGATCACGCCCTATTCTCCCCCGGCCGAGCAGCCGAACGTCCTGCAAATCACCATTTGGACGGGTATGGAAATGATCTATGGCGCTGCGTTGGGTTTGGTGGCATACGCTCTCTACGGCGTGGTACGCAATGCCGCCCGCATCGGCGAGCAGCAAATGGGGCTGGATATCGCCAGTGAATTGGACCCGCTGACCGAAGAACAGGAAAACACGCTGGCGATCCTGATGGAGATGATTTTCGCCCTGCTGCTGTTCGCAACCAGCGGACATCATATCCTGTTGAAAATTATGGCACGAAGCTATGACCGCTTTGCCATCGGCCATATTCCATCGCTGATGCAGTTAACTGACAGCGTCCTAAAATCCGGCTCGGCAATGCTCATGCTGTCGCTGCAAATGACCGCGCCGATTCTGGCGATCTTCATGCTCATTATCGTCGTAATGGCAATTATGGCTAAGATTGCCCCGGAATCCAATATCTTGTTTTTAAGCCTGCCGGTTCGCGTCGGAGTCGGGTTAATTATTTTCGGGCTGATGGCCCCGTATGTCCATGGCTATCTCCAGACCTTTGTACTCTGGCTCGACAAACTTCTGGTCGTGTAAAAAATTAGAACACAAAAATACAGGCAGGAATATCAGGTTTGAAAATGCTCAACAGAAAACATGTCTTTTCAAGACCCCGAAGGAGGCGTAAGCCTCCGGAGAAAATGATTTTCTTTCTTCTTTAAGCCCTGAAAGGGCGAAAGAATTTGAGCTTTTCTACAGAGCAATTTGAAAATTGAAAAATAAATAGTCTGCGTAATCTGTGAAATCGGTGGTTTCAGATTTTTCCATAAACTAAAAACGAAGAACTATAAACTAAGAACTAACAATGTCCGATCCCAGTAAAACACATGACCCTACAGCGCGGCGGCTGCAAAAAGCCCGCGGAGAGGGACATATTCCGCAAAGCGAAGAGATGAGCGCGGCCATTATGCTGATTGTGCTGACGCTGACCACGGCTCTGCTGGGACCCTGGTTTATCGCCTGGGGCAAAAGGGAAATTATCCAAGGCTTAAGCTGTCATGTCGGACTGCTGGATAATACCCAGGCTTTCAACGCATTTCTGAGCAGCAAGATTCTTGGCTGCCTGCTGATTATGTCGCCGTTTTTCCTGGCGATGGCCGCGTTTGGTGTCGCAGGGCACATTTACTTCAGCGGGTGGAACTTCTCGCCCAAGAGCCTGATGTGGAAATTCGACCAGCTCAATCCCGTAAGGGAAATGCAAAAACTGTTTTCCCCGGAATCCTTAGTCAAACTGCTCCTTTCCGTTGTTAAGATAGCATTTATCGGTTTCATTGTGTACCGTTACCTGTGTCAAAAAATTGAGTTTCTGGCCACGCTCCAGTGGGTTCATCTCGACCAGATTTTGTCTTCGATCAGCGGGGTGGTGTTTGGGGCCGTCATTCGTATCTGTCTTGGCCTCTTGATCCTTGGAGCCATCGACTGGTTTTACCGCAAATGGAAATACAACGAATCGCTCAAGATGTCCACGCAGGAAGTCAAAGAAGAAAACCGCGATACGGAAGGCGCCCCGGAAGTCAAGGGCCAGATTCGCAAAAAGCAGTTTGAGTTGGGAATGCGGCGGATGCTCAAAAAAGTCCCCAAGGCCAGCGTCGTTCTGGTCAACCCCACGCACGTGGCCGTGGCGATATATTACCAGTCCGGCCAGACCGCCTCGCCGATTGTGGTTGCCAAAGGCGCCGACCACATGTGCGAAAAAATCAAGGAAATCGCTCGTTCTTACGGCGTACCGATTATCCGCAGGCCGGCCCTGGCACGTGAAATCTACGGCACTGTCAAAGTCGATCATCCGATACCGGAAAAACTCTTCACCGCCGTCGCCGAAGTCCTGGCCGTCATCTACCGCCTCAAACGCGCCTACGCAAAATAATCCGGCAACAACCCCACCACCCTTTTCTGTCAAACTTTCGTAGGGGCTGCCCCCCGTGGCTGCCCTATTATTTTTGAATTTTGTCCATCACGTCCACGTTGTCCATTTCGTCCACGCAAGCTCGCGCAGCGAGCGACATAATAAAGCCTCGGGCGTCAGCCCGTGGAAAACCTTTTTGATTTTTTTATGCTCTCCCCCTTTTCAAGGGGGAGTACGGCGGAGCCGGGAGGGGGTATTAATGCCCCCATATTCCGCCGTGTTTTTTGTTTGCATAGGGGCGAACCTGTGTGTTCGCCCAATTTGCAGCCGAAGCTTCCAGCTTCGGATTAACTTCTCAGTCCGCAGGGCATTCCTCTTACTTTTTACCTTTTGATTTTAACTTTTAAATTCATTCAGCTCGCGCAGCGAGCGACATGATAAAGCCTCGGGCGTCAGCCCGTGGAAAACCTTTTTGATTTTTTTAAGCTCTCCCCCTTTTCAAGGGGGAGTACGGCGAAGCCGGGAGGGGGTATTAATGCCCCCATATTCCGCCGTGTTTTTTGTTTGCATAGAAAATAAAGAGAAAGGATTGCGACAAATGATAAACGACTTTAACCATCAAGCCCATGAAAGTAATGAAGGTAATAATTTTAGGTAAAAAATTCTATCACTTAAAACTTGGCGATTAAAACTTAAAACTAATTTTATCCTTTCCTGTTCTTCATGAACTTCATGGTAAAAAAAATCAACTTCTATTCTGCCAACTATCAACTTTCACTACACCGCTGCTTTTTTTTCTTCTATCGAATATCTGCAAATAATGGATCCTATTAATACCATCGCCGTTCCAATCCCCAGCGACAATGTCGGCGGCACCCGCAAATAGAGACAACTGAACAGCACAGATAAAACCGGGATAAAATAGGAACACGACACAATGACAATAAAATTACCTTTGCGGATACCCCAGTTCCAGAAGAAAAACGCCAGCAGTATCGGCACCGTCGCCATCAGCAATAATTCCGGCAGACAATCGATCCGCCAGTGGGTCGTTTCATGAAACACAGGACGAATGATCGTCAAAATCAATCCTGAAAACAAAACGAACAAAGGGACATTTTCCTGCCCGATGCTGTCCGACCATTTCCGGTTCAGATTGGAATAGAATGCCCAGGACAAAGCGGGAATCAGCGCAGCTCCATAAATCAGTGTATCGCGTATCTTTAAGTCCTCAGTAGAAAGCTTATTGGAACCCAGCACCGCCAGCAGGACACCGGCAAATGCGATCAGCATGCCGGGCAAAATCAGCCATTTAGGTCTTTTATGAAGAATGGGAACCGACAAAAGAACGGAAAATCCGCACCAAAGATAATTGATAAGCCCGGCGATAATGGCCTGACTGCGCGATGACGCAAGGCCGATGACAAGATAAAAAGGCACCTGGCTGGCCGCAAACAGAAGACAGGCGATGATCACTTTATGGGAATAGAGATTTTGCTTTCGCAATGGGCTGCAGCCCCGCAAATGGGCCAAAATAATGCCGACTCCGCCTGCCAGCAGCAACGCCGCAGCATTGGCCGTAACCGTCCCCAATTGCTCGCTCAGGCTCCGTGAAAAAGCTACGCCGGTACTGAAAAATAAAATCGCAATTAAACCTAATGCCGTATACATCGAATCCGAATCCTCAAGTTTTTATAAATACCCAATGCCAGCCATTTTAACCGTATAATACCTATTTAGCAACAGGATAGACTCGACTCTAAAAATTACTTTCAAGGGACAAAAAACAGAAAATTCCACTATTCTTGGGTTCTTGAGTTTTTTTGTAGAGTGGACTTTAGCCCATCAAATCCAGTTTGGATTTCTGAACATTTTGTTTTTGAATTTGTTTCGAATTTCGATATTCGAATTTCGAATTTTCCGTAGGGTGGCCTGTGCCCACGCGGTAATATCTAAGAACCAAAACTAAAAACCCCCTTAATATCTCCCATTCGTCTTCGCCGGCTTGCGCAAATAATTGACAAAGAAATAACGCAGCGCGTCAATCGGATGATCATACACGCCATCCTTTTTCGGCGTCTCCTTCGGCATCTGCGCCACATTCGCCGGATAATGATAACATCGCATCGCCTCGATCAGCTTGCCGCATTTCGGATCGATCACCAATTTCGACGAATTATCGCCCGCCTTCAGCGCAGCCCGAACCAGCTCAACGCCTTCGTCAATCATACTCGGACGATATAAACACTGAATCCCCAGCTCCTTCAATTCCTCGACCGGGCTGGTTCCCGTAACCTGACTATGCTGCGCCCCCGCCGGATCGCAAAATGCCTTCGTAATTGCATCCACTCCGCCCGGCGTCCGCGCAAGAACCGCCTTGCCATGCCGCACAATCCCCTCGCGTGTCTGCATATACTCATCGATCACGCGTACCGTCCCATCGCGATCCACCTGCACCCACAAGCACACAAACGGACTGCTATATCCAAAATCCATCGCCAGGTACAGCGGCAGCTCCGCGTTGTACGCCGCTTTCCGCACATGCAATTCCGGATTGAACGTATCAAACACCACGCCATCCAGCCTCGGCCGCAGACACAGCATCTCCGACTCAAACCCCGCCCGGCTGCTCCGCCGCATCTGGTCGATCACATCGTCAATCTTCAAATATCCCGTTGCGTTCTTTGCCTTACCCGCGCAATCGCCGCACAGCGGACACTGCGAACAAGTCCGCCCCACACATCGTTCGATGGCCTCCCACACGCACCATCGAAACACCCGCCGCTGCGATTCAGCCGCCCCATCAATCAGCCGCTGCATCACCCCATACGGCTGATGCATCGTGCTGAATACCTCCATCGCCCCGCGAATTCCCTCGCGGCTTTTAGTGATAAACTGTGACGCCTTAAACACCTCCTCCCGAAACAGCTCCGCCTCATCGCACCGCAGCTTGTGAATATGCACCCCGCGCACATCCCGCACCGAATGCGACAGCAGCCGCACATCCGACCCGTTCTGAAACCGGCACCGCCCCACGCGCAATTTGCCGTCGAGCAATTCCCGGTACTCATCCCGCATCGCGTCATCGCTGAAATAATCATACATCAAACTCGATTGCTCCAGCGACCCCGCCAAAATCCGCACCCGGCAGCCCGGCTTAAACACACAATCCAGCAGCGTCGCAATCGCCGCCATCCGTGTCTTGCCGCCGCCGCGTCCCGCCCAGACAATACAATCCGCGGACTCCTCAGCGCGCACCGCCTCCGGCAAGTCCGCGAAATCCGCGCTGTACGAATGCCACAAATAATCCATCGGCGCATCATGCCCCGCGCACACCGCCGCCGTCGGCACATCCATTTCCAGATGGTCCTTCACATACCAGTGCAATTCCGCTTTCGTCCCCGGCCGCCCCGCAAAAGCTCTCCCCTCTTGTAGGGGCAGACCTGCGTGTCTGCCCGCAATGGCTCTCCCCCTTTTCAAGGGGGAGTCCGGCAAAGCCGGGAGGGGGTATTTGTCATTACCACATACTCCATTCTCACCCCCGCATCCAACTTTGTCATTCACGTGCTCTTCTTTGTCTTTCCCGCGCAGGCGGGAATCTGCATGCTTTTTTTCCATAAAAACTCCTTCTAAATTTACATTTGCCAACTTACATCCGATGACTTATAATTTTCCATCTTTGAAACTAAAAACTACGAACTAAGAACTAAAAACTTTATTTAAGGATTTCTCTTATGCCTATGCTTGATATGCCTTTAGATCAGCTTCAGCAGTATCAGGGCGTCAACCCCCGCCCCGCGGATTTTGATGCCTTTTGGGATAAATCCATCGCCGAAATGAAAGCGATAGACCCCAAAGTTGAATTGATTCCCTCTGCCGACTTCAAAGTCCCCTGCGCCGATTGTTTTGATCTGTACTTTACCGGCGTCAAAGGCGCACGAATCTACGCCAAATATTTAAGACCCAAAAAAGCCGCAGCGCCTCATCCGGCCATCGTGGAATTCCACGGCTACTCCGGCAACGCCGGCGACTGGACGACCAAGCTCGCCTACATTGCATTGGGTTACAGTGTGGTATCCATGGACTGCCGAGGACAGGGCGGCAAATCCGAAGACATCGGCGGCGTCAAAGGCAATACACTCCAGGGACACATCATCCGCGGTCTGGATGGCCAGCCGCAGGATTTACTCTTCCGCGACATCTTCCTCGATACCGCCCAACTGGCCGGCATCGTCATGAAGATGGACGAAGTCGATCCCAAACGTGTCGGCGCAACCGGCGGCTCACAGGGCGGAGCGTTAACTCTCGCCTGTGCCGCGCTGGAACCGCGCATCAAACGCCTCGCGCCAATGTTCCCATTCCTGTGCGATTACCGCCGCGTCTGGGACATGGACCTCTGCGAAGATGCCTATGTCGAAATCAAACACTACTTCCGCCTATTCGACCCGCAGCACAAACGCCGCGACGAAATATTCACAAAGCTCGGCTACATCGACCTCCAGCACTTAGCCCCGCGCATCCGCGGCGAAGTCCTGATGGCAACCGGGCTAATGGACAAGATCTGTCCGCCCTCAACCCAGTTCGCCGCCTACAACAAAATTACCGCCCCGAAAAAGATGGCCATCTATCCCAACTTCGGACACGAAGGCCTTCCGGGCTTTACCGACCAGAACCTGATGTTCATGGCCGGCCTATAATGAAAACAAAACTACGCTCCTATCAACTATAAACTTTTTACCTCTGTGTTTCTCTGTGCCCTCTGTGGCAAAAAAATGGAAAATTGAAAATGAAAAATGAAAAAATGAAAACACCAAAAACCTATCGTGCCAAACAACTGACCGCCCCGCTGACCATCGACGCCAATTGGGATAAGCCCCAGTGGAACGCCGTACAGCCTGAAACACTAACCCTGTTCATGGGCGAAAAACCCGCACACTTTCCCAAAACACAGTTCAAAGTCGCCTATGATGCGAACAATGTCTATGTCATCTTCCGCGTCGAAGACCAATACGTCCGTGCCGTCCAGCAAGGCTACAATTCAGGCGTCTGCCGCGACAGCTGCGTCGAATTTTTCTTCATCCCCGGCACAGACATCAAGCAGGGCTACTTCAATCTCGAAACCAACTGCGGCGGCACCATCCTGATGTACCACCAACTCGCACGCGGCGCCAATCACAAAGAATTCGACCCCAATGACCTCGACACCATCGAAATCGCGCACTCACAGCCGACTATCGTTGAACCCGAAATTCAAAAGCCGACCGTCTGGACGCTCGAATACCGCATGCCGGTAAAAATACTGGAAAAGTACGCCCCGCTGGCAAAACCCCGCCCCGGCGTTACCTGGAAAGCAAATTTCTACAAATGCGGCGACCAGACTTCTCACCCCCACTGGCTGACCTGGTCATTGGTTGACCTTCCTCAACCCGACTTCCACCGCCCTGAATTTTTCGGCACCCTGATTTTCGAATAAGTAAATTTTGACGGATTTACATTCACAACATTGCGCGATGGAAGAATAAATTGTAGGGGCGGGTCTCAACCCCGCCCTTTTTGTTTTCATGCCGCAGGCATTCGTTATAGAGTCCCGGAGGGACGACATAAAATAGCCGGCGGTGGGAACCGCCGGTAAGCATCTCTCTCATCGCAAGCCCCGGAGGGGCGACACAAAATTAAACCTCCAGCCGGTATTCAATTCCCCTGTGCTGTTGGGAGTTCAAGCTTTACCTTGTTTTGATTTCACACACAAATTGCGTGGAACACCAAATGACAAAGACCTGAAATGTACCGTTATATTTTTCATTTTTAATTTGTATTTTTGCTCTTTGATTTTTAATCTTTGATTTTGCAGGCTGGCTCTGTCCACGCGGTAATTGAAAATGAAAACAAAATCTGTGCAATCTGCGAAATCTGCGGTTTCTATTTTTCCCTGCCGCAGGCATTCCTCTTTCAATCTACAATTGCTTCTCCTCCGCCACAATCTTCCGCGTTTCCGTCGATTGCACTTTCTGCGCATCCTTAAACGCCGCCGCACTGTCAGGATTCGCCTGTTTGAATAGTTCGTTGCCCTCGATAATCTCCTTTAGGGCTTTGAATTTTTCTCGTGCCTGTTGCAAAAACTGTGTCGCCCGCACACCATACACCCCACCGATCAGTCCCGCCAGTGCAAGCCCAAACTCCATCGCGCCATCCGCCACTTGCCACACATCCGGCCGCTCAAAACTCTGCTGAGTTGCCGCCGAAGCAACCGCCGCACCCGCCCCATCCAAAATCGCCGCCGCGTTATCCGCCGCGGGAAGTTCCTTCGGCAATCCATAATCCGCCACAAACGCCCCGCTCTGCTGTGCCGCAAGTTCCGTCAATCCCTGCAATGTCGGCGACGTCTGCTCCTGCTCTGCCAATCCCGCCGCAAACCCCGCCCCCCGCCAGTGCAGATACGCATTCTGCTTCTGTTCCTCTTTCGGCGCAAACCTCAGCGTATCACACCCGCACACTGCAACCATACTTGCCAAAATCACCATACCCCATACTGTCTTTTTCATAAAAATCTCCTTCCACTAATTCAAAATCTGCATTTTATAATTAACATTTTTTCCACTTGCTCTTTCTCTCTTCCAAACATACAATCTACTTAAACAGGATGTTGTTTATCCCAAGGAGAAAATAACGATGATCAAATTCCACTGCTCATCCTGCAGCCAGAAACTCGGCGTCCCCGACAATTACGCCGGCAAAC